>OMUU01000116.1 GCA_900314295.1 uncultured Lachnospiraceae bacterium | reverse complement strand
AAACTCTTTTTTGAAACCCTGATGCTGCCTCCAATTTTAATCGAACGAAATGCTCCGCTTTCTACGATCCGATATGCTGTTGGTTTGCTTACTTCCAATATCTTCTGTATCTCTTTTACAGTATATGTTCTTTTATTATCTTCCATCAGATTATTTCCTTTCTTAATCAGATGCACTATCACAGTGTTGTCTGATAGCACATATCTCCGTGTTCATCTTACATTTCTTCTAGTACGGTGGCTTATTACCACGCTCTTGCAAAAGATGGATGGACATAATTAGCATTACTGATTCATTGCAGCCAGCATTTTTAATATTCTGACTGCATCCGGGTCCTTCATAAGTTTAATCAGCATAGCGATATCTGCAGATATGCTTAACCCCTGATTTCTACCATCCGCATTGTCACTGCGATCAGCCGCTGCGTCACTATGTTCGTCTGTCTTCTGTTACTGCCATAGTATCTGCCCTCCTTTACAAATCCTCATATTGGACCAATAAACTTATTTATTAAGTTCAACATAGTGGAGAATCTACATTCCGGCAATGATACGACGGCAGCTTTTTTCGACGATTACTATCCTTGACATTTACATAACTTTATGGGGTAAATGAAATTCTGATATGTTATACTGTCGTGGGTGTCACCATGACGGTGGACGGTTGGCCCTCCTGTTTATTTCGGAGGGTAAGCAATTTTTGCCCTACCCTCCAGATCGGCGAAAGCCAGAAAGGAGGGCCTGTGAATGGATATTGTATCAATACTTATTGGTGCTATTTCACTTGGAGCTACCTGCTTCGGAATTGGTTACCAGATTGGTAAGGATATAGAAAAAAGGTCAAAAAAATAACCGCCCAGCCCTCAGAAAGCGTGCGGTTATTTTTTCCTAACGTAAAGGGCTAACCGTTTACCGGTGGCACCTTTTCTGTATCTATATCTTAGCTTTTCACCGGCTGAATGTCAACTCGTGCCGAAACTTCTATCCTGCTGCGCTGCTGAAAATGGAGAATGCACTATTCAAAGTTTTAACCCATCATTGTCTTGATCACTGCCATCAGCTCCTTATTCTGGAGCAGGTTAGCAATCACCTTCATATTATCTTCGGTGTCTGCCGGAATAGTCTTTTTTTGATGCTCCGGTGCTTTTCCAGAATAGAAAGCGGCTTCAACTTCTTCCGCATTCCTGATCCTGTTCTCATCCAAAATGTGGGAATACACATCTGTGACCATACTGGTCTGTGCATGTCCGGAATCTCCCTGAACAGCCTTTACATCTCCGCCGGTCAGCCTGAGCTTGTATGTGATGCTTGTATGGCGGATGCTGTGAAAAACAACTTTCCGGAGACCGTTCTCCCTGATCAGTTTGTCAAATTTCTTCTTTATGGCGTTTTCCTCAACAGGGCCGCCATATTCCGAACAGATCACGAGATTATTGTCCTCATATTCTGAACCAAGTATCTCCTTCAGTTCCTCCTGTTTTGCTTTCCATTCGCTCAGCATCCCGGCCACGGTCTTCGGAAGAAAAACCTTGCGGATACTTGACTGCGTCTTAGGTGTTTTCAATACAATTATCGATTTTGCATGTTCATCTGCCGGAACAAACTTCTTTATCACATCTTTGTCGTCGAGAGCTTCCAGCGCACTTCTGTTCACCCGCTGGATCTGCTTGTTGATGTACAGATACGCTCTGTCTTCCCTGACAGCTTCATCCGTAATATCGATACAGTCCCAGGTAAGTCCAAGGATCTCGCTGATGCGCATTGTACATGCAAAGGCCAGGTTCATGCAGAGCTTCAGGCCGTCATCATCACACACATCGATGGCATGAAACAGTTCTTCCGCCGTCCAGATATCACGTTCTTTCGGACGATATTTCGGTACTTCCGCATATTCCGCAGGATTTCGTTCAAGAAGTTCCCATTTAACAGCCATTTTGAAACAGCTTTTCAGGAGCTTATGTATATCACGGATCATGCTCGGTGTAATGTGCCCGCACCTGCATCCCGTACATTCAGGCGGCAGCGCCTGCAGTTTCCTGTAATATGTCTCGATCACACGGGTATTGATATCTGAGATATTCATCCTTCCAATATACGGCGAAATATAATTCCTAATCAGTCCGAGATTGGCCTGATATGTTGAAACAGACCAGCGTTCCTTCCCATGTGATTCGACATATTCCTGCAGAAGATCGTCCAGTTTCCTGCACTCGGGGATGACCAGTGTCCCTACAGCCTTTTTATAATCGACCTCTTTTAAACGTCTCTCCGCGGCCGACTTTGAAGGAAACGCCTCCCACTTCTGCCTGCTTCTCCCTTCTTTGTCCAGGTATTTATAAACCACATAATATGTTTTGCCTCTTTGCTTGATAAATGCCATCTTTCATTCCCTCTTCCTATGTATCTGCTGCCTGAAATCTGCCCCGCCTCAGTTTCGTAAGGATCTCCTGCTGTTTGCGGTCTGCCAGCCAGGTGAAAAATTCCTCCGACGGAATCTTTACTACGTGATATGAAACGCGAACGGAAGGAAATTCTCCCCTTCTTCTCAGCTGCGCCATCCATGAGACGGAAACGCCTGCCAGCGATGCAGCTTCTTCATCTGTCAGATATTCACCTGCCTTCCTGTAGTCCGGCGGCTTTTCATGATCAGGTTTCTTTGCCATTCCGAACCTGCTGTCAACAGCAAGCCATTGAAAAAAGCTCATCTTGGTGATCCGTATCCTGTTTGCGGCCCAGAATGTCTTCAGCATCCGTTTTCCTGTTGCGGACCTCAGGATATTCTCTGCCGTCGTTCTGCTCACCTTCAGCAGGTCTGCAAATTCCCTGACACTTATTGATGTCCGGAGCCGTTCTTCCATAATCTCTTCGCTTTCCAGCGAATAATGCGGCTGTTTATTCACCCATCTGATAAATGCTTTTTGGGATATGTAGCATTCTCCTCTGATGGTTACATGCCGGATCCTGCTGTTCAGTACATTCCGTCTGATCTGCGATTCGGTCGCGCCCGTCATTTTAGCCAGCTGATCCGCCTTCCAATAATCACGCTGCAGGATTTTTTCCGACGGCCACCGCCTTTTCCCGTTCTTCCCCATATCATCACCTCAAATCAGTTTCTGTTGAAGAAACCTTCATTGAGTTCAAAATAAAGGGAAATCAGAAATCCGGCAATGATACGGAACAGCTATATTTCAGGAAACGGTATCCTTGACATTTTCCGGATTTTATGGTGCTTCGATACTATCTGGAAGATCGAATCCAAGATGTGCCTCCACCGCTTCTGCAATTCCTTCCAGATCCTTCGGGCTCATCCTTCCCATATAAGAGATAAGCCTGTGCTTATCGATGGTCCGGATCTGCTCCGCGAGTGCCATGGAATAATTCTTCAGAAACGATGTTCTGCGCATGATGTAATGCGTCACGAGACCCGGCTTCTTGATTGTTGCCGTAAACGGAACAATCGTAACCGCCGGAGAAAAATAGCAGCCGGTATTATTCTGAAGAATAACAACCGGCCGCTTTCCGCCCTGTTCTGAACCAAACCCCTCACCAAGATCCGCCATAAAGACGTCTCCGCGATGATATTCTTTTGCTCTGAGATCTTTCATCTGCTGTACCTCATTTCTTTATATGTACAGACCGCCGGCAAGTCCCGGCGGCCTCCATTGTCTTACATGTTCAAGCCTGTTTGTCCCCGACGCCCGGCTTCCAGGAATCCATCAGAAGACCGGCTGCTTACCGGTTCCATGAGCAGAATATGCCCCCGCGGAGATCTTCCCCGGCTGCCCTCATTGCGTGCGACGGTCTTACCGCCCGAGCTGTGAATAGACAGAAGTATCATTGTCACTCCCATGCGTCATCGCCCTGCCGGTTGCAGTCCGGCATTTCAGGATTCCTTCTATCGCTCGTGCGGTCAGCAGTCATCGCGAGGATCCGTTCGGCTGACAGGTTTTGACCCGCCCATGGAAGCAATGTATCTGATGAAATGGATATGCAGTTGTCAGTGTTCATGTAATATCGGGGCCCCCGAAAAACCTTCCGGAGGAACCCTTTCACCTTTAGTCACAGAAAACGGCATTTTTACGACACCTATCCCGCAGTTTTTTCATTTTTTACCGGTTCCGCTTCATCCAGAATTTTTCTCATGGAATGAAGTGCCCGTTTGAGGATGTTCTCAACTGTAGTGATCGAAACGCCTTCCTCTCTTGCGATCTCGCCCAGCGTTTTCTCCTCAAAATATCTGCGTATGATACGCCGTCTCTGCGTTTCCGTGAGCGAGTTCAGCGCCTCATACACTTTTTTGCTGAAAGCCTTCTTTTTTTCCGCTTCTTCTCTCTCGATCAGAATTTCAGCCGGATCCCTGGCTGCATCTGTCCGGGTGATATTCGCTCCCGAAGTGAATCCATCCACATATCCGCAGAAATTTTCATGGCGCAGATTCGCCATGTTCCACCTCGTTACATTTCTTCTGGCGTCTAAAATCGCCTTTGCCATTTCATCCGTCAGATAAATGTAGGGTTCAAATTCTGTCAGTTCTTTCGCACAGTCTCTGCGGAGCTGCTGTTCTCCAAGTGAAGAAGCGACCGCATACCTGCAGCCATTTAGCGGACAGCCATACTCTGTGATCAGGTTGATAACTACATAGACGTTGTTCTTCTGGTTTCTGTTCTTTCTGCTCATTGCTGTCACCTTTCCGGGCATTGCCCTCGGGTGGCCGCATACAAAAGGAGGCAGCGTGAAGGGGCTGCGAACCACCCGTTTTTTTTAAACGGGCGGAAGCGCCGCCTTCGCTGTCTCCTCTCTGTTTGTTACATACTTCATGTTACCCGGAATTGGAGTTCAAAATTATCAGGTTGATCGCATGTTGCAGTCACATGAATCTCTCTTCTTTTTAATCTGGATTGCACTGTTCTCTATTCTTTTTCTCAGCGTTTTCTCATCCTTTTTTCACTTTTTTCTCATAGAATGGCTGTTCTTATTTTTTCATCGCGGCGAAAATAACATCATTCCCAAACCTGTCTCGCTATTGCATTTATTACACAAAAAAAGCACCGGCCGCAGTTGACCGATGCTTTCTACGTCTATTCATTTCTATGCTGCATTCATCATATTTCCGCAGCTAATTTAACCCGTGCTTCAGGCGAATCCTCCGAGTCACTTTCCCTGATTACTGCCGGCAGGATGATCTCGTCAAAAACAATACCGAATGCAATCAGTGCCTCTGATCTGATCCTGTAGAGTGCTGCTTCGCTGTAGTCGTTCAGTAAATCCCGATGAAGTTCGTCCCCCATAAAACCGAAAAACTTTTCATAGATCGCCATATAACGGTCCGCTGCCATTCCAAATACATCCTGTACCTTATAAACCGTATCCCGGACCATGGATTTCAGATCGTTGGTCATCGCAAGGTATGAAGCCGACCGTTCCACCATGCCAAGATCATGTCGGTCATACTGCAAATACTGCAGTGCGATCATCCGCTGATCCCGGTATGCACTGACTTCGATGCTCCCTCTGTGGAAAGGCTTTACCGCATCATTGCATTTCCAGATGATTCCCGCATATTTCTTCATTTCTTTCTGATCCACTTTATTGACTACGCAGATCTGTTTCAGATAGTACTTGTTTGCATCAATGTAATCCAACCTTCTATCCCCTTTCGCCCTGTATCTGTCACCATTCAGAAGCCGTCACGGCACCACTGGG
>OMUU01000118.1 GCA_900314295.1 uncultured Lachnospiraceae bacterium | reverse complement strand
ACTGGCTGTTAAAAGTTTTATCCGTGAATTCTTCAAGAAGTGGATTGCGAGGACTGTCTGACGAAGGCGCTTGCGCCTGAGGAGTTCCGCAGCTCAAAAAAACAGGATAAAACTTTGTTACAGCCAGTTTGCGAATGGAAACAGGACTGTAAAATTCTTGCCGAACATAGTTGTGAGTGAAATCCTTATCACTGTGTCATTTGCGCCAGGTTCCGGTCCGATCCCTTAATGCATTATCTCAGATTTTCCAAAGGAAAGGACCATTGACGAAGTCATAAATTCTGGCTTTCAGATGATCCGGGGCCTCCCTCCCCGCCCCTGTCTCCGGACGGTCCGCCGTTTCCCATCATTCCGCTGCCTCCCGGCATACCACCGCCACCGGCAAACTGATTGGTAAGTTCTGTGACCTCTTCGCCGTTGACGGTAACCGTTCCACCATTCAGCTGTCCCTCACCATCATAGTCAAAGGGAGAATTCGCTGTGATATTTAAGGTTCCTCCGTTGACATAGATACTGCCATTGGCATCTATACCGTCGGTATCCCCGCCTCCCATTTGAATCGTAATATTGCCGCCATTGATGGTAACCTTCACATCGTATGTAGACGTTTTTTCCGAAGCATTCATTCCGTCATCCGAAGATGTAATGTTTACGGTGCCGTTATTTATCACAATTGCTGTACTCTCGATACATTCCACCGCATCGAGATCAAAGGTTCCGCCGTCAATCTGTGTAACTGTCGTCCCATGTATCGCGTCATTTTCCGCTTCAATCTTGAAATCTCCGCCTTCGATGCAGATCCAGCCGACGGTATCGTCATCCTTGTCCTCCGCTTTCAGACCGTTGCGGCAGGTAAGGTCGAATGTCCCGTCGTTGACGGCGATGGAATCGTGGGCTTCAAAAGCATCGGCCGAGCAGCTGATCTTGTAGGTACCTCCGGTGACCGTCAGATCATCTTTCGAACTTATCGCATTAGCGGTAGAAGAGATGCTCAGCGTTCCCTCTCCGTTCAAGGTCAGATCATCCTTAGAGAATATGACAGCATCGGTATTTGTTTCTTCATCAGCTGCGAAAGTGCCTGTCACCTTTAACGTATTTTCTGTGTTTTCTGCCGTGGTGACAAAGACTTTATCGGCAGACTTCACATAAATGGCCGGCGAATCTGTATTCGTTATACTGACGTTATTTAAAACAATCTGGATCTTGTCCCCTTCTGATGCGTCTACTGTAATTGTGACATCCTCAGCGCTTCCGCTGATAATATAAACTCCTTCCTCGGTGATCGAAATGTCGTTTCCGTCAGAAACTGTATATTTTTGGGCATCACTTAAATCAGCAGCCTGCTCCAGATCCCGGTCCGAAAAAAGATTTTCCGTGTTGATCGTTCCATCGGAATTTACTGCTCCATCGTTTGCCGAAGAACTCGCGGCATCTTCGCCCGAGGAAGAATTTACGGTATCCGCACTCACAGAGGAATTCCCGGTATCATTACTTGCAGAAGAATTCGCATTATCATCGCCTGCAGAAGTATCCTCCGCAGATGCACTGCTGCTTGTCATTGATGTGGAGCCAGCACTGACACCGGTGCCTGTCTTTTGGGAAGTCATTCCGCATCCGGCAAACCCGGTCATGAGGGCAAGAAAGGCAATCGTAATAGCAATCTTTCCCGGATATTTTTTCTTTTTCTTTTGATTCATAGATAATCTCCCTTCTGAAAGCTCGTCGCACGCCAATCGCGTCTCAAGCAGCTTACGCAGCCGACTGTCCGGTTCTCTTATTATGGAGAACAGACTGTAAAATGTAGACAAGTACGCCTGTAATCAGGAAGATGATACCGGCGATCATTAACACGGCCTGCAGGTCGGAACCGGTACCTGCGATTTCAAAGATCCCCCGCATAGCGCTGCTTAACGTCATGGCAGCAAGTCCTGTTCCGTAGAGATTTACCACCGCCCGGAAGGGCCTGGGAAGAAAGCTCGAAAGTAACAGCATCATATTAGGAACCGCTCCAAGCAGCAGAGGAAACAGGCAGAGGAAAGTCATGTAGGCGGATGTAACGCCGTGTGAATAGCGGCTATAGATGATAGAAAAAATCAGGCAGAGCCCCCCACCAGAAGGTAGGAGATCATTATCCTCTTTATTTCGTTCCTGCTGTAAGGATCAGAACTTTGGGGAGTCACGTTTCTCTGATCAAAAAAGCCCATTCCCATAAGATCCCGGATCAAATTCAGAATCTCCGGGCCCGGATCCAGAGCAGGGATAACAATTGATTCTTTCATCGTCCAAGCCCTCCCTTCCGATTCATATCCAAACGGTTTTCGTCATTTGTGTAACGTTTTTCAACGCCGGAACCAATACAAAGTACAAGAAGTACCAGAAAAAGAAAAATCTGTCTGATCATGGGAGCCTCCTTTCTCGAATGAATGATCTTATCCCAGGCATTTCACTTATCAGAGCTCCGGTGTTTCCGACGTTACCGGTCTTCCATAGAATATTTCCAGATTTCCGTTTCTCTCTCTGAGACGGTCGATCATTTCATGAGAAGAAATATTCTGCCTGGGATAAATCCTGTATTCCAGTTTGTAGAGAGTCCCCATCCCCGCGGTCCGAACCGAAATCAGTTCAAACCGGTCGGCATACGTATGAAGAACCTCTTCAAATACCCCTTCATAATCCAGATCTTCCGGGATCGTGATCCGAAGCATCCGCTCTGTGTCCCCGGAATATGGTCCGAATTTTGAGACCAGGAAGCTGACGAGAGAAATCACAGCCGCGAAAAATACGGCAATCAGAATATATCCCATGCCGGTTGCAAGGCCGACGGCCATGGTAAGGAAAATCGTACTGATCTTCTTTCCATTTCCCGGTGCCGATCGGAAACGTACGAGACTGAACGCGCCGGCAACAGCAACTCCTGCTCCGATATTTCCATTGACCAGCATGATAATCATCTGAATGACTGCCGGAAGAATTATTAAAGTAAGCAAGAAACTTTTGCTTGCCTTATCGGTCAGCCAATAGATACCGGCGATCAAGACTCCAAGTGCCAGAGAAGCAAGGGTACAGACCAAAAAGGACGATCCCGTCACAGTCCCATTGCTTATGACACTGCTAAATAGAGAGTTCAACATATAAATTTCCTCCTTGTTTTTTGTAGGCAGTCTTTCAGCTGCCGGCAAATAGAATATGATCGGCTCGAGCCTCTTCATTAAATGCGGGTTCACATACCATCTTCTGCATGGAACGAAAACCCATTCCATATTTCGAGTAGGATGTCATCCGGATCCCGGAACGATCAAGAGCACGGGCAGTGACAAGAGGCATTGCCTCCGGAATCTTGATCTCCATCAGCACCTGCTTTGGTGTCAGAAGGGAGATTCCGTCCGAGCCCATCCGTAAATACAAATCCTTGATCCGGTAGCGAATTCCCGCATCAAAGGTAACCCGAAACTCAGGGTCTGCCTTTCCCGCCCAGGCCACCCGGTCATAGCAGATGACCATGCTCGGACGTATGCCGGGATGGGAAGAAAGGAACCAGTCAATTTCGCGGGCAATCTGTTCACTGCTATAATCCTTGAATCGTTCGCGGATGCCGGTCCGGAGATAGCGGCATGCATCCGGATAGGGCATGGCAATTCGCCGCTTGTAGACGATATCTTTGAATTTCTTTTTTATTTCAATAAAAGCTATCGTCGAATCATCCGGCTGACCGTAAGTTCTGAGCCGAAGTTTTTCCTTATATACCGGACCTTCCAGCGACCTTCGGACCAGGTACCAGCTCGGTGTGTCATAATAGATGTTGTGAATCACCGACAGGCCGTATTGGTCGACGGAGGCAGTCTCCTTTAAGTAGGAAAGGAAGGACTGATACTGATCTGTGTCCAAGAGAAATTTCTTTTCATATCTCCGGAAGGAATCCTGATAAGACAATTTTTGCTCCGCCATCACTGATCACCTCGTTTCCATGTCTGCACGCATGAGCGTTTCTGTATACGCTTTTCTGTATACGCTTTCTGTAGATGCATTTTCGTTCGTTTTTTCTTTAGCTGAAGGAGATGATGCTATGATAAGACGGATACCTTAAATGAACTTAAACGAGATAAAACGCGCTGCGCGAGTTTTATCTCGCTATCGCGACGCTCGCCGCACACGAATCCTTCGCATTCGGCTGCGGCTCACTGTTCAAGTAAATAAAAAGAAAAAAATCGGGATAGCGCATAATGCGCTATCCCGATATAAAGGCCGATATCTTTCTAGCCGGATCGATCCCGTTTACCTTCTTATCCGTGAATATAAGAGCAAGTGATGCAATTACGGCAATCATTGTCATTGCAACGGAAAAGATCCATGCCGGTGCAGAGCCATAATCGTCAAAAAGACATCCGCTGGTCCACTCAACGATTCCGCTCAGATACACTTGCTCAGTCTCTCCTGTGGAATATAATTGGATAATGTCGTTCCTGCATACCGCGAAATAAAGGATGCGATGATATGACCAGTCAATCCCCAGATTGTCTCTCTCCCGGTCCTGTAAAAGTATACGAGATGGCGTTTCTCATGCCATGGATAGCTGCGCCCTCCGGGGATCAGGTCATACGGAAAGTCCTCACCGGGCTTTGTCACAACATGAGCCTCGTAGATCTCCGGCCGATTTTCCCGAAACCACTGAAGCGGAACCATGAAGGTACGCTCCACCTCATCTGCCGACCATGTATTTCTGTAATGATGCAGAATGGCCACCACCGGCCAGACCGGAGCACCGGCGGGTCCCATAATGCCGTCCATCTCTCCGAGGATTTCCATCTGCTCCTTTTCAATCAAAAGCTCTTCCATTGCCTCACGAACTGCCGCCTGAACAGCAGATTCGCCCGGTTCAAATCTGCCGCCGGGTAAGCAGACCTCCCCCGGCTGTGAGTGAAGGGCGGACGCTCTCTTTTCAAATAGAATCTGCAATTCTCCAGCCATCTCAAGCAATGGAATCAGTACTGCCGACGTCTGCTTCATCGAATATTCCGGATAACGAGGTGTTCTCCCGCTTAAGCTCTCACGAATTCCCGCCTCCTCCTGAAAAATTTGACTGCTATCTTTCTTATCGTTTCCATTTGTAGC
This sequence comes from uncultured Lachnospiraceae bacterium, assembly GCA_900314295.1. Classification (GTDB taxonomy): domain Bacteria; phylum Bacillota; class Clostridia; order Lachnospirales; family Lachnospiraceae; genus Bilifractor. The sequence goes on along the minus strand of OMUU01000118.1, from coordinate 140 downwards.
CATGATAAACACCAGTCCTTACCCATTTTCTAAAAAACTTTGATTGCGTAAAAAGAGCGTCCTCTTCCGATCCCATAAACGAGATAAAACACGCTGCGCGAGTTTTATCTCGCTATCGCGACGCTCGCCGCACACGAATA
>OMUU01000119.1 GCA_900314295.1 uncultured Lachnospiraceae bacterium | reverse complement strand
CTTTTCTTCTGCCTTTTTTGTGGCATCGTCAGAAGACGCTTTTTTTGTCGTGCCAGACGAGGCCGCTGGCTTCTTGTCCGACGACGCAGACTGCGCCGTCTGCGTCGTCTTCGGAAGCGTCGCAGGCGGCTCTGGCTTGAAAAAGTATTGGTAGCCGCCGTAGCAAACAGCCGCGGCGATGAGCGCATTCACGATCACGGTTTTCGTCATGTGATCCATCGACACTCCTCCTTTCTGCGAGCTTGTCCGCGCATGTTTATTCTCTGGCAGCGCAGGCGCGCTGGTAGATGTCGCCGTTTTTCACGATGTAACCTTTCGCAAGGAGGCGCGCAAGTTTTTTCTTCGCACCAAAACGGATGTGAAAACGACGGCAAATTGCTCGTTCAGTGCGTGGCTTGGCGAGGTAACCGTAAATTTCATCACAGAGTCGCAGGCGGCGGCGCGCACAGGGCGCGTCTGCTACGATGCCGAAGGCTTCCATGCGTGCGGCGTCGTCTTTGCCAGCAAGCGGGTTCTCTTCGTCGATAGCACGGACGAGTAAAGCAATGCTGCAGTCGTCCTGCGTTCGCGCCGTGACGACGGTCGTCATGGCGTCCACAAGCTGCGGAACGAAGACACGATTGTCGACCAAGGCAGCCTCGCGCATAACATGGACGAGGCGCGGCATGAGGCGACGTTGCTGTTTCTGGTAAAAGCTTTGCTCCGTACCGTCGGACATAAGGACGATACCTTCAACGTTTTCGACGCCGCCGCGGTAAATGCGGAGTTTCACGAGCGCGTCCGGTGACGTCACGAAGGTCGTGACATTCGCGAACTCTCCGTTGTCCGGCGCGGAGACGACGCGCAATTCCCCTTCTTTCAGGTAGCCAATGACACCGTCGCCAAGGTGGACAATGAGGAGCTGCTCGTCGTCAGCAGCGACGGCGAGCAATGTCGAGGCGAGGTCGCGGAGCGCACAATCGAGCTCTTCCGCGCGCTCCTGGAGCGCGTGTTTGAGCGTGGCAAGCAGCTGTTCTTTCACAGCCGTCGCGTCGTCATCGGCGAGGATTTCATGGAAATGGGCGACGAGATAATTCGCCGCAATCTTGGCAGCGCAGATTGCCCCCTCTTCGGCCATCTTTGCTGATCCGGCGCCGTCCGCGAGCACGGCGGCGGCAATGCCACCGCCGGCTGCGAAGGCGACCTGATCCTGGCAGGGCAGGCCCTCTTTCTCATGGCCGCGTCCGATGACGGCGCAGCCGGTCGTTTTCCACATATCGGGTTGTTCCTCCGTATCAGATTTCCCACCACGTATCGACGTTATCGTGCGGGAGTGTGGGCTTTTCTCCGGGGACAGAATTCGAAAGCTGCTGGACGCTCTTGCCGAGCCATTCGAAGAAGTCCTTGAAGTTCATGTTCTTGAGTTTCGCGGGCGGGCGCTTCGGGGAGAAGCGGGAGAGCGTTGCGAGATCCGCTTCTTCACTGACGGCCATCGGGAAGACGGTGAGGCGGTTCGCGTTCGCGAGGTTGCGCGTGCGAGTGATGGCCTGCTCGAGCGCCTGCTGGTTGCCATTCGGCACGCCGTCCGTCATGAGGACGAGCCACGGCTGGAAGTAGTCGACGCCGGCTTCCTTGAATTCTTTTTTGCGCTGCTCGAGGCAATCGAGCGCGAGGTTCACGGCCTCGCCCATCGGCGTCTCGCCGTCGGCCGAGAGGCGTGGCACAGTCTGGCGATCGACGCCGGCGAAGTCGCAGGCGATGTGTGCGCCACCCGCGCCGAAGGTGACTACGCAGATTTCGGCGGCGTCATGCGCCTGCGGGTCGGAGCGGACGGTCTCATAGAAGCTCTCGATGCCTTTTTGCATCTCGTCAAGGCGCGAGACGCCGCCCTCGGCGATGTAGACGCGCTGGCCGTCGATGACGCGCTGCTCGTTCGTGGCGCGACCCGTCCCCGGGATGATGATGTTCATCGAGCCACTGACGTCGAGGCAGAGGCAGACCGGCACGCGGGCCGTCGGGTTGTCTTCCAAGTCCTGAACACGGATGAGATTCTGTCCCATGGTAGTTTTCTCCTATTCTCGAGTGGGAAACATGGCACGCTGACTGAAGTCAACGGAAGAAGTTGAACAAGTGATCCCAGAAGCCCTGCGGCTTTGCGGTCTCCTGCGGCGAATCCACGCGCGGCTGCTGGCGTGGCTGCGGGCGCGGCTGCGGCTGGTGCGAACGCTGCACGGGGCGCGGCGCGGAGCGATGAAGCGAGCCGGCGCGTAACGAAGAATGATGGCCGCCAGCATCGCGCGCCTTGCGGCACGCTTCGCAGCGCTTCGGCAACGTCATGCCGCGCTCGTCGTAGAACGCTTTTTCGCCATACGTGAAAGCGAACGTACGACCACAGTCAGCGCAGATCAGCGTGCGGTACGTCTTCTCGCTGCATTCGTGGCAGTAGCCGCGCGACAGGCGGCGCTCTTCGAATTCGCGGCCGCAGAGCTGGCATTTCGCATACGTGACGCCAGCCTGCTTCTTGAAATGCGTCGGGAAAATCATGAGCGCCTGGTCGTCGTTTTCGAGCAAGTTACCGTTCTTCAGGAGCTTGCGGTAGGCCTGGAAGTTCGAGAGCCAGCCTTCGGCGGAGTAGCGCGTGGCTTCGGTGCTGTGCGGCTCGCCGAGACGGAACGTCTGGTAGAACGTTTCCTTCATGGCTTTGTATGGGAGCTGGCTCCAGCAGTAGCGCCAGCGGCCCTGCGGAACTTTACCGGTGCTCTTGTCGCCGCACGGATACGAGAAGTCGCCGCTGATAATGTTCTCACGCTGCGACTCGCCGCCGACCATGGAGTACGGGGGCTTGCCGGGCAGCATGATCATGAAGAGCAACGTCGCAATGGCGAAGTTCTCGTTACCTTCCGTACGCAGGAACGTATCGTAGTGCAGCTTTTCGCCCTGCATGAGGATCTCACGCGGCGTAAAGTTAATCATACCGACAGGGCACGGGAACCCCTCGACCTGGTAGCTGTCGGTATCGACGAAGTAGACTTCCGTCGGCGAGACGACGAGAATGTTTCCGGGGTTGATGTCGCCGAGGATGATGTTCATGCGGTGAAGGAAGATGATTTTCTCAAGAATCGTAATGCAGAGCTGCACAGTGTCGAGCTTCGTCCACGTAGGGAACGGATTCGCCGCGCCTTTTTTCCAAAGGCTGAAAACGCTCGCCTGCAGGGGCTTACCCTTGGCCTCGGCCATGAGATATCCGCAGAATTCGTTCTCCATGTTGTAAATGAGCGCTTTCGGGAAGCAGACACCACGGCATTCGATGTTATGCGCGACCATGCGCTTGAGTTTCTCGAACTTCATGCGCGTGAGCTTCTCAGGGCGGTAGATCTTCGCAACGAGGCCCGACTGATTCGTGCTGTAGACTCCGCCCTCGCCGCCGTGGGCGATCTCTGCACCGAGGCGTAGCGTCTCGCGGCGGCCGTCGCTGTAGAGCGCCGAGAGCATCGCTCCCGTCTCTGGGCGGTGCTGAAACGCCATCATGCCTGGATAAACTTGGAGGCGTGTCGTCTTTGCGAATGGCTCGCCCGTACCGGCGTTCGCGGGCTCCGAACGCTGCTGCGGGAAGCGCGGCCGCTGCGCGCTGGATACGCCCGAAGCTCCCGGCATGCGGTTCGCCTGGCGCAGGTAACCGTCCGCTGTCAGTGCGCGAACATGGACTTTCTTCGGCACGCGCACGGCGTTGCTGCTCTGGCCGAGCGCGAGGATGTCGGCTGTGAGGCCGCGGTCCTGTGTGATTGTCAGCGTGTCGTATTTCATGCGCCAGACGGTCAGAACCATCAGGAAGACGTTGTCGGCGAACGCTTTTTTCTTATCGGCCAGTTCCGGATGCGCAAGCGCGTTTTTTTCCTGATCCGTGCCGACAATCTGGATGTCGCCAACGTTTTGCAGGTGCGTGATTTCCATGAGCGCATTGTAGGCTTCTTTACGCGTCGTCGCATCTTTGCGCAGGTCTTTGCTGTTGTTCTCGAGCTCTTTCCATACCGTCAGCGGCACGATAATCTTCTTGCCGTAGCGGCGCGTGATTGGCAGGACGTGCTGCCAGAACGCGTGGGCGCCCGTCGACATCAGGCTGCACGTGTCGATTAGGATGTGGTCGTAATCCCGCACACATGCTTCCAAGAATTCTTCCTGTTTTTCGAGCGTAGGCATCGATGGTTTCCTCCATGAAGAGCGGACGTCACACGCGGAACCACTTGCTCATAGTATCCTCGTTGGTCGTGTCCTTTGAATCCTTGATGGTCTCCGCACCAGCCGCTGGCGCGCCCTGCATCATGGGCTGAGGCTCTTGCGGCTTGACGGACGGAGCCTTCATCCAGCTGCTCGGCGCGTCAGGCTGTTTCTCCGGGGCGGTATTCTGCTCGCGCACATCATCTTCCAAGCCTTCCGCGCCAAGCTCGTAGCAGTAGTTTGCGTGCTCCATGTCGAGTGTGATGTTCTCATCGGGGCGCACTTTCTCGTCTGCCAGCGTTTCTTTGAGCTCCGAATCGGAGAAGAGATCGTCCCACGAGACGAGTGGCTCGCGCTTCGTTCCGCTCCAGTCGGCGTCCTCGGATTCGTACGCGTGCAGCATTCCGTTTTCAAGACGGTAAACTTCGATTGGTTCATAGCCAGTACGCGACGCATCCGCATTCATCCGCAGGACGCTATGGGCGAACGCTTCATCCTGCGTCAAGAGGCAGAGTTTGTGGCGGCTGCGGAATTTCAGGAACACGGAGCGGATCGTGTCATGCGTGTCGGGGTCGTTGCTCTCGCCGCGGATCACGAGGCAGCCGTCGAGCTGCAAGTTCCGCGCGACCGCCATGCCGCGCCGCCGCGTTTCGCTCGGCTGCTTTTCCATTTCCTGCACGGCGCGGTACGGTAGGATCGCCTGCTTGCCGGACTGGCGCAGCCGCTCGGAGAACGTCGCGAAGAACGACGGAGCTCCGTCCGCGAAAAAGATATCCGCATCTAGGAACACCTTGTAATGCTCCGCGAGGTTCGTGAGGAGCGCGGCCTGCGACGGATCCGTCGCTTCCTGCACGACGCCCGTGAGCGCGCGCAAGAGCAGGCTGCCGCTCTCGGCCATCGGCGTATACCACATATTGCCTACGCCCGCCTGATCGACAATCTGCAGGATGCGCTGGCGCTGTTCCTCCTTTCCTTCCGTTGCAAAATCCGTGATTGCCGCGAGTGCCAGATACTGAACCCACGACATGGGTTGTCGACCCGTTTCCAAGTTCGAGATTGTCTGGCGCGATACATTCAACATCGCAGCCAGCTGCACCGCCGTCCATCCGAGCTCTACACGCACATCTTTCATCACGCGCTGGAATGTCTCGACAATTGCTTTCTGTTCTTCCTCTCGCAAGGTAGGTCACCTCCAAATTTGATCTGGATATAGAGTAGCAATTTTTTATATATTTGTCAATATTTTTTACATAATAAAATAAATTTTTATTTCAAAAACGCGCACCCCAAAAAATTTCCGCAGCGCACGTTTTTTGGCAGCGACGCTCCGTGCACCGCATCAACTTCTCAGTTCGTGGCGCTCAGTTCGAAAATGAGGAGGTTTTCCTTCTCCAGCTTCTCGAATGTCTGCGCAGGGACGTACATAATGAAGTTGCAACCCATCTGGCTACACCAAGCCTTACCGGACCAGGTCGTCACGAATGAATCCCAGAGCTTGTCCATTTCGGCTTTCTTCATGCCGAGGGTGTAGTAGGCGATCGTCACAGCTTCTCGGGTCTGAAGCTCGGCGGCTTTCGCATACTGCTTGTTCGGACCGTAGTTCACGACAAACATCATGGTCTTGAGCTTGCCCGCGCTGTTCGGTTCCAAAAAGACGGTGACGAAATCACCGTAGCGGTACCAACCCGCCCAGCGCTCGCTGGTACTCGACACGGGACGCAGCTTGCCGACTTTCGACGCGAACGACGCTTTCTGACTGAGATCGTACATGCTCTGGTGCACCGACTGGCACGACGCGTTCGACAGCGCCGGCGATGCCGCGGCCGACGCCGGCGCCACGAGCGCCATGCAACAGAACACAGCCGCCATCAAGAACCCTAAGACATTCTTCGTCAGTTTCCGCATCCGGAAAGACCTCCTTTTTTCATGAGAAGCATTCCTTGCTCCCAGAACCAAAAACCTTGTTCCATTTCAAGATGTCTTTAGATTATCATATTTTTGTATTTACGTCAACATATTTTACTTTAAAACAAAAAAAATAGTATTTTAGTAAAAATATAGTCAGTCACTTCTTTTTTTCAAGAAGCGACTGACTATATTTTTACGCGTATGCGTTTGTTTCAGAGGCCTTTCATGCCAGACATATGGTTCAATGGACGGTTGCGATAATCGAACGCGAATTTTGTTCTTTTGATCTCAAAATTGGGATCGCGCTGGCGGGATTTCCGCGTGACGCCATCTTTTTCCAGCGTATAGACGTGTTCAATAGTGACAGATTCCAATCTCTCGAAGTCTCCCGGAATCGTGACAACGTAGCGTGCTGAAGGATCGTCAATCGACAGGAACACGGGTTGTTTGGCAGCGTCCAGCACGGGCTGCCAATCCTGCCCGACGAACGCATTTCCTTCCGCATCTCGAAAGACGAAACGCGGACCGTGTCCATCATTGCTGAGCTCGATTTTTTCGCCCTTTACCAACGCCTTTGGGCGCTCTTTCATGAATGCGACCAGCACGTTGTCAAACGTCATGCCAAACTGGAGGCGGAGCATTGTCAAGGAAGTCATGTTTATGGCACTTAAGCCATCGATGACGCTGTCTACCCCTGTCGTTGCGATGACACCATAAGGGCAGATAATCCAGCGGAACATCTTTTCTTTCGATTTGCGAACACCAACGATGCGCGCCGTCTGTGGTTGGCGCTGCGCCTCAGGCACGGAGAGGTCTTCGTAAGTGACATCCATACGGATGTAGTGTTCGCGAAGCCAATCCTCGCTCTTCCCTTCCTTGTAGCCGAGCGAAGGCTGCGTTGCGACATTTTCAACGCGGATTAGACGATAGTTCCGACCACCCGAATGTGCAAAAATGCTACCGTCGAGCTCGCGCCACTTCTTGTCATCGGCGGTATCCTTCCCTTCGTCTTTCGCATAGCGATCATCCAGCTGTCGATCAACGATATCTGCCCCCTGCGAAGCTGCGAGAAGCCAGTCCTTCGCAATGAGTTCTGGATGGTCGGCCGTGAAGTTCCCCGCTCTGCGATCCATGCTGTCATCAAAATTTGTATACGCATAGCCCTGCACATGATGAAGTGTGAATGTCAGAACGAGGAATGCCGCGCTGACAACTGCCATACATTTCACGCTGGCGCGCAGGTCTTGCCTGAGCTCCATGCGCGCGGAGGGGATATGAACAATCTGTCGAGCACCCCAGCGCAAGACAAATGCTAGCACGGGGATGCTAACCAACACCGCCACGCCGAGAAAGATTCCATCCTGCGACGTCAATCCATTATTTGCCCCGAAGGCTTCCATATCGTACAACATGAACAGCAGCACGACATAGGAAAACACCATGACAATATCCGGCAACATGCGCCACGCATGAAAAATCGAAAGCAAAATCAAGGCAGGAAGAAGGGTAATCAGCCCTACCAAAAAAACAGCGACAAAAAGAGCGATGCCATCATTGGAACATATGATTGGAACATATTCTCCAAACGAATGCGAAGAAAAGAGCCAGCACGCAAAAAACGCCGTGACGATATAAATAAACACATAGGCAAGCATCTTCTTGACAAGGTACGCGAGCGTCGCACGGAATCCGGGGCCTTGGCGCATGTTTTTCTGGATGGGTGAAAAGCGCTGCTTTTGTTGTCTCATTTTTTCTGTCCTCATCGAATCCCTCCGTTTCCTGCCGCGCATACGCGGTCATCTATAGTCAATTGAAAAAATCGTAAATACGATCCCAGAACGTGCGCGGGCGCATGTTTTGGCTGCCGCCAGCCGGTTGGTAGCGCGTGTAGTTCTTGTAACGCGTCGGAAAAATAGCGAGCGCTTGCTCGTCGTTTTCCGTGAGGTTTCCATTTTTCAGCAGCCGCTGATATTCCTGGAAGTTTGAGAGCCAGTCTTCGGCCGAGTAGCGGTTTTGCTCCTCGCTGTGCGCTTCGCCGCGGCGAAAGGTCTCGTAGAACGTTTCCTTCATCGCCTTGTACGGCAGTTGGCTCCAGCAGTAGCGCCAGCGGCCCTGCGGTGCCTTGCCTGTGCTCTTGTCACCGCACGGATAGGAGAAATCGCCCTTGATGATGTTCTCGCGCTGCGATTCGCCTCCAACCATCGCGTACGGAGGTTTACCGGGCAACATGATCATGAAGAGCAGCGTCGCGATAGCGAAGTTTTCGTTGCCCTCCGTGCGCAGGAAGGAATCGTAGTGCAAGTCTTCGCCTTTCTCGAGAAGCTCGCGCGGCGTGAAGTTGATCATGCCAACGGGGCACGGGAAGCCCTCGACCTGATAGCTGTCAGTATCGACGAAATAGACTTCCGTCGGCGAGACGACGAGGATATTGCCGGGGTTGATGTCGCCTAGGATGATGTTCATGTGGTGGAGGAAGATGATTTTCTCGAGGATCGTGATGCAGAGCTGTACGGTGTCGAGTTTCGTCCACTTCGGGAACGGATTCGCTGCGCCTTTCTTCCAAAGGCTGAAGACGCTCTCCTGGAGCGGCTTCCCTTGGGCTTCTTCCATGAGATAGCCGCAAAATTCATCCGCATCATTGTAGAGAAGCGCTTGCGGAAAACAGATGCCATGGCACTGCAGCTTGTGCGAAACCATGCGCTTGAGTTTCTCGAACTTCATGCGCGTGAGTTTCTCCGGCAGATAAATCTTCGCCACATGCCCCGCCTGATCCGTACGGTATACGCTACCCTCGCCGCCGTGCGCAATCTCCGCGCCGAGGTGCAGCTTTCCACGTTTCCCGAAGCTATCCTGTGTCACGACCTGCGCACCGGTTTCTGGGCGCGCGCGAAGCTCCATCATACCTGGATACACCTGGAGACGCGAATCCTTTACAAACGGCTCTCCCATGCCCTGTCCGTTGTTCAATTGTTTCTCAATCACAGATACATTCACCTCCAAGGAAGATAATAGAGCGCAACCGTTTTCGTTTTCAATGTTTTCAGCGCTCGCTCACAAAACCGATAATCCTGATACGCTTGATCTTCCGTATATGGATCCTTCTCGCTCTCAAAAGCCTTGACACCGCCATGCTCCACGGCGTGTTGAAGGTTTTTGATGTCTTGTTCGGTCAGTCGGACGGCGACGCAATTAAATGCTTCGTAGCACCCAGCGAATCCCTTCCCTTTCG
>OMUU01000121.1 GCA_900314295.1 uncultured Lachnospiraceae bacterium | reverse complement strand
GCTGTTACGGCTCTTGCTGCATCCATGACATTTGGTGCCGTACCGGCTATGGCAATCCCAGCGCTGGCTGCTTCAACAGTTACTGTTGCAAGCGCGGAAGATCATCTCGGAGTAAGCGATGGCATTCAGACTGCACTTGATGGAATGACAGGTGTTACTTCTGCGACTGGTGCAGATGCTATTAAGAAAGCGGTCGAGGCAGCATTCCCTGGATACAATGTACAGGTTGACAACGTAAAAGCGACACCTTCCAGCTATTACGATGATGGTCAGCACGCAGATTATCATAATTACGGAACCATCACAGGAACCGTAACACTGAGTGATCCGGCAAATACCCCTGATAGCCAGATGACCACGACCTACAGCTTCACTCTGGACGAGAACGCTTACACTGCTGACGAGAGAATCGCACTTGCAGAGCATTACATTCAGAAGTATTTTGATGAAGTAAGGCCGTTTGCTGCGAGCGACGAAACCGTTGAAGGCAAACAGGGCGATGAAATCAAAGATGTGACAATGAAGTCCATGGCTGAGCAGGCGCTTCAGCATTATGGTATTGTAGAATATACAAACGGCTTGATCAAAGTTGAAGGTGCGAAGAATACCACTGCACCGGTTAACGATGACAAGAACAAAACCATGACATTTACTTCTGACATCACGGTTTCTGCAGATAAGACAAGCCACACCAAGACATATACCGCTACAAGAGATCGTGCTCTTCATTATCTGACAAGAGAGTTTGCAACTGCAGTTCAGAAGTATCTTGAGGACGATGACACTATATTTGCAAATGATGTTGATGCTGAGAAACTTGCAAGCGTCATCAATAACCTCAGATTCTGGCTTATCGATAGCAATGACAAGAATAATGAGAAGGGTGTCGGTTCACCGGATTCTCAGAGAGGCGACGTACCTGCAGATGACATCTATGTGAAAAACTTTAATGGACTTAAATTCGCTGAGTGCTTGAAAGCGGCAGGCCTTGTTGTTAATAGCGCTCAGGGTCCGAAGACTGAAGCACGTCCAGATGGTCTGCAGAGTATTGATTATGCACAGCTGAAGCACATCTCCATTTCAGCTGGTGACATTAAAATTGGCGAAGCAAACAAGAAGCTTGCAAAGCATGGTGTAACTGGACATGTATCGGTAAACTTCCAGCTTAAGGAAGACGGATACAATGATGATCAGGTATTCACTGCTGATCTGAAGCTGAAGCAGACCGCTGATGAGAAGCTCACAGAAATGACCGATGAAATGACCAGACTGTTTAATGCAGGCGAGACAAATTCTCTCGTTTCGACAATTCAGAGTAGTGTCCAGGATTATGCATCTGCTCCGGTTTATGATGATCAGGATACAGAGACCAAAGAAGATGATACTCTTGGCGGCGTCACAGCAGATCAATTTGCAAGTGCGCTTTTCAATAAAGCTGGCCAGAAACAGGTTAATGATGCTTATAACAATTCACCTCTTTCAGATGATGATGTAGAGTATGATTGGGATGGAGCACATAAAGCAACCTACAGTGATTATGTAGCACCAACTACAAAGGCAGCCGGCAGTATCAAGGTTAACGCAACTGTACGCGTAGAGAATCCTTGGTATGCTACTTATGATGGAACAATGACACCGGATGAGCAGTATGTAACAAAGGATGTTACCTTTACTGTTGCTATTCCGAAGCTGAAAACAGTTGCTGCAACTGATATCGAGCTTGCAAATGCACGTACCCTCTACATTGTAAGAGGATATAATGGACAGCTGTCCACACCAGCTGCAACAAGCCTGAAACTTGCTCAGTCCACACATCAGATGCTTTATGTAAAGCCGGCTACTGCAAATGATATTGTATGGAAGTCCAGTGATCCTTCCGTTGCTACGGTTGATGAGAATGGAACTGTTACCGCTGTCAAAGGTGGCACTGCTGTAATCACAGCTTCCAGTGCAACGAACCCGAAGATCAGCGATACCATCACAATCAACGTTAAAGAAACATATAACGGATTCGTTGATGTTACTAACCCAAGTGCATATTTCTTTGATCCGGTTTACTGGGCAAAAGATAATAAGATTACAAATGGTACAACTGATACTACATTCAGCCCGAGCAATAGCGTAACCAGAGGTCAAATGATCACATGGCTCTACAGATATGCTGGTTCACCGGAAGTAAGTGCTACGACGAAGTTCGCAGATGTAAAGAGCAGCGATTATTATGCAAAAGCAGTTGCATGGGCAACGGCTCAGGGCATTACAAATGGTACAAGTGATACCACATTCAGCCCGGAGAAGGATGTTACCAGAGCAGAGATGATCACCTTCCTGTACAGATACTCTCAGGCTGTTGGCAAGACAGATGGTGAGACTGGAAAGTCTAATTTCGCAGATGTAGCTAGCAACAAGTTCTATGCACCAGCAGTTGCATGGGGCGCATCGAACGGCGTCGTTGCAGGTTATGCTGATGGAACATACAAACCGGGTGCTAAGTGCACAAGAGCAGAGGGTCTTACCTTCATCTACAGAGCAGTTACTCACACAAAGGGAGACAGAGCAGATAACCTCCTTAAGAAAGATCTTTGAGAAGATATTGAGCTAAATATTTGAAAATATGAAGCGGAATTAATAGGTGCCAGATCATTCCTGCGGGAATGATCTGGCACCTATTCTTTTAGATGTGCAAACGAATTGGAAATTTGAGAAATACTCGTCCATACTTGAAAAACTTATCGTAAAAAAGAAAACCCGAACAAGTAAACTATTACTTGTTCGAGTCTTCCAAATTATGCCATAATTATCGATAAGGATCAACTTAACAATTATTCGAAGTAAAAATATCTCTCGATGAATGCGGCAGCCTGACCTCTTGTGACCTTATCATTTGGTGCAAAAGTATTAGATGTCTTCCCTGCTGTGATGCCATACCAAGAAGCCCATTCAACTGCCTGTGCATAATATGAACCTGATTTAACATCATCAAACCGGCGAATTGCATAATCGTCACCAGTTGTAACATTAACGCCTTCAAGTCTCGCAAGGAATGTCACAGCATCGGCACGGGTAATCGTCGCAGCCGGGCTGAATGTGGAATCAGATGTTCCGCTTGTAATCTTATTCTCAACGGCCCAAGCAACAGCCTCTGCGTAATAATCCTTTGAAGATACATCTGTGAATTTATCAGAAGCATCCTCTGCTTTAACGGTTCCCTCTACCATATCAGCAGCCTTTGCTGCACGATACAGAAGAGTGATGAAATCTCCACGTGTTACGTTCTTCTCCGGAGAATATGTAAAAGCAGAGGTACCATTCACAACTTTATTCTTTGTCAAAGTGTATACCGGATCAAAATAGAAAGCCTTTGAATCAGTAACATCCTTGTAAAGGTGACTAAGACTGACATTGACAGAGTCAGTTCCGAGCTTATTGTCACGAGCATCATAAAGAGTGGCCGTCAAAACTCCCTCGATATCCTTCCAGTCTGATTCATCAGTGCTGTCATATCCATTTACGACCTGAATTTTTTCGCCAGCTTTAATCTCGAAGATATCACTACTTGCCCCATCAGCAGTAGCGGAAATATTAGCAGTAGTAGTCTTTCCATCAGCAGAAACGATATTTACAATAGCTTTGTCAAGTTTTGTATTGCCCTTCCAGCTAAGCTTTACGTATCCATAGTTTGCACCATCTGGTGTGAACTCTGGTGTGATGGAAGCAGCGCCCTTTGTATCAACATCGCTACCCAGGCTGATGCCTGTAGCAACCTTTGTACTGAGTTTATCAGTTGCTATAGAAGACAGGCTGACAGTATCTAATGTATCGTATTTTGTGCTGTCCGATTTTGAAGTTGCCTCATGAGCCTTCAGCAGACTGACTGTTGCAGATACTGAACCGGCCGCTTCAGTTGTTGCTGGCTTATAATCAAACGCTGAAAGGACATATGCTTTCTCGCTATACAGCTCAGAAGCAATCGTAGCTGTTCCGCCAAGCTTATCCGACAATGCCTTATCTACAGCATCGGTGATAACCTTCTTCACATCATCCTTAGATGGAGCAGTTGTAGCGTTACTTGCCTGGAAGTCTGTATTCTTCAGTGCCTTAAGAGCTGTATCTACAGCTGCATGAGCTTCTTCCTTGATATCTGCCTCACCATGCACGATTGTCAGAGTCTCGATGCTTGTTACATCATTTGCTGTGCTATCTTTATCAGCATCAGCATGATAGGTTACAGAAACCTTTACAGACCCGTTTGCTGCATGTGTAGCGCTCTTATTGGAAGAATCCTTTGCGATTTCAACATTAGAGATTGTTACGCCTGTGATTCCAGCGTCTGTCAGCTTCTTCTGTAATGTACCCTTCAAACCACTGTTGATAGCAGTGATTGGCGTTGCATTCTTGGAATATGCATAGGTAGCTTCAACCTCATCATTAGTCAGTTCTGCGGACTCAATAACCTTCTGTGCTTCCGCAACTGTGGAAACTGCAGGAGCAGTCCAAGAGATGTATGCAGTACCGGAAATTGTTACAGTAGCATCTGTAGCAGCCGCTGTAGTTGTCTTCGCAGTTGTGTGCGTAACAGGGATCGTAACAGCAACTGTACCTTCTACATCATTGGTCGGCTGTGTCTGGATTGCTGTGGTAATCGTTCCAATGGAGACGCCATCAAAGTAAGAAGAAAGAACAGTATTTTTCTTTGCTGCTGTTGTCAAAGCATCTAATTTTGCCTTGATCGGGGTAGCCGATACAGAATCGACATTTGCAAAGGTATAAGCGAGTTTATCTACTGAACCACTTTTTAACTCATCTGAATAATAGCCTGCTTCTACCGTAGCATAATCAAGATCTGTCAGTTTTCCACAATCAAGCGTAAAGGTAACATTGTGAAGCGTAGCGATTGCCTTTGTGGCATCCGGCTGTGTGCCCATAGTTGCCTTATCAAATTTCATTATCTCAGCAGTCGCATTGATTACGGGAGCTGTCGGAGCAATAGATTCATTAACGTATTTCGCGGTATCGGTGCTGTTTACCGTAACCTGAACATCAAATGCGCTGCTAGTGTCAGCTTTCTCAAGTGCGGCTTTCAAATCAGCTGCGATCGTTTCCCCGGTTGTAGTTGTGGAGATCTCAGCGTTCCGATCTAAAGATTTAATCGCCGAGTCGACTGCATTATAAAGACTTGTTGCAGCGGAATCCGAGGAGCTGGGAGCGTCTGATGTTACCTTGGTTTCAGCAAACGCATTCATAGCGACTGCCCGGTACGGTTCCAAATGTCATGGATGCAGCAAGAGCCGTAACAGCCATACGCTTTAAGAATTTGTTTCTTGCCATTTGTTATTCCTCCTAACCTAAGTTAAAATAATATAATGTAGCATTAAGTATGCTCTTTACTTAAGATGAAAACGGATTCTTCCGTAAAACAGGGCATTCTTCATGCGAATGATCGTTGTCTGACACAATTTTGACGCAGATTTTCTGCTCGGACACGTATCTGTGAACAGCGATTTTCGGCCATGGCGGCTGGAGAGCCGCAATGGAAGACAGTATCTTGAAAGAATTAGGAAGGGGTTTGGAAGGTATGTTAAAGGTGCTGATGATGGGAAACCGCGGAGATGTGAAGGGCGGTATCACGAGTGTGATTCAGCAGATTCTGAAGAATGACTGGCAGAAGGAGGGGATTCAGCTGCGTTTTATCCCGACGTACACAGATCGGAATCCGGCAGCGAAGGCGGCAGTCTTTGCGGAAGCATGTATCCAGATGAATGCATGGATGCTGCGAGAGCGACCGGATCTGGTGTACGTTCACATGTCTTACCGCGGGAGTTTTGTTCGGGCAAGGGCACTGCAGAGGATTGCTCGCCGTTTTCATGTTCCCTTTGTGATGCATCTTCATGGCTCTGAATTCGAAGACTGGTTTCACTCTCTGGCATCAGAAAAGCAAGCCCAGGTGAGGGAGTTTCTCGCAAACTGCAGCCATGTCATTGTCCTTGGCGAGCATTATAAGGAAAGCATTCGGTCTATCTGTCCTGATGTTCCTGTAGAAATCGTGCACAATGCGGTGAAGGTTCCGAACCGGATTACAAGTCTAAATGAAAGGGAAAACAGAATCCTGTTTCTGGGAGTTCTGATTCAGCGAAAGGGTGTGGAAGATTTGCTTCGGGCATTTGCTAAAGCTAAGCCCGAAAAATGGAGGCTGGTGCTTGCCGGAAGTGGGCCGGAAGAAGAGAGTCTGAAAAAACTGGCAGAGAACCTTGGGATTGGGGACCGGATCGATTTTTCCGGTTGGATTGACGGACAAAGAAAAAGAGAACTCCTGGAGTCCTCTCAGATTCTTGTGCTTCCCTCCTATAATGAGGGACTGCCGATAGCAATACTGGAAGCGATGAGCTTCGGTCTTCCGGTGATTAGTACGACGGTGGGAGACATTCCGGCTTGTATAAGAAACGGCGAGAATGGAATTCTGGTTTCGCCGGGGGACACGGACGCCCTTGCCAGGGCGCTGTCCGTCCTCACGTCTGATGAGAAAATGTGGCGCAAATACAGCCGGAATGCTCGAAATACTATTGAAGCAGATTTTGACGAGAATCACTTCTACCGGCAGATTTCTGCAATCTGGAGGAAAAGCATCTCTGAATCTTGAACTTGAAACAAAAGCTGCGAACGTTAAACGGCGTCGCAGCATATATGCTTCATGAAAGGGTTGGCAGATCCTTTTGAATACTGTCCGTCAGCATCTTCAACGTTTCGGCTCTTCTTTCCTGAATCAAGGAAACCGGCCAGCCTTCCTGTTCTGCCTGACGATAGATCTGCCAGATCTGTTCCGGGCGCTCTCCGGCGGATACGCATCGTTCTGGCAGCCCACATAGATTGTAAAAGTCCCGGACTTTGTCATCCCAGTTAACTCCGACCGCAGGGATGTTGAATGATGCGCTGATGATATGGCTGTGGAGCCGCAGAGAGATGATCCCGCGGAATGCAGCGATCTGCTCCGCAAGCTGTGCGGGGCTTTCCGGACTGGGAAGCAGCTTATCTGCACATGAAGGCCATATCGCCTCCGCGGTCTGAAGAATTTCCCGGGCAAAAGCTTCGTCCATATCGCTTCCGTTCGTGAATGGGCACCAGTCGATCTGATTTTGCTCAAAGTATGCGATCATATCCAGATAGAATCTTCGTATCCGGTGTTCCGGTATATCAAATGGATACATGATACCGAGGCCGATTTTTCCGTTTTTCGCAGGCTTTACCGGATAGGTTTCAGATGCCCAGAGCCCCTGATCCCAGGTCTGAACGGCATGCACCTGAAATCTTTCGCTGATCCGCTCGGGATGATCACGGACGCTGATCATCCGCACCATCGGATGATGCATGACCGTTCTCATTTGCTGCGTAAGCTTTTGGCTCTCCATGGCTCCCGCGCCGCCCGAGACAAAATATACCGGAATTTTTCTTTGTGTGAACTGTGAGGTGAGGTAGGCGACAGCCGATGCCAGCGTATCCGCAAAAATCTGTCCGCCGGCAAATACCACAGCGTCACATGCAGTATCTGCCGCTCTTTTTAGTCCCGGAAGAATCTTCTGGAATACATATTCCTCATGAGAGGTCTCCTTCTTTAGTGGGGTATATTTCTCACAGAAGAACCGAAGGTGCTGTCTCTTCTTTAAAGCCCGGTAACGCTCCATCGGCAGGAGTTCCCTTTTCGGAAAGGATGTTCTTCCGAAGAGATCTACAAGGACAACCTCTGCCTCCGGAAATTCTCTCTGAAGACGGTCTTTCACGCAGTCTCCGATCACAGCGTCTCCCAAATTCCATTCATAATAAAATGCGATCACACTGATTTTCATTTCGAATGACTGCTCCTGTTTCTGACTGATGATTGCGTCAGGAGAAATGCATCTTTTAAGATTGCATCCATAGCCGGCCCATTGTCCGTGTCATCATAGAATCTCATCGCATTCCTGCTGAACCGGTCATATTCACTGTCCATTTCATGCAAAGCACGGATGACGGCATCGGGATCTGAGAAATCGACGCAGATTCCAGCACCGGATTCGCCGACGGTGCTGGTGAGTCCGGGGATGTCGTTGCAAAGCATCGGAATCCCGAAACCGGAATACTCATAGATCTTATTCGGCGCGCAGTAACGGTTGTTCAGACTGGTGTCGTTGTAAAAGGCTACTGCGATATGAGCGTAGGAAGTCACTTCCAGGAAATACGCATATGGAATATTCCCGAGATAAATCACCTTGTCATACCGGTCGCGAACCTTTTGGAGGGCGTCGCCTTCTACCGGACCGGAGAGAGTAAGGTAAAAATCGCTGTCCGCACGCTTCAGAATGTCCGCCAGCGTGCTCAGGTCGCGGTCCGCCACGATCGCCCCCTGATAGAGAAGTGTTTTCTTTCCGCGAATCTGCTGAATCAGTACCTCCATCTCCGGTGTAGAAGGATTCATACAGCGCTGTCTGGGGTGATCATATGGTTTGTTCCTAAGCACATGCGGAAGCCTGCCGAGACCCCACTGCCTTTCCATCAGGATGGCGCGATGCGGTTCACAGGCCGTCCAGATATCAACCATCTTCCGGAATTCCGGAATGCGCGAGGTCCACCATTCATCCTCGTAGTATTCCAGAGCATTTGCCACCAGCGGATGAAAATTCTTCAGAAAATGGCGATGTTTCATCAGGCTTTCTTCGGTCCCAACCCACAGAATAGTATCGTCATTCCAAATTTCGTTCCTGACCTTGTCCCACAGCTTTTTGTAGGAAAAATAGTTTCGGGCTTTCTGCAAAAGCAAGTTTCTGCTCTTATAGAGCGTATAGGGAATGCAGTCAACTCCCATTTCCCTGATGCGGTTCAGATAGTCCTGCCCGTAGTCCGGTGTGACCAGTACGACATGATATCCTCGGTCACGGAGCTGTAAAACCTCAGAAAGACACGGTGGTTTTTTTTCGATATTTTGAAAACAGAAATATACAACCTGTTTTTGCATTCTGAATCCTCTCTTTTGAAGCGAATCTGATGCGTACCATGGTTTTTTCTTCCGGTACGCTTTGCAAATCACGATCCGGCACACTAGCGTTTGATCAGTTCGGAAATAAACTTTCTGCCGCGATCCTTCAGCAAATGCCTGCAGTCTGCAGAATTTCCGGCGGCACGCACCTGTTGAAAGTAGTAGTGAGATAACGCCTGGTAATAGCCGGAAAGACCCGTCTGAATCTTTTCCAGCGCATGGGGATCTGTTGTCCTGGCCTCGATATCCTCCAGAAGCAGCGCGGATCGTAGCTTGATATCTCTCCATCTGCGGGAGGTAAGACTTGACTCGTGGTAGCGATAGGAGTACAGAATCTTAGGCAGGTAATAAAATTGATATTTTTCATATGCCCTGAGCCAGAAATCATAATCTTCGACGAGAAACTTTGTCTCATCATATCCGCCGAGCTCCTCCTGAACTTTCCTGCGGTACATGAAACAAGCCGCCACAATATTCCGGATATATATGTTGTTCAGTTCGCCGGGTTCCTGCGTCGTGCCGAAGACACGGCCGTTTTCATCCATGTTGTTCATCCGGGCGAATACGACATCTGCCTCCGGATGCTCGATAAAGGCGCGGTGCATCTCTTCACAAAACTCCGGAAGAAGAAGATTATCATCGGACGCCCAGGTGTATAATTCCCCCTCACAGTGCGAAAAGCCAATGTTTAGACTGCGGGGAAGCTTCTGGTTGTGTTCGTTGGTATATACCCGGATCCGGTCATCCTTTGCGGCGAACTCTTCCGCAATTTTCAAAGAGCTGTCTGTGGACGCATCGTTCACGATGATTAATTCAAAATCCCAGTATGTTTGATTTAAAACACTCCGGATCGCTCCAGTAAGGTATCGCTCACCATTGTACACAGGCATGACTATTGATATTTTCATTACCATTATTCCTTATTCTCTAAAGTTTATTACTTCTTTAATTTACCTAGGATGCCGAGATACAGTCTAAGATTTCGGTTCAGCAGATGATAGCGCACCTTTTCTGTGCGTGGGATCATAGGATTTGAGGATACTTTCGAGTGAAGAAGCGTTCGCTCGAGCTGATTTGTCCTGTCCCGGAACTCCTGAAGATCCGACGGATCCATTGTCCGGTAAACCGGAAGTAGATAATTCGCCAGTGACAGAATATTGATAACGACACAGTGGTCGAAGGGATTCCATAACTCCGGAGATCCCTTCACGACGTCCTTTTCCATCGCCATCAGCGCACCGTAAATATCGTACCGCCTTTTGCTGAATGTCGATGCCAGAATGCTTCCTGATCGCTGCTGCCGATAATAGTACAAATCCTCCGGAAGGTACACAAAGCGCTCCGCTTTTGCAAAGACCTGATAGGTTGTGTATGCGTCTTCATACAGCTTTCCCTCCGGAAAACGAATTCCGGAATCCATGAACAAATTCCGCCGATAAAGTTTATTCGGGGTATGGAATTTAAATTTATCCCCGTTAAACATGTCAGACAGGGCCTTCGTCCGGTCCGCAGTATACGGAAGAGCAATGTGCGGAGTACGTTTTCTGCAGGAGCCGTCTTCGTTTACATACTTCATGTTGCAGATGCAGATATCCGCCTGTTGTTCCTGTGCCGCTTGCAACATATCTTCGACGAAATTCGGTTCAACCCAGTCATCGCCGTCCACAAACGCCAGATACCTGCCGCGACTATGCTCAATCCCTGCATTTCTGGAAGAGCTAAGACCGCCGTTTGGCTTTGTAATCACACGGATTCTTGCGTCCCTGCCTGCCGCCTCTTCAACAATTTTACCGGAACTATCGGTGGAACCGTCATTCACCACGATGATTTCGATATCAGAACATGTCTGACCGATCAAAGAATCCAGACACCAGCGAATATATTTTTCCACGTTGTACACAGGTACAATAACCGATACTGCACAATCCCTGCTCATATTTAATCCTCACTGCCCTTAGTATTTGTAAAGTATAACATAGCCGGCAATCGTGTGCAAAACAGAGTGTACTGTAAACGTGATATCTTAAAAAAACAAATGCCGGATCATTCC
>OMUU01000123.1 GCA_900314295.1 uncultured Lachnospiraceae bacterium | reverse complement strand
CTTCGACGTTGTATCCAACCACAAGACAGGAAAATCAGAAGGTATTCTATACAATCTGGGTCATAACAGAGAGAAAGACAGCCGGGGTGCGCAACGGCTGTTTTTCTCTCTGTTTTTAAAAGGTTGGAATGAAATGTCGAGACAACATCCGGAAAATGATGTAATATAAAAACAAGGCACTCTGCCGTGTCTGAGGCAGAGCGTTAACGAGAGAAGTTCTTGTTTCGCGCAGTCTGAGGGAGGTGCGCATGGATATTAATGATATGAAAATTCCAATGGAGGTCCAGCCGAGCTGTGTGGTGGGCATCGGCGCCTCGGCGGGTGGCCTGGAGGCACTTCAGCAGTTTCTGACATTCCTTCCGAAGGATACCGGCATGGCTTTTGTCATCATTCAGCATCTGTCTCCGGATCACAAGAGCCTGCTTGTGGAGATCTTGAGCAAGTATTCCGCGCTCCCTGTACAGGAGGCGAGGGACGGCATGCAGGTTAAGAGGAATAACATCTATCTTCTTCCTCCGAAATATAATATCGAGATCACCTCTGATGTTCTGCATCTGAAGGAGTACAACCATGCGCTGATCAATCATCCGATCGACATTTTCTTCCGGTCGCTGGCAATTGCGTACGAAAACCGTGCGGTCGCGGTGATCCTGTCGGGTACAGGCTCGGACGGCACGAACGGCATTCGTTCAATCAAAGAGCAGAATGGCCTGATCATCGTGCAGAACCCAGAGACGGCAAAATTCGACGGCATGCCGAGAAATGCTATTGCGACAGGGTTTGTGGACCTGATTCTGGGACCGGATGCCATCGCGAAGGAGATGGCGCATATTTCCTCCTCAATTAATCAGTCCAACGGGAAGATGCAGCTGACGGACGGGGATCTGATGTCGCAGGTGTTCTCGATCCTGAAGAGCGTCACAAATACGAACTATACTTATTATAAGCAGACGACGATTCTTCGGCGGATCGAGAGGCGGATGGTCGTCACGCACTGTCGGAATCTTCAGAGCTATGTTCAATATCTGAAGGAGAATCAGGAGGAAGCAAAAACGCTTGCCAAGGAGGTCCTGATCGGTGTGACGTCGTTCTTCCGAGATCCGGAGTTCTTCGAGGTGCTGAAGCAGCGGGTGATCAAGGATATCGTGCAGAACGGAAAGAAGGCGGATCAGATTCGTGTGTGGGTAGCGGGCTGTTCCACCGGCGAGGAGGCGTACTCGATCGCGATTCTTTTTGCCGAGGTCATGGAGGAGCTGAACCTTCGCAGGGATGTGAAGATTTTTGCCACGGATCTGGATGCCGATTCGATCACCTTTGCGGGCAGGGGTGTGTACGGAGAGAACATCATCGAGGACGTCAGTGTCAGTCGGCTGAGCCGTTTTTTTACAAGGAAGGGCTCGAAGTACGTGGTGAATCATGACATTCGGACGATGATTGTCTTCGCACAGCACAACGTGTTTCAGGATCCTCCTTTCGGGAGACTGAACCTGATCAGCTGCCGGAACCTTCTGATCTATTTTCAGTCGGTTCTCCAGAAGAACCTTTTCTCCATCTTTCACATCGCGCTGAATGACGGCGGATACCTCTTCCTCGGCAAGTCGGAATCAGTCGGAGAGTACTCAGACGTGTTCCGGACTGTTTGCTCCAATGAGAAGATTTTTGTGCACAATGCCACAGGCCGGAAGCCCTCTCACGCGAGAATTCCGTATTCGATGCAGGGTGTGGAGGATAATCTGGAGCTTCCCGACAACAGCCGGATTCACGGAAGGGGCGGTACCGAGTACTCGGGACGTGAGCTGGACACGAGGATCCTGGAAGCACTGATGCCCGCCTGCGTGGTTGTCGACGCGAATAATGAGCTGAAGCATTCCTACGGGGATTGCAGCAAGTTCCTGACCATTCCGGCGGGAACTGCGACGCTCGATATTTTTCTTCTTCTGCGGCAGGACCTGAAGATCGCTTTTTCCACGGCGCTGAAGAAGGCGCGTGTGACGGGAAAGAGAGTCGCCTATGACCATATCCCGGTAAAGCTGGAGAAGCAGCCGGAGAATATCACGGTGATTGCGCTTCCTGTGACCGACAAGACCGGGGCAAAGACGGGATACACGGCGGTCGCCTTTATCCGTTCGGAGCGAAAGGTCACCGGGCCTGTGGAAAAATATGACATCGACACGGCAGCCGCGAACCGGATCTCGGATCTGGAGAAGGATCTTCGGGTGACGCAGGATAGTCTCCATCAGACGGTGATGGAGCTTGAGTCCGTAAACGCGGAGCTTCAGGCGGCGAACGAGGAGCTTTTGACCTCAAACGAGGAGCTTCAGAGCTCCAATGAGGAGCTGCAGTCGGTCAATGAGGAGCTCTACACCGTGAACTCGGAGTATCAGTCCAAGGTCTCGGAGATCGCGGCGGTCAATAATGATATGGCGAATTTCCTGTCCACGACACTGATCGGCATTATGATGGTGGACCGCGACATGAATATCCGCAAGTTTACAGAGTATATTGCTTCGGAATTTAATGTCGCGGAGCAGGATGTCGGAAGATCCTTGCAGTACATCGCGTACAATTTTTCCTCCATCAACCTGATGGATCTGTCCCGCAAGGTGTTGAACACCATGGAAACGGTGGAATGCGAGACGACGTCTGTGACCGGGAAGACCTATCTGATCCGTATCGCGCCGTATCGCGTGTCGAAGGAGCAGGAGGACGATCCGGGATCCGAAACGGAGGATCTGAAGGGGAACACCGAGAAGAATAAGCGGATTGCGGGCAAGGTCCGGGAGCAGGAGAAGAATCTCAGAGGCCTGGTTATCACGTTTGTGGATCTCACCAAGCAGGTGAACGACGAACAGCAGCTCGAAGAGATCAGCGAAGCGCTTCGGATTGCCGCAAGAACGAGTCAGGAAAAGGAGAATTTTCTCTCCTGTATGAGCCACGACATGCGGACGCCGCTGACGACGATTCTGGGCCTTCTGGAGCTGACGCTGACGAAGGAGCAGATGTCAGATTCTGTCCGGGAGAATCTGGAAAAAATGCAGAGCTCGAGCCGGTACCTGCTGAGTCTGATCAACGAGGTCCTCGAAACGAGCAAGCTCGATGCCGGGAAGGTGGTCAGCGAATACGACGTGGTGCATGAGAACGATGTTTTCGAAGAGGTGAACACCATCATCGAGGAAAAGGCGAGAAGCGCCGGAATCCACTATCACTTCGAGATCAGCAACTGTAAGAATGAAGTGATCATGATGGATGTCGATCATGTGGCGAGAATCCTGGTAAATCTTCTGGGCAACGCGGTCAAGTTCACCGACAAAGGCGGAGATGTCACACTTAAAGTGGACGTTGTTTATCTTCCGGAGGGACGGGTGAAGCACACCTACCGGATCAAGGATACCGGAATCGGAATCAGCAGGGAATTTCTGCCGAAGATGTATCTGCCGTTTGAGCAGGACAGCGCGGCGCAGTCGAGAAACAGGGAGGGAACGGGACTTGGTCTTTTCATCAGCCGCAGGCTGATCAACCTCCTCGGCGGAACGATTGACTGCAAGTCCGAGGTCGGGAAGGGAACGGAATTCACCGTGGAGCTGGCGTATGATCTTGCAAACGAGGATCAGAAGAAGCTGATGCGCCGGGCACAGAAGCAGGACTATGACATTGAAAATCTGAAAGGAAAACGCGTGCTTGTCGTGGAGGACAATCAGATCAATGCAGAGGTCATTATGCACATCCTGGAGTGGAACGGGGTTGTCGCGGATCATGCGGAAAACGGAAGGAATGCGCTGGAGAAGTTCAAGGCGTCTTTACAGGATGGG
Organism: uncultured Lachnospiraceae bacterium; assembly: GCA_900314295.1. Taxonomy (GTDB): domain Bacteria; phylum Bacillota; class Clostridia; order Lachnospirales; family Lachnospiraceae; genus Bilifractor. Next base: position 2,149 of record OMUU01000123.1, on the reverse strand, counting down.
CCGAGATACGACGCGGTGCTGATGGATCTGCGGATGCCCGTGATGGACGGCTTTGAATGTGCTCGTCAGATCCGGGCAATGAAGGACAGCTATGCCGAGAAAATTCCGATCATTGCACTTTCCGCGGATGTCTATGACAAGGCGGATGAAGAGTGCTATGCGAACGGGATGAATGCGAGAGTGGCAAAGCCGATCGATACCGGGGAGCTGTTCCGGGTACTGGAGCGGGAGATCATGAAGAGCCGTTAACCCGGATTGCGTCGTCCGGGGCGGTATGCTATGATAGAAGGCGTTGTGACAGCGGGGCAAACCCCGCATAGCGGATGTTATCTTGCTTTTTTTCAAGGAGGAGTCAGAAATGATCAACTGGAAGAATCTTGATGAGCTTGCTTCTTACGGAGAGCTGCAGAAGACAGAAAGGGTGAACCTCGCTGAGGTTATGTCCGGGGAAAGCGGCGCGCAGCGTGTGAAGACCTGCAGTATTCCGATGGCGGAGGGCCTGTCCTATAATTATGCGGCGAAGGCTGTGGACGGCAAGGTGATTGACGCTCTTGTGAAGCTTGCGGATGAGGCACAGCTCACCGAAAAGTATAAAGCGCTCTATAATGGAGAGGTAATCAACACGGGAGAGAAGAGGCTGGTTCTCCATCAGCTGACCAGAGGACAGCTCGGGGACACCGTTGTGGCGGACGGCGTGGATAAGAGAGCGTTTTATGTGGAGCAGCAGAAGAGAATCGCTGATTTTGCGAATAAAGTTCATGCGGGAGAGATCACAAATGAGAAGGGTGAAAGGTTCACCACGGCGGTACAGATCGGTATCGGCGGAAGTGATCTTGGTCCCCGCGCCATGTACATCGCACTGGAGAACTGGGCGAAGAAGACCGGGAATTTCAAGATGGAAGCGAAGTTCATCAGCAACGTAGATCCGGATGATGCTGCTGCGGTTCTTGCTTCGACCGATGTCGCGCATGCGATCTTCATCCTGGTATCCAAATCGGGTACGACGCTTGAGACCTTGACCAACCAGTCGTTTGTCATGGATGCGCTGAAGAAACAGGGGCTCGACCCGGCGAAGCATATGATCGCGGTGACCTCTGAGACATCGCCTCTGGCAAAGAGCAAGGATTATCTGGACGCATTCTATATGGACGACTATATCGGCGGACGTTATTCCTCCACCTCCGCGGTCGGCGGAGCCGTTCTGTCTCTGGCGTTCGGTCCGGAGGTCTTCGCGGACTTCCTGGAGGGTGCGGCAGCCGAGGATAAGCTTGCGACCGAGGAGGATCCGCGGAAGAACGCGGCAATGCTGGATGCGTTGATCGGGGTATACGAGCGCAATGTACTGGGTCTTCCTGCAACGGCGGTTCTGCCTTATTCACAGGCACTCTCCAGATTCCCGGCGCATCTTCAGCAGTTGGATATGGAGTCAAACGGAAAGTCAGTGAACCGTTTCGGAGAGCCGGTTTCCTATGTGACAGGACCGATTATCTTCGGAGAGCCCGGAACAAACGGACAGCATTCGTTCTATCAGCTTCTGCATCAGGGAAAAACCATTATTCCGCTCCAGTTTGTGGGATTCCGCAACAGCCAGATCGGAACGGATGTGGAGATTCAGGGCAGCACAAGCCAGCAGAAGCTCTGCGCGAATGTCGCGGCGCAGATTGTGGCCTTTGCCTGTGGCAAGAAGGACGAGAACCGGAACAAGAATTTTGAGGGCGGACGCCCGTCCAGCATTATCATCGGCGACCAGCTCAACCCGAAGACACTCGGCGCACTGCTGGCGCACTTTGAGAACAAAGTTATGTTCCAGGGCTTCCTGTGGAATGTGAACAGCTTCGATCAGGAAGGCGTTCAGCTCGGAAAGGTTCTGGCAAAGCGGGTTCTCGCGCACGATACAGAGGGAGCGCTGTCTGTATACAGCGATCTTCTCAATATCTGATATACCAGAAAAAACATGTAATTTATGAAAAAGAGGTTCCGCAGTGTGAGACTGCGGGACCTTTCTGCGTTTTCGAAGAGCTGTTTAAGGTACTGTATAAGCTACGGATTGCTTCGTGCTTCGCACTCCCGCAATCCTACAGGTATTCGGATTTCGCGCGTTCGCGCTTCATCCTCATACCTGTTGCCTTCGAAATCGCATCCGGCCTCT
>OMUU01000126.1 GCA_900314295.1 uncultured Lachnospiraceae bacterium | reverse complement strand
ACTTTTAACAGCCAGTAATGCTCAGGCAAAGGTACTGTAAAATCTTAGCCGTTTAGGTGGCGCGTGAACGATATAACAGCGGTTTGTGTTGAAAAATGAATAATATAGTACACAGATATGTGGATTTGTGTTAGAATCGTGAGTAAAGACAACGATTTATAACACGAATCCACATGTTTTGTATAAGGGATTCGAAGGGACGAAGTACGGAGCAATCCGCAGCTTATACGGAGTAAAAACAAAACCGCACTTCAAAAGCTGGGATGGTTTTTTTCGCGAAACGCGCGGAGGAGCCCGGACGCGATAAAGGATTGGAGACTGGCTATGAAAATTCATTTTTACAGAAACTGCACCATGAAGCTGGAGTATGGTGGGAAAACGTTCCTGGTTGATCCGATGTTCCGGCCGCATGGGGTGACGCATCAGCTGAAGACGACGCATTATCCGGAGAAACCGCCGCTGACGGATCTTCCGGCGGCGCCGGAGGAGATCATGGAGGGCGTGCAGGCGGTTCTGCTCACGCATGTTCATCCCGGTCATATCGATCAGGAGGCGGCGGACTGTATTCCGAAGGATATGCCCTTTTATACCCAGAATCTGAACGACAAGGATCTGGCACGGAATTATGGAATGGACAAGACGCAGACCATCAACATGACGCTGACCACGCACTTTGAGGACGTGGACATCATCCGGGTCGCGGGCAGACATGGGGACGGGAAGATTCAGCATGTCCTGAATACGATGCAGAACTCGAGCGGGATCGTACTCCGGAAGGAGGGCGAAAAGACGGTTTACATCACCGGGGATACGGTGTGGTGCCGGGGCGTTCGCGAGGGCATCGGCTATCATCCGGACGTGATTATTGCCTACCTGGGACATTCCCGGGGAGAGGGCATGCATATCACGATGGGGACGGAGGACCTGGAAAGGATTCAGAGTGCTGCGCCGTACGCCAAAATCGTATGCGTGCATATGGAAACCTTCGAGAATCAGGAACTGACGAGAGATGCTCTGCGGGCGTATGCGATGCAGAGGGGATTCTTGAATCAACTGATCATACCGGAAAATGGTGATGTAATTGAGATATCCTGATTGGCTGGTCTTGTACAGGTTGACATGTAAGGATACTTTTGACAGAACCGAAGGCTCCCGGATTTCACACATCACGAGAACCGCAGGTTCTCGCGATCGGGGCGCTGAATCGCTGCGTTTATATAAAATATGAAGAAAAATTACAAGATGCTGGTCAGCTATGACGGCACGCGTTATTTCGGGTGGGAACACCAGCCGAATCAGGAAATGACAATACAGGGAAAGCTGGAAACAGTGCTTTCCAGGATGGTCGGGGCGCCGGATGACAAGCCGGTCACGGTGATCGGAGCCGGGCGGACAGATGCCGGCGTACATGCGAAAGCGATGACGGCGAATGTTCTGCTGGATACGGATCTGACGGAGCAGGAGATCCAGGAGTACATGAACCGGTACCTTCCGGATGATATCAGCGTGAATGAGCTGAAGATCTGTGCGGACCGCTTCCACAGCAGATTCAAGGCCATCGGCAAGACCTACTGCTATACGTGCTGGTATGATCCGCGGGGAGCAAAGCCTGTTTTCGACAGGAGGTATGTAACCGTTCTTGACCGGATGCCGGATATCGGGCGGATGAGAGAGGCCGCGGATATCCTGACCGGAATGCATGACTTCAAGAGCTTCTGCGGGAATTCTCATATGAAGAAATCGACGGTACGCGTTGTGGATTCGATTGAGATCCGGCAGAAAGGACCGTATCTGCGCTTTTTGTATCATGGAAACGGATTCCTCCAGAACATGGTCCGGATCATGACGGGGACTCTTCTCGAGGTCGGATATGGAAAGCGAACAGCGGAGAGCATGCGGGAGCTGCTTGAGGCAAGAGACCGGAAGAAGGCGGGACCGACGGCGCCCGCGCAGGGACTCTGCATGATGGAAGTACAATACTGATCTGTGGTATATAGGCTGTTACTGCTCATGGAATATCTGAAATCCGTGCCTGGTCAGCTATACGTAAACAGTAACCATTTTAGGCGTTACTGTTCATGCGCCATCTAAAACGGCTAAGATTTTACAGGACCTTTGCCTGAGTATTACTGGCTGTTAAAAGTTTTATCCGTGAATTCTTCAAAAAGTGGATAGCGAGGACTGTTTGACGAAGGCGCTCGCGCCTGAGGAGTTCCGCAGCTCAAAAAACAGGATAAAACTTTGTTACAGCCAGTTTGCGAATGGCAACAGGACTGTAAAATCCTTGCCGAATATAGTTGTGAGTGAGCAGTAACTTTTAGGCTGCTTTTAGCCGGATTAGCCGGATTTCATGTGCTTACAGCTTGACATTTATTTTCAGGAACGATATAATGGACCGGCATGGCAAGAGAAGAAGGCGTTCGTGCGCCTTTTTTCCATGTAATGACTGAATTGAAGCAGCCGTAAAAAAACAAGGAGGAAATGAAAGGAATGCCTACATTTAACCAGTTAGTCAGAAAGGGCCGTGAGACTTCCGTAAAGAAGTCCAATGCACCGGCACTGCAGAGAAGCTTCAACTCTCTGACAAAGAAATCTGTAAACCAGTCTTCTCCGCAGAAGCGTGGCGTTTGCACAGCAGTTAAAACCGCAACTCCGAAGAAGCCGAACTCAGCGCTTAGAAAAATCGCCAGAGTACGTCTTTCCAACGGTATCGAGGTTACAAGCTATATTCCGGGAGAGGGACACAACCTTCAGGAGCACAGCGTTGTACTGATCCGTGGAGGAAGAGTAAAGGACCTGCCAGGTACCAGATATCATATCATTCGTGGTACGCTTGATACAGCAGGTGTTGCCAACAGAAAGCAGGCCCGTTCCAAATACGGTGCCAAGAAGCCGAAAAAGTAATACAAAAGCAACCAGGATAAGAAATCATTATCTCACTAAAGTTTTATGGTTTTGTGTAACGGTATTTCGACAACCTCCGCGGCTGCAGGTTGGATAGAAAAATTACCGGTACAGACACATTCGTACCATACCAGATGTGAGTACCTGAGATCTAATCGTTAATGATTAAGGAGGGAAGTAACGTGCCACGTAAAGGACATACTCAGAAAAGAGATGTTTTAGCAGATCCGGTATACAACAACAAGGTTGTAACCAAGCTGATCAACAGCATCATGCTGGACGGAAAGAAAGGTACCGCTCAGAAGATCGTTTACAGCGCATTTGCTAAAGTAGAGGAAAAGGCCGGAAAGCCGGCAATTGAATGTTTTGAAGAGGCAATGAACAACATCATGCCTCAGCTGGAAGTCAAGGCTCGCCGTATCGGTGGAGCTACCTATCAGGTACCGGTAGAGGTTAAGCCGGAGAGACGTCAGGCTCTGGGACTTCGCTGGCTGACAATGTTCTCCCGCAAGAGAAGCGAGAAGACAATGTCTGACAGACTGGCAAACGAGCTGCTCGATGCAATGAACAACACCGGAGCATCCGTAAAACGTAAAGAAGACATGCATAAGATGGCAGAGGCCAATAAGGCATTTGCTCATTACAGATTCTAAAAGGAGGGAACTCTGTTGGCTGATAACGGAAGAGAATATCCGCTTGAGAGAACCAGAAATATTGGTATCATGGCGCATATTGATGCAGGTAAAACTACTCTGACAGAGCGTATCCTGTACTACACCGGTGTTAACTACAAGATCGGTGAGACATACGAAGGAACTGCAACGATGGACTGGATGGCACAGGAGCAGGAGCGTGGTATCACGATCACATCCGCTGCCACAACCTGCCACTGGACACATCAGTATCAGAACAAACCCGCTCCGGGCGCACTTGAGCACCGTATCAACATCATCGATACACCAGGACACGTAGACTTCACCGTTGAGGTTGAGCGTTCTCTTCGTGTACTTGACGGTGCCGTAGGTGTATTCGATGCCAAGGGCGGTGTTGAGCCTCAGTCCGAGAACGTATGGCGTCAGGCGGATACTTACAATGTTCCTCGTATGGCATTTGTAAACAAAATGGATATCCTTGGAGCAAACTTCGACAACACGGTTCACGAGATCATCACCAAGCTCGGCAAGAACCCGGTTGTCATTGAGCGCCCGATCGGCAAAGAGGATTATTTCCAGGGCGTTGTAGATCTGTTCGAGATGAAGGCATACATCTACAACAACAAGACCGGCGATGATATCTCCATCGTGGATGTCCCGGATGACATGAAGGATGAGTGCCAGGCAGCTCACGAGGAGATGGTCGAGAAGATCGTCGAGTTCGACGACGATCTGATGATGGCTTATCTCGACGGAGAAGAGCCGAGTGTTGAGGATATGAAGAAGGCGCTCCGCAAGGCAACCATCGCCAACAAGGCGGTTCCGGTTCTCTGCGGTTCCGCGCATCAGAACAAGGGTATCCAGAAGCTTCTGGACGCAATCGTCGACTTCATGCCGGCTCCTACCGATGTTCCGGATATTGACGGAACAGATCTTGACGGCAATGAGGTTGTGAGACATTCTTCTGATGACGAGCCGTTCTCCGCTCTTGTATTCAAGATTGTATCCGATCCGTTCGTTGGCCGTCTTGCATACTTCAGAGTATATTCCGGTACCCTGAACTCTGGTTCTTATGTACTGAATGCCACCAAGGACAAGAAGGAGCGTGTGGGCCGTATTCTTCAGATGCACGCGAACAAGCGTACCGAGCTGACGAAGGTTTATTCCGGAGATATCGCCGCGGCGATCGGATTCAAGTTCTCCTCTACCGGAGACACGATCTGTGATGAGCAGCATCCGGTTATCCTGGAGTCCATGGACTTCCCGGATCCGGTTATCGAGCTCGCTATCGAGCCGAAGACAAAGGCCGGACAGCAGAAGCTTGGCGAGGCACTCGCAAAGCTGGCTGAGGAGGATCCGACCTTCCGTGCCACCACGAACCAGGAGACCGGTCAGACCATCATCGCCGGAATGGGTGAGCTCCACCTGGAGATCATCGTTGACCGTCTGCTTCGTGAGTTCAACGTAGAAGCAAATGTCGGCGCTCCGCAGGTTGCATATAAAGAGACCATCACAAAGGCATCGGATATCGACAGCAAGTATGTTCGTCAGTCCGGTGGTAAAGGACAGTACGGTCATTGTAAGGTTAAGTTCTCGCCGCTGGATGCAAATGCAGAGCAGTCCTACGAGTTCGTTAACAGCGTAACCGGAGGTTCCATCCCGAAGGAGTATATCCCGTCTATCGACGAGGGTATTCAGGATGCTATGAAGGCAGGTCAGCTCGGCGGCTTCCCGGTAGTCGGAGTCAAGGCCGAGGTATACGACGGATCCTATCATGAGGTCGATTCTTCCGAGATGGCATTCCATATTGCCGGATCCATGGCATTCAAGCAGGCGATGGAGAAGGGTGCTCCGGTACTCCTTGAGCCGATCATGAAGGTCGAGGTTACCACACCTGAGGAGTACATGGGAGACGTTATCGGTGATATGAACTCCCGTCGTGGCCGCATCGAGGGCATGGATGATGTAGGTAACGGAAAGCTCGTTCGCGGCTTCGTACCGCTGGCCGAGATGTTCGGCTATTCCACAGATCTTCGTTCCGCTACGCAGGGCCGTGCGAACTACTCCATGTTCTTCGATCGCTATGAGCCGGTTCCGAAGTCTGTTCAGGAAAAGGTCCTTTCTGATAAGTAAGGATATGGTTTCTGCCCCGTTCGCGGGGCAGGACCGTTTCTATCAGTACCGGATCGCTGGAGATATTCCGCCAGATGGCACGGTTGACCGGGACTGACCGGGAATTTCGTGCGTGGAAATCCGGATACAGAGAATTCACTTGCAAAGATTCAGAATATGAAATATAATCATGCATAGCGGATTTTCTAATTTACAGGTTTTTTAATAAAGTAAATACGCAGGCAGTACGCCGGTATTCATTTTAAGGAGGAAGTATTACAATGGCAAAACAGAAATTTGAAAGAACAAAACCGCATTGCAACATTGGTACCATCGGACATGTAGACCATGGTAAAACCACTCTGACAGCTGCAATCACAAAGGTTCTGGCTACCAGAATGCCTACCGATGAGAACCAGATCGTTGACTTCTCCAACATTGATAAGGCTCCGGAAGAGAGAGAGCGTGGTATCACAATCAATACCGCTCACGTTGAGTATGAGACTGAGAACCGTCACTATGCACACGTTGACTGCCCAGGACATGCTGACTATGTAAAGAACATGATCACCGGTGCTGCTCAGATGGATGGCGCTATCCTTGTAGTAGCTGCTACCGATGGTGTTATGGCTCAGACTCGTGAGCATGTTCTGCTTGCACGTCAGGTAGGTGTTCCGGCCATGGTTGTATTCCTGAACAAGTGCGATATGGTTGATGATGACGAGCTGATCGAGCTGGTTGAGATGGAGGTTACTGAGCTTCTGGACGAGTACGGATTCGAAGATACTCCTATCGTTCGCGGTTCTGCTCTGAAGGCTCTTGAGGATCCGAACAGCGAGTGGGGCGACAAGATCATGGAGCTTCTGAGCGTTGTTGACGAGCATATCCCGACTCCGACCCGTGATACCGATAAGCCGTTCCTGATGCCTGTTGAGGATGTATTCACAATCTCCGGACGTGGAACTGTTGCTACCGGCCGTGTAGAGCGTGGTACTCTGAGACTGAACGACCCGGTTGAGATTCTTGGAATTTCCGAGGATAAGCTTTCTTCCGTTGCAACTGGTATCGAGATGTTCCATAAGCTCCTTGACGAGGCTATGGCTGGTGATAACATCGGTGTTCTTCTCCGTGGTATCAACAGAACCGATATCGAAAAAGGTCAGGTTGTCGCTAAGCCCGGCACCGTAACCTGCCACACAAAATTCACCGCTCAGGTTTACGTTCTGACCAAGGACGAGGGTGGCCGTCATACACCTTTCTTCAATAACTATCGTCCGCAGTTCTATTTCAGAACAACAGACGTTACCGGTGTAATCACTCTTCCGGAAGGAACTGAGATGTGCATGCCTGGTGATAACGTAGAGATGACCATCGAGCTGATCCACCCGATCGCTATGGAGCAGGGACTTACCTTCGCTATTCGTGAGGGCGGCCACACTGTAGGATCCGGCCGTGTTGCTACAATCATCGAGTAATTGACGATCATAATTTCAATGATGTGATAATCCTGCCGGGAAGAGCAGCTTTACTGCAATTCCCGGCTTTGTCATGCTATAATCGAACAGGCAAATCCGGCGAAAGCCGGCGACGCAAAGCTATAGGGCCTTTTAAATGGCAGCCAGCTGCAGTTCCTAAGGGGGAGTCTACGATATTTGTATCAGACGACCGACTCGCATCATACGTTTTTGAAACGGGACAATCCGAAACGTACGTAATCAGGTTCTTCTTGCGTCAGGCAGGAGGAGCTTTTTTTATGCATTTTTTTAATCTCGTTTAGAATGAAACGGTCAGAAGAAAAATTCGTGTATA
>OMUU01000127.1 GCA_900314295.1 uncultured Lachnospiraceae bacterium | reverse complement strand
TCTGCGCCGCCCTCGCCGTCGCTTGTCAGCATATACAGGGCAAGCCCCGCAAGCAAAGTTGACTTGCCGTTTTTGCGCCCCACAAGGAAAAAGCTTTCCCTGTATTGCCTGTACCCGGTTTCACGGTCTATAAAGCCGAATAACGCCTGTATAAACGCTTTCTGAAACAGTTCAAGGGAAATACCCTGCCCCGCCCATTCGCCTTTAGAATGCTTGCAGAACCGTTCTATAAAGGCAACGGGGCGGTCTGCGCGGCTTTCGTCAAAAATATATTCCCCGGACGTTTCGGCGGTCGCTGCCGCAAGGCGGGCATATACCTGTTTTACCCGCCTAGAAGCAACGATTTTGCCGGATTGCAGCAGGCTGTTGTATTCCGTGATATAGTTCATACCGGGGTGTTAAAGGCGGTCAGGGGGTCAACGTCGTTTTCCGCCTGTTCCCGCTTCTCAAAGTCCGCGCAAAGCTTCAAATACTGTTTCTGTACGGGCAGGCATACCCGCATTAACCGGGTGTATTCGTCCGTGTCGCCGCATTTCCGGGCGGCTTCAATTTCTTTCTGCAAATAGACGATTTCCCCGAACAGGAAATTGATTTCCTGCCGCAATTCCTCGATATAGGTTTCATTCATGGTCGGTTTCCTCGCTTTCTTCTTTCATCAGGTCAAGCAGGGCAAGCTGCGCCGGAACATACGCCTGCAAAAGTTCCGCGCTTTCCTCGTCAACAAAGCATTCGTTCTTTGCTTCTCTATCCAGTACGGCGCGGAACCGGCGGACGGAATTGTAAAGGGTCACAATAGCGCGTTCCCGTTCTGCGTTATAGGCTTCATTAAAAGACTTTTTCATAATCAATCGTTCCTTTCTGATATAGATTTCCGTTTTCATCGAACGCAAGCCCCGCCGCCGTTGCGCCGCCCTGTCCGAAATGCTCTATGTTATGGCAGTTTTGGCAAAGGGCTTCAAGGTTTTCCGGGTTTAGGGCAATGTCCGGGTCTGTGATATTTTGGGCGGTCAGATAATGCTTGTGGTGGGCGATTTCGGCGGGCTGTCCGCAACGCTCGCAAATGTAATGCTTTGACATTAGGAACGCTTTGGACAGTTGCCGCCACGCCCGCGAATGGTAAAATTCGCGCTGCGTCATTCCGTCGCCCGTTCCCCGGACAGGGCTTTCAAAAGGCTGTCAATTACCCTTTGAACCTTGTCCGTATCGGAACTTTCGCCGTAATACCATAACCACAACAGGAACCGCCCCGCCGTCTGCGCCAATGGTGAAAACGTGCCGTCCGGGGACTGATACCCGGTTGTTGCTTCAAGATAGGGCGGGATAGCGGACAGTAAAGCATAAATCATGCCGTCGTTGTCGCTGCCGTCTATCCGTAAAATGTCGCGGGCTTCTTCAATCGTGAAAATCATTATGCTTTACCGTCCTTTCCGCCGTATTTGTCAGGCTGCGTTTACTTCCAGTTTGACAAACGCGCCCGGAACAATGGGCTTGGCGTCCGCGATGCAAAGCGCCCTGTAATCAATCAGTCCGCTTGTAAAACCGCTTTCCCGGCTAACCTCGATTGCCACGCCCTGCGGGATATTCACGCCGTAATAGCGGAAATTGCCGAACAGGATAGTTCCGGCGGGGATATTGTCGTCAAGCACGATTTCAAAACCGAACAGGCGACGGACGCCGCCGCGCTCCGGGTCGGTGAAGAAATAACGCCCGTCCCCGTCTTTCAGCGGGTAAACCGTGCCGAACAGGGTTGCCGTGGACATTGCGAACTTTGCCCCGGCTGCATACCCGGCGGGCAAAAGCGCTACAAGGGAAAGCAGATTGTCAGCGGTCAGGGCGGCGGTCTGAATGCGGTTGCCGTTGTTCCACGTCACGCCGGACAGAATGCCCGTCGGCTGTCCGCTGCCCGTTCCGTTGACGATTGCCGCGCCGATTGCGTCCGCAATGCAGCTTTTCAGTTCGGCGGTCAGATAGTTTTCAAATGCTGCCGTGTCCATGCGCTTGACGGCGGCGGACAGGGAAAGCACCTTGATTAACTCGCGCCCGGTAAAGGTCACGGCGGCGGTCGTCACGTTCGTGCGGTCAACGGCTGCGCCCTCGGTATGCCATGCCGCCGCGTCGGTCGGGGTTCCCACGGGGACGGAAAGATTGTTCGGGACGGAAAACAGGCGGATTTCGTTGTAAAGCCCGTTCATGCCCCGCGCCTGCTTCACAACTTCATTCAAAGTCGTGGTCGGAATGACGGCGGCGGAATTGGACAGGGTGTTGAAAGCGTCGGCGCGTTTCTCCGCCTGCGCCGCTTCAAAGGCGCGGCTTTCGCCGTCGGTCAGTTCCTTGCCCAACAGGCGCTTGAAAAATGCGCTGCGGTATTCCGGGGCGTTGTGGGTGTCGGTGTTGATGCTGCCTTTCTCAAGGCTTGCGGTAATGGGATTGAACATAGTTTTTTCCTCCTCCTGCGCGTTTCGCGCTGTTACATGGGTCTGTGTGTATGCGGCATAGTTTACGATGCTGATTTCATAAACTTTGCTGATTTGGGTAATTGTGCGGGTCTGCGTCTGCTCGTCATAGTCCGCCGCGCCAATATCGAACGCAAAGGACATCTGCGACAGGTCGCCGCGCTTCACGGCTTCATATACCGCCCGCGCCTGCTCCGTGTCGGGTAGGGTCGCCGTCATTTCAAGCCCCTGTTCGGTGACGGTCAGGGCAAGGGTTTTCGGGCTTCTCGCAAGGGGTATCTGTCCGCCGTCGTGGTTGGTTATCAGAACAATGTCGTTCAAGTCCACGCCGCGCAATGCGTCAGGGGAAATAACCTCTGTCATTGTGCCGATTTTCGCGGGCTGATTGAAAACCACGGCAACGCCCGTCAGGGTCAGCGGCTTTTCTGCCGCCCGGACTTCATAACAACGGGTCTGTGTGTCATTCATCTGTGTTTACCTCGCTTTCTTCAAGTTGGTATGTGTCCGCCTTGTCAGCGGAAACATAGTTTAAGGATTGCAAACGCCTGTCGCCGTCCTCGACGGGCGGTAATGCCAACAGTTTACGGGCTTCATTGATAGTCAGAACGCCCAACGGCGCGGCTTCATGCAGCAGCTTGATTTTCGTTGCCGCGCTTGAAAATTCCATGCGTTCCGCCGTGAACAGGATTTCCGCGCCGCATTTCAGCTTAAATTCCTGTGAAAGCTGCATTGCGAACGGCTCCACAACGCTTTCATAGAACGCCGTGAATGCGTTTTCGTCATAGCTGCCGGAAATGATTTTCCCGTTTACGCCCAAATAGTCGTATATTTGGCTGTTCACGGCTTCAACCTGTTCTTGCGGGATTGTGTACGGGGTTACATTGGTCGGTACAAAGTCAAAGCGTTGGTCGGTCGCCGCAATGCCGCCGGAATTGGACGGGTTGAAATAATCCGAAACGAATTGTTCTTTTTCCGTCTTTACCTGCGCCGGGTTGACAAGTGACGTGAATTTCAGAACGCCCCGGATGCTTGTGCCGTTCTTCACGCTTGCCGCAATGCCTTGTGTCAGGGTCTGCGCGGTATCAAGCAGCGGATATAACGGCGCGTTGTTATCGCCTAACAGGTCGTTTGTCAGGAAATGACGCCGCAAGTGTATAATGTCCGCATAGGGGAATGTCACCTGCTTGCCGTCCGGGAACAGGCATTCCATATAAACCGCGCCGTCCGTTCCGGGCTTGAACTCCACGGATTGCGGGCAGATAGGATAAACCGCCGCAACGCGCCCGCCGTCGTCACGGGCAAGCAGCATAAAGGCGTTGTTATGCGTGAAGTATGCCGCCGCCGTTTTATACATCAGGTCAAAGCCTGTCATATAGGCGTTCGGGGCTTCATTCAGCAGGGTTTCAAGCCTTGTGTCGCCGCTGTGCGCCTGCAATTTCGCCGTATGCCGTCCGATTGCGTCCACGGCTGCGCGGAACGCTGCGTTGCCGTATGCCGTCCCGGAAAAGGCGGTAAAGCCGTTGTCTATCTCTATTACCGTCTGCCCCTGCGCGGGCTTTCGCTTTAGCAGTCTGTCAAAAATGCTCATGCGCTTTCGCTCCTTTCAAAATGATTTTTTTCGTTCGGGGGAAAAATGAACTCCTGCGCCGGTGTCCTGCCGCCCCGGTTTTTCATGCTTGCCGGGGGGTGGTGACGGACGGTGACGGACAACAACAATCTTCCCCCGTAAAGGGTCAATTTTGAATTTCAAAAAGGTTGTAATCGTGTGTCACCCTCCGTCACCCGCTGCACGCAAGCGGCGGAATATCAAGGGTTTCTGGCAGAAAGTCCGACGCAAGCCGAATGCCGTAATACGCCGCGCCTGTCTTGCTTTTGTGCCACTTGTACCCGGCTTTCAGCATTTCGTTTTTGAACTCCGCCGCGCTGCGCTTGTAGTCGCCCACTTCATCACAATAGGCACGGTAATTCAAATACATATCCTGCGCCCCCTCGGTATAGCTGCCGCCGATTTCGCAACGGTTGTCAATGAAGTTGTGGAACCAGTCGTTTTGCTGTTGGTATTCCCGGATTGCCTGCTTGACGCATTCCGGCTGTTCAATGCGGTAATGCGCGGCAATGAATTTCCGTGCGCCCTCAATAATCCATGTCAGGATAGCGCCGCCCGCGTGTTCAAACAGGTAGTCGCCATAATTGAAGATTTCGCCTTTCATGCCGCGGAACCGGGCATTGAACGGGACTACAACAAGCCTGTCCCACGTTCCTTTGTCGTTGGTTCCCACTTTCGGCAAATGGTTTGTGTAAAGAACAATGGTATGTGACGGCATGAAATCGAACGGGTCTTTGAACTTCTTTTCGCCGCGTATCATGTCAACACTGCAAAGCTGTTTGACAACGCCCGTGTCAAGGCGCTTGCCTTCTTCCAGTTCTGCCGCAATGACAAAGCGCCTGCCGCGCAATTCCGCCATTTCCGGGGACTTGTTTTTCCTGCTGTTGGTAATAAGCACGTCCGACGAAATGCTGCTTGCATAGTCGCCCATAACACGCGCCTGCGCGTTATAGAACGTGCTTTTGCCGTTGCCGCCGATACCCGTTGCAATAATCAGGTTCTCGACAAATACTTTGCCGACGGCCTGCATGCCCGCAACGGTTTGGTGATATTCCTGCAATTCCCGGTCGCCGCAAGTCATACGGTCAAGGAAATCAAGCCATATATCCATACCGTCAAGGGACGGGGCGACGGCGGTTATTTTCGTGCAATAATCTTCCGGGTTGTGCGGTCGAATATCGCCCGTGCGCAAGTCCACAATTCCGGCGGGCGTGTTTATGCAGAACGGGTCTTTGTCCAGTTCCGCAACGGCGATTTCGGCGGCGGGTTCCGCTTCTGTCAGGGTTGCCGAAATGCGGCTTGTTTTCCGCCTGCCTAACACGAACGCCCGGAACCCCTCGGCGGCTTTTACGGCGGCTTTCGCCGCGTCCTGCTTTTCCTCGTCGCCTGCTTCAACTGCCTTGTCCAGTGCTGCGCGGGCTTTCTTCATGCGCTTGCGGGCTTCTACAAGCTGCCTGTCGGTCAATTCCTGCGCTAATCCGTGGGCTTTGATTTCGCTTTCTTCCCACTTCATGCCGTTATACACAAGCCATTTCGTTGCCGCGCTATATCGAACCGCGTCGCTGTACTGATTGAAAAATAACTGCGCCTGTCCCACGTCGGTATAGTCCGACGGTTCAACGCTCTGCGTGAACTCCTGCGCCACATATTCCGGCGGGGTCAGATATTCCGGGTCAGTCGCAATCTTGTTCTGATAATGATTGCAGGCGTCACGCCATATCTTTTCAATTTCCGCGTCCGGTTTCGGTTCCTCGCATTGCGCCACGCGCTGCATATAGGCTTCATGCGCCTGTTCGCAAATGCCGTATTTCTTCAATACGGATGCCGCAAAGCTAACAAGCGTCCCGTGCCGTTCGCCTACGGGAATGATTTCCCCGTATTTCGTCCATTGGGCTTTGTTGCCCGCCTGCGCTGCCTGTTCTTTTTCTGCCTGTTCCGGGCAGGCGGGAATATTCAGCGCGTCCGCAAGGGCTAACAGGTCGGCTTTCCTGCATACCGCGTCAAAGTCCGTGTAATCGTCAAGCAAGCCTTTATCGGTTCCGAAAAATATCCTGTCCGCATTGGTGCAAGTCACATCGGATTGCGAAAACAGTGTAATAAGGGCAAGCTGCACCCGGTCGCGCTCGTCCTTGTCGGTAAATGCTTCATCCGATACAAGGCAGAAACGGAACCGCTGATTTCCCGCCGCGCTGTTGAATGTTTCATACATAAACGCGGCTTTCAGATTGTAGACGGCTAATACCTCGGCAACGTGCGCCGGGGTTTCAATCGGAACGTCCTTGCGCTTGTTGTCTATGTCGTCAAGAAACGCGGTCTGCCGCGTGAAATCTTCCTTGACGGTTCCTTTCTTCTCCGCTGCTCGGCTTGCCTCTGAAAAAGGCGTTACGCCGGGCTGAATGGTCTTTCCGGCTGTCAGGGCGGCTGCAATCTGCTTGACGGTCAGGTCTTTCACGCTTTCGGCCTTTGTGAAACGCGCCTTTATGCCGCCGATTTCAATTCCGGTCGGCTTGATTTTGAATTTCTTCCCGTCAACATGAAGCAGCATATTTTTCGCCCCCCGTCTTTAGATATTCTTCAAATACGCTGCGCACGATATAGCAGCGGTTTCCCACTTGAATAACGGGGAACGCCCCGCGTTTCACAAGTGTTCTGATAGCAAATTCCGGGAAATTAAAGGCTTTCGCCGTTTCCTTTATGGTCAATGCCGTTTTTTCTTCCACGGTCGCGCCCTCCTTTCAAATAATTTCGGTTTTCTTGCGATAACCTCTTGACAAAGGCGTTTTCCCTGTCTATAATGGCATTATAGCAGGTTCGTCTGCTAAGTCAAGTTTTCTTGTTCTATCTTTTGCATGTTCAAGAAAACCGTCATTAAGGGAGGAAAGACGATGCCGAACACAAGAAAAGGTTCAAAGATTGATTTGTATAATTCCCATTTCGCGGCGACGCTCCGGGAACTCATGGACAGCAAGGGCGTAACACAGAAAGAGCTTGCCGCCGCCGTCGGTGTCCGCCCGCAAACGCTTTCCCTGTACTGCACGGGCGAAACACAGCCGAACGTGGACAAGCTGTTAAAGATTGCCGAATATTTCAATGTAACAACGGACTTCCTTATTACAGGAACCATTCTTGAAGATATTCCCGTCCGGGAAATGCTCGGATTTTCAGAAAGAACCGTTGAAAATCTCAAACTTGTAAAGAACGGGTATTTTGAAGATAGTCCCTATATGCTGCCCCTGCTTGACTGCCTGCTCGGTGACAAGGATTTCTATACCGCCATTGAACGGGCGGGCTATTGGCAGCAGAACGGCGCACAGGAAGATATAGACAGGCGTGAATATTCCACATGGAAAGCAACGCAAGCCCTTGAAACTTTTCTGCTTGATTTCTTGTCAAGGGACTTGCAGGCAATGTATAACGAACTAACCACGCGCAACGATGAAAAAGGGGGTGATTAAATGGCAAGTATCAGAAAGCGCGGCGAAACGTACACCATAACCGCATACATGGGCTATGATGAAAACGGAAAGCAGCGCAAGAAAACAACAACATTCCGTCCGCCGGACGGGGTAACGCCGGGGAAAGCGGAAAAACTCGCAAAGGCATACGCCGCCACATGGGAAGATAAAATCCGGGGCTATGTCGCCCTTGACGAAAACAGAACGCTTTCAGAATTGGCGGCATGGTATTATGAAACGGTCGCGCCGTCCACATTAAAGCAGAACGTGCTTGTAAATTACCGCAAAGGGATTTATGACCACATAATCCCGGTATTAGGGCATGAAAAGCTAAAGAACATCACGCCGCCCATGCTCGACAGCCTGTTTGCAGAATTGCAGAAATCCGGCAATATGGAACAGTCTTTCCGTCTGAAAGATAAATCCCTGCTTGCCGGGGTGAAGCGTCAGGAACTTGCAGACAAAGCAGGGGTCAGCCGTTCCGCCGTATATACCGCCTTGCAGCAAAAGACAATGGGGCGTGACCACGCGGAAAAGATAGCGGCGGCAATGGGGATGCCCTTGAACAAGCTGTTTGACGATATGACGGTAAAGCGCGGCCTGTCCGGGGCTTCTACAAATAAGCTGAAATTGAACCTGTCCGCAATCTTCACGGCGGCGGTCAAGAAAGAAATCATGCGCCGGAACCCGTGCAAACTTGCAACGCCGCCGAAAGTCGATACTGCGCCCGCCGCATATCTGAATGAAACACAATGCCGGGAACTGTTGGATTTGCTTTCAAGGCAGGATGATTTTCAATTTGAAGTCATTGTGAACTTGCTGATTGCGTCCGGCATACGCGCCGGGGAATTGTCCGCCCTGTATTGGGAAGATATAAACCTTGAAACGGGAATGCTATTTATCCGTCACACGCTTGTCAGGGTTGACGGGGAATATATCAGGCAGGAACCGAAAACGGACGACAGCACACGCCGAATTGTCTTGCCGGAATACATCGTTGACTTGCTGAAACGCCACAAGGCAGAACAGGCAAAGCAGCGGTTCAAGGCGGCGGGGACGTGGAAAAATGCGGAACTTGTGTTCACGAACAAGTCAGGCGGCTTTTACCTCGGCGGCAATATCAATCAAAAGCTGAAACGGGTCATTGCCGGAACGGACTTGCCGCAAGATTTACACCTGCATTCATTCCGGCATACACACGCTTCATTGCTGATTAACTCCGACGTTGCCGCCCGCGTGATTGCGGACAGATTAGGGCATAGCACGACGAAAACCACGCTTGACACATACAGCCACGTTTTCGCGGAAAGTGAAGCAAGGGCAATGCAGG
>OMUU01000182.1 GCA_900314295.1 uncultured Lachnospiraceae bacterium | reverse complement strand
CGCATTTTTGTCCATCTTATATGAATTGACGTTTTGCACCACCTGCAAACGAAACGCAATTAGTTGATATCCAGATCCGCAGTGACCTGATAGTAATCGCTGGCGTGAGCGGTATAACCCGTCACATTGCTCTTGGAAATCATGTTCATTTGCAGAAAGGAGCAGAAGACAAAGGCGTTATCATCGAGAATCGCCTGCTGCAGGCGTACAGCCAGCTCACCCCGTTTGGCGGTGTCGAACTCGGTTGACAATTCTTCAATCATAGCACTGACTTCCTTGTTCTCATAGGCGCCAAAGTTGTAGCTCATACCGGGCATGCAGCTGGTGGTAAAGAAATACTGAGGATCACCGGAGGGGGCGGTGACCAGAGCGGAGGCATAAATGTCCCAGCTGTTCATATCAGCAAGGAACTCCCGACGGTTGGCGGTACAGTTGATGTCCACATCCATGCCGATCTCCTTCAGGGTAGCCTGCACAGATTCGGCAAGCAGAGGCAGCTCCTGACGGCTGGGATAGGTCAGCCATCGAATGGTCAGCTTCACGCCGCCCTTCTCCCGGATGCCGTCGCCGTCGGTGTCCACCCAGCCGGCTTTTTCCAGAACTTCCTTTGCTCCTTCAGGATCGTAGTTTTCTGTAGTAACCTTCTCCCCGCCAAAATTTGAGAAGCCGTTGGGGAATGCGCCATTGGCGGGAACGCCGTGACCATCCAGCATGGTCTTCACAAAGCCTTCCTTGTTGATGCCCATGGCAATGGCTTTCCGAACAGCCGCGTCCTGAATGATGGGGCTGGTCATGTTCATGGAGGCGAAAAACGCCCGTGAGGTCTGAATGGAGGAGAACTGATAGTCGTCGTTTTCAAAATTAGGGTAAGCCTCGTATGCCATACCGTAGGCGGCGTCAATGTCTCCAGCCTGTAAAGCGGCGGACAGGGTATCGCCGTCGGACAGAGTGCGAATGGTCAGCTCGTCGATCTTGGGAGTGCCGTTCCAGTAGTTTTCGTTCTTGGTCAGTGTCAGGTGATCGTCCGTGACCATATCCTTCACCACATAGGGACCGGTGCCGACAACGATTCCTTTATCAAAGTCGCTGGCATCCACATCGATGATGCAGCCGTAGGGATCGCCAAGATAGTTCATGAGCGCGGGGTTAGGCTCGCTGGTGGTAATGGTTAATACCTGACCGTCCGCCTTGATATCCGTGATCTTTGTGTCGCTGGGGGCGCGATCATGGTTCGCAAGTAAATGGTCAAGACACTGCTTCACCGCTTCGCCGTCCATTTTCCGTCCGTTGGAGAAGGTAACGTTATCCTGCAAGGTTATGGTCCAAGTGCAGTTACCGTCATTTTCCCAGGACTTTGCCAGCCAGGGTTCCAGCTCCATGGTGTCGGTGTAATGCACCAGCGTCTCACCGATACCATAGCGAATGCAGGCCCAACCGTTGTAGGTGCGATGTGGGTCGACGGTTTCCTCCCAGTTTTCAGAGTTAAATGTGGTGTCGCCGATGGTCATAACTTTCCTGTCTGCGGAGGCTTCCTGCAAGGAAGCATTGCTGCCACTGTCAGCAACAGGTGCCTGCGATGAGGTGTCGCTGCCACAGCCAGCCAGCAGAGAAACGGCAAGACAGGCAGCCATAATCAGGGAAAATGGTTTTTTCATTTTGTATTTCCTTTCTTTAAATGTAATATGTAATATGTGGAAGCCAGTCACCTGGCCCGGCACCAATGAGTATTACAGAACGCTGTCGATCAAGCGCTGAGTGTACGCATTCCTGGGATGTTGAATGACCTCGTCGGGAGTACCCTCCTCCACAATGCCGCCGTGATACATCACCAGCACCCGGTCACAGAACTGTTGCACAAGAGAGATGTCGTGGCAGATGAACAGGATGGACAGGTTGCTTCCCTGTTGGGAACGAAGCTCATTCAGCAGTTCCAATATTTCCTTCTGAACAGTCACATCCAGCGCGGAGGTGGCTTCATCACAGATGAGAATCCCCGGCTTCACAGCAAGAGCCCGGGCGATGGCCGCTCTCTGGCATTGTCCTCCGCTGACCTGATGGGGATAGCGATCCGCAAAGTCAGCAGAAAGCCCGCACTTCCCCAGAAGTCGCTCCACTTCCTTGCGTGTTTCCTTACGGGACATTCCGATATTCCGCAGACTCTCCCCAATGCCGTCGCCCAGAGTCCGGCGAGGGTCAAAGGAATCTGTGGGAGTCTGGAACACCATCTGCATTTTCCGGTAGACCTTACGAAGTTCCTTGCCTTTCAGATGGGTAATCTCCGCACCCTCCAGCAGAATACTCCCTTCTGTGACATCCAGCAGCCTGGTGATCAAATTCACTGCAGTCGTCTTGCCGCTTCCGCTTTCACCGATAATACCTAAGCACTCACCAGGACGGAGGTCAAAGCAAATGCCGCTGACCGCAGTGAAATTCTCCTGCCCGCTGCGGGAAAAGATCTTTGTGAGATTTTCAACTTTTAAAATCGGCTCCATCTCATTTCCTCCGTAGTCTCGGCACTGCGGAAAGAAGCTGTCGGGTATACTCTGCCTGTGGGCGCCCAAGTACCTGACGGGTGTCGCCATACTCTACGGCTTCCCCGTTCTTCATCACCAGTATCTTATCTGCCATGGCCCTGATAACCCCTATGTTGTGGGTCACCAAAATCATGGCCGTACCGTAAGTCTTTCGCACCAGCAGCATCTCGTCCAATACCTGTTTTTGCACCGTCACATCCAACGCGGAAGTCGGCTCGTCCGCGAACAATATGCCGGGATTTAAGAGTATTGCCGCCGCAATGCCCACCCGCTGCTGCATTCCGCCGGACAGCTCAAATGGGAAGCTCTCCAGCACCCGTTCTCCGTCTTCAAAGCCCAGCTTGCCCAGCAGCTCTATGGCACGCCGGTGAAATTCTTGTTTTGAAATCCTTCCATGCTCGGTCATCGTCTCGTAGAGCTGTGCGCCGATGGTGCGGATGGGACAAAAGGAGCTGCCCGCGCTCTGGAAGATCATGCCAAATTCCGGTCCGTTGAGTTTGCGAAGTTCTTTAGCTGGCAGGTCAGGAAGATTTTTTCCCTTGTACCAGATGTCGCCCCGGGTCACCATTCCGTCATCGCCCAGCAGACCCATGGCAGCTTTAATCAGGGTGGATTTTCCACAGCCGCTTTCACCTGCAATGCCAAGGATTTCACCGGGCTCCAGGGTGAAGCTCACATCCTTTACCGCCAGAAAACCATTATAGGAGATACCTACATGATCATACCGCAACAATTCTGCCATACCGTTACCTCCCCTTGGGATCTGCGTAGTCCCGGATTGTGTCGCCCAGCAGGTTGAAAATCATAACAGAAAGGAAGATCGCGATGCCGGGAGAAAAGGTAATCCAGGGAGAGGTGGTCATCAGGCTCCGGGTGTCGCTCATCATGCTTCCCCACTCCGCAATGGGCGGTTTCGCACCCAGCCCTAAGAAACTCAATGCCGCCAGCTCCATCATCATGGTGCCAATATCCAGCATGGACGTCACCAGAATCGGACCGATGATGTTGGGAAGGATGTGCTTGAAAATGATCTTGCCCGTGCTGCTGCCGGAGAGCTTTGCCGCCTTCATCCAGACGGTTTCCTTCCGGGCAAGGGTCTGGCTCCGGGCGATCCGGGCATATTTAGGCCAGGAAATCACCGCCAGAGCGATAATGGCATTTTGTAATCCACCTCCCAGCACACCCGCTACCGCCAGTGCGAACACCAGTCCGGGGAAAGCAAGGAACAGATCGGAAATCCGCATAAGCACAGTATCCAATGCTTTGCCGTACCAGCCGCAGACCACGCCCACGGCGGTTCCTATAGCGGTGATGATCGCAACCAGCAAAAGGGTGGAAAAAATACTGGTTCGGCTGCCCACTATAACCCGGGACAGCATATCCCGTCCGTAGCGGTCCGTGCCCAGAAGATGCTCCGCACTGGGCGGCTGTTTGGCGATGCTCAAATTCTGCAAATAAGGGTCATAGGGAGCAAGATACTCCGAGAAAAGGGAGCAGACAATTAACAGCGCAGCGAGTGTGCCGAAGACGATAAGACGTATTTTTACGCTGCCTTTTTTGATTTTCTGCTTCCGTATGGTAACTTCACGCATCCGCACGCACCCCCAGTCGGATTCTCGGATCAAGGGCATGGTAAAGCAGGTCTGTGATCAGATTGACCAATACGTAGATGATTGCCATCCAGACCACATAAGCCTGAATCATGGGATAGTCACGCATGGTGATGGCATCCACCGCCAGCTTCCCCACGCCATCCCACATAAAAATACTCTCAATAATCGCCGTACCGCCCAGAAGACTTCCGATGGACAGAGCCAGCAGCGTGATGATGGTGAGCATGGAGAATTTCAGCACGCTTTTCCAGAGGATAACGGAACTGCGGACACCTCTCGCCTTTGCGCCGATGACGTAATCCTTGTTCAGCTCCTCCAGCACCGCAGCCCGCACCTGCCGCATGTACTTGGCAGACATGGCAATGGCAAGAGTCAGGGTAGGCAGCATGGCGCTCTGGATACTCAGTCCCTTGGAAATAACGGGAAGTATTCTCAGTTTGATAGAGAAAATCTGCATGAGAAGCAGCGCCACAAAGAAGTTGGGAAGGGAATTTCCCACGAAGCTGAAAAAACGCAGAACGTAGTCTGTTAGCTTATCATGGCGCACCGCCGTCAGAACACCCAGCGGAATGGAAATGACTACCGTCATGACTACAGACAGCGCGGTAAGGAGCAGCGTCGCCGGGAGCTTTGAAATAAACGTCTGAAATACATCCTTACCGGATATATAGCTCACGCCCATATCGCCCCGCATCATACCGCCCACCCAGGCAAGGTACTGGACGAGAAAGGGCTTATCCAGCCCAAGCTCCGCCCGCTTCGCGTCAATGATTTCCTGTGACACCGCACCCTTGTCGCCATAAAGCTCGGTAATCGCATCGCTGCCGGCCGCGCGCATCATAGCAAAAGACAGAAAGGTGATGCCAATTAGGACAGGTATCAATTGTAACAATCTGTGTAAAACGTATTTCTTCAAATTGCAGCCCCCACTTTACAGCCCTCCACCAGGAACATAGGTGTGGAGGCATTGTTGATCCGTTCTTCTCTCGTCCAGACCTGCTTCCAGATTTCCGTATCGGCATTTGCCTGCATTCCCATCCCCCGAAGCACATCCAGATCCCACGCAGGGCGATGAATCCTGGAAAGCGGGGTCTGACGGGCGATGGCTTCCATGGCATCCACATCTGTTCCGGCAGTTTCATCCCGGACATCTGAATCCTGAAGGTTCTTCCTGTCCAGTGCGTGTGCTGCCTGGTCATTCTCGTCCCAGAGGTAGCGGTACCAGTTAGCATCAAAATTCAGGAGCAGCCCGCCGGGTTTCAGCACCCGCATCCAATGGGCATAGGCTTTCTCCGGGTTTGGCAGATTCCA
The DNA here is from genome assembly GCA_900314295.1 of uncultured Lachnospiraceae bacterium. GTDB lineage: Bacteria > Bacillota > Clostridia > Lachnospirales > Lachnospiraceae > Bilifractor. Next base: position 1,454 of record OMUU01000182.1, on the reverse strand, counting down.
TGTGACGTTCCGGGTCACCAGCACATCAAAGGAAGCCGCCCGGAAGGACAGTTCCTCGGCATTCATCTGCCGGAAATCGATCTTCTCCGCCAACGCCCCTGCGTTGCGCTTCGCTTCCTCCAGCATGGAGGCGGTATAGTCCACCGCTGTCACCTGATAGCCCAGCTCCGCCAGAATAATGGCGAAGAAACCCGGGCCGGTGCCTACATCCAGCACGCGGATCCACTTCGGGTTGGTATTGGGAAACCGGGCGGCAATGCGCCGGGAGATCAGCCCTCGCCATACCGTTTTCTGGCTGGTTGCCAGCTCCTCCTGATTGACCCCGGAGTAACCGGAAGCCCTGTTTGTCCAGTAGTGGATATTTTCTTCTTCATAGGTTGCAAACTGTTTCATGGCAAAAGTGCCTCCGATTTCTTATTTCTGAGCTACAATCCCAAACATGGGGGCCGTAGTCAGATCCAGTTCTCCCAACAGACGCTGACCAACGTGTGTGTCCGTCTGACATTTCACAAAACCTGTTCTTGTCAAAACCTGCGCATCCCACGCCGGTCGGGATTTCCCAATGTCCATCGAAAGCGTAATGTCGTCATTTTCCTTCTGTAAGACATCCGTCATGCCCACATGACCATACGGACTGTCCGGGGCAACCTTTCGGTTCTGGATGCTGTGGCTGCGCACATGAGAAGCGTAGTCCGCATCAAAATTCAAAAGCACCCCGTCGGGTTTCAACACTCTAAACCACTCGGCATAGGCAATGTCCGGATCAGGAAGCGTCCATGTAAGATTCCGGCTGATGACCACATCAAAAGAATCATTGGGATAATCCAAATTCTGAGCGTCCATTTCCCGGAAAGTGATATCGAGATTCCGCTGTTTTGCCAGAATCCGGGCTTCCTCCAGCATGGCAGGGGTAAGATCAATTCCCTCCACACGATGCCCCTGCTCCGCCAGAAGCACGGCGAAGAAACCAACGCCGGTGCCCACGTCCAGAATGTCCAGCTTTCTCCGCTCCGGCAGGAACCGCTCGATCTCATGGAGCCACCTTTGCCCCATTTCATTTCTCAGCTCGTTCTTACGCACGGTTCCAAAATCGTGGGAACGCTGTGTCCAGTATTTCTTCACACGTTCTTCCATTTTCACATCCATATTTCCATCCTTCCTCCGTCAATTCACCATAAGCAATCATTGGCTTCCCCTTTTCATGCCTGATGAATTAACGGCCGATACTATTGGTGTAACAAAAATTCCCCTTTTACAGAAGCCCCCTCGGGGGATAAAATTTTACGAGCGGACGGAACTGACCGATGAACTGAACCTCGTTGTGGGGCTGATACAGGACGGCACGGAAATCAGCCTTTACCATGCCTTCGGCCATATCCTTCCCGCTACCGGGCGGATTCCGGAATTTCACCGGTTAGAAACGTGCGCCGCCGGGCGCACCAAAATGGCGGGCT
>OMUU01000128.1 GCA_900314295.1 uncultured Lachnospiraceae bacterium | reverse complement strand
CACTTTTTGAAGAATTTACGGATAAAACTTTTAACAGCCAGTAATGCTCAGGCAAAGGTACTGTAAAATCTTAGCCGTTTCAGATGGCGCGTGAACAGTAACTCTCGACACGAATCATTTTTCCAGGTTCTCAAGAATAATGGTGAACGGTCCATCATTTACCAGGGAAACCTTCATGTCCGCGCCGAAAATTCCGGTCTCGACCACCGGCACCTGTTCTTTTGCCTTTCGGATGATATATTCATACAGCGCATTTGCCTTTTCCGGATTTCCCGCTTCAATAAAGCTCGGGCGGTTTCCTTTTTTGCAGTTCGCGTACAGCGTAAACTGCGAAACCAGAAGCAGCTCTCCGCCGACATCCTTTAGCGACAGGTTCGTCTTTCCGTCGGCATCCTCAAAAATACGGAGTCCGATCAGCTTCTTCAGGTAGCGGTCCGCAATCTCTTCCGTGTCCAGCTCCCCGACACCGATCAATACCAGATATCCCTTCCCGATCTCTCCGACTGTTTTTCCCTCTACGGCTACGCTGGCCTCTGTCACTCTCTGTACCACAAATTTCATCTGTCATCTCCACCTGCTAAAACTGCAGCCGATAGCATCCATGCCGCCCCGGCTGCATTAGATATCTTTGGTCCGGTCAGGCCAGCCGATTCCATAGACCACACGCCGCCATGCCATCGCTGCTGTTAAACCGCAACGCGAATTATCTCTGCCATCCACGCTGCCCAAACACTACCCATGTTCCGAAAACGGATTCACAGAACCTTGGAAAGAAAATCCTGCAGCCGTCCTGCCTTCGGATGGTTGAATATCTCATCCGGTGTTCCCTGCTCCATAATGATGCCGTCCGCGACGAACATCACCCGATCCGCAACTTCTCTGGCAAAACCCATCTCATGCGTCACAACCGCCATCGTCATCCCATCGTCCGCCAGCTCCTTCATAACATTCAGAACCTCGCCTACCATCTCGGGATCAAGAGCGGAGGTCGGCTCATCGAAAAGCATCACCTTCGGGTGCATGGCAAGCGCGCGCACGATGGCGATTCGCTGCTTCTGACCGCCGGAAAGGCTGGAAGGATACGCGTCCGCCTTTTCCAGAAGGCCGACCCTCTCCAGAAGCTTTTCCGCCTCTGCATCCGCCTCAGCCTGATTCATCCGTCCTGTGCGGACCGGAGCCAGGGTGATATTCCTCCGCACGGTCTTGTTCGGAAAAAGGTTGAAATGCTGGAATACCATTCCCATCTGCTGCCTCATCTGATTGATATCCGTCTTGTCCGATGTAATATCCGTCCCGTCGAAGATGATTTTCCCCGATGTGGGAACCTCCAGAAGATTCAGGCATCGCAGAAAGGTCGATTTTCCAGACCCGGACGGACCGATGATTACGACCTTCTCGCCCTCGGAGATATGATCGGAAATATCATTCAAAACCGTATTTTCACCGAATTTTTTTACCAGGTGCTCGACCTGAATCAGTGCTTTAGCGTCTGTCACTTTTACGCATCCTCCTCTCAAGGATTCCCAGAAGCCAGGTGAGAATCATGACAACCACCAGATACATGATGGCGATACCGATAAAAGGCATGAAGGCCTGATAGGTCTTTGCCTGAATCTGCATGGCTACCTTTGTGAGATCGGTAAGTCCGATTACCGTTACAAGAGATGTATCCTTAAACAGTGTGATCAGCTCATTGCCGAGTGCCGGAAGGATATTCTTGATGGCCTGCGGGATAATGATATCCTTCATAACCGTAGTATATCCCATGCCAAGAGAACGTCCGGCTTCCATCTGACCCGGGTCAATGGACATGATACCGCTTCGAATAATCTCCGAGACGTAGGCACCCGAGTTGATGCCCAGGGCAAGAATCGCCACTCCCACCAGATTCCGGCTGGCAGCAAAGATGACAAAGCCCATGATCAGAAGCTGTACCATCATCGGAGTTCCGCGGATCACGGTTGTATAAATCTCACAGATGACGTTCAGAGCCTTCAGCCCTCCGCTGACCCTTCCGATCTTCTGCTGATCATGCATGGTTCGCACAACCGCAACCAGAATTCCCAGAACAATACCGATCGCCAGCGCTCCAAGCGTGACGATAAACGAAATCCTCAATCCGTCCAGATAGCGTTTCCATCGATCCGCCTCTACGAAGCTCTGATAAAACTGACTGCCCAGACTGGAAAAAAATGCTGACACTGCTTTTCCCTCCTGAATAAAAAGATACATGCATAATTATTCATAGTGTACTAAAAAAAACAGGATGGTGCAAGACCATCCTGTTTTTTATACAAACCCATTCTAAGCGGAATGAATTCTTTTCAGCTTGCGGAGCTCACGGAGCTTGTGCTCACGGAAGCGGAAGATGTGCTTACGCTCTCAGAGGAAGAATCCGCATTGATATATTTGTCAATAATCGACTGCACGGTTCCGTCAGCGATCAGCTTCTTCAGAATCGTATTGATCGCGTCACGGAGTGCTGTGTTCTTCTTGTTGACGCCGATCGCGTAATCCTCTGTCACGTAGTCCGTATCCAGAATCTTCAGTCCCTTATTCTGTGCCACAAAGGCCTTCGCCGGCTCATTATCGATGATGACAGCGTCAACCTTGCCGCCGAGCAGCGCCTGAATCGCCATCGCGCCGTTTGTGTATGCTACGACATGATCTTCGCCGAAACCTCCATCCTTCGGCTCAGCAGAAGCATAGATATATCCGGTGGTTCCTTCCTGACATCCGATCATCTTGTCATTGGAAAGATCATCCACAGACTTGATGTCCGAATCCTCCGGGACAATGACAGACTGCACACCTGTCGCGTAAGAATCGGTAAAATCTACATTCTGCTTTCTCTCATCAGAAACCGTAATACCGGCCATTGCAATATCTTCCTTGCCGCTCTGTACGGAAGTGATAACAGAGGAGAAATCCATATCATCGACAACCAGCTTCAGGCCAAGCTCTTTTGCGATCTCCGTAGCAATATCCACATCGATACCGGTATAGCCTCCGTTGTCGTCGGTCATCTCATAAGGCGGGAACGCAGCATTGGTAGCCATGTGCAGTTCGCCGGAGGTAACCGTCTTGATGTCACCGGATGCGGAAGCGCTGGTGCCTGCCGCAGAAACGGATGTGCTTTCTGCCGCTGCAGACGAAGCAGAAGCCGCAGATGACGCCGACGAGGATTTCGATGCCGAGCCGCATGCCGCCAGAGACAGTGTCATACCGGCGGTAAGTAAAAGAGCAATTGCTTTTTTCATGATTCTTCTTCCTTTCTTGATTCACAACAACATATCTGTCCTGAAAACAGGACATCTGCAACATAACGGATGTGCTTTTATACTGCGCATCTGTAATAGTTCACCTTGCCGCAGAAGCAAAGGATGGAACGGTGAAAATTATATCCTCAACCATTTTCATAGTCAAGTACTTCTGTCTCCGTCGACGGTCGGAGCCATCCGTCCGTAAACGAGATAAAACACGCTGCGCGAGTTTTATCTCGCTATCGCGACGCTCGCCGCACACGAATACTTCGCATTCGGCTGCGGCTCACTGTTCGCGTAAATCAGTCAAACAGCGTGGCCATCCCTGAGGATCTGACCACGCTGTCATCTGTCCAAGCAATTTCAAGCTTTCTGATCTTGAATTTTCCCGCTTCTTCCTATTTTCCTTCTTCCGGATTACTTTCTCACGAGAAGGGACTTACCGGTCATCTCCGCCGGCTTCTCCATGCCCATCAGCTCGATCATGGTCGGAACGATGTCGCAGAGCGCTCCGCCCTCTCTGAGGGTATACGCGGGATCACAGTTCACGAGAAGGAACGGTACCGGATTGGTGGTATGAGCGGTCCACGGCTCTCCCGTCTTCGGATCTACCATCAGCTCGGCGTTGCCGTGATCGGCGGTGATGAACATCTGTCCGTTGACCTCCTTCAAAGCCTCTACCGCTCTGCCGACGCACTCATCAACCGCTTCGATCGCCTTGATCGCCGCTGCCTCCACACCGGTATGACCGACCATATCCGGATTCGCGAAATTAATAATGATCACATCATACTTCTGAGAACGAATCGCCTCACAAAGCGTGTCACAGACCTTGGGGGCACTCATCTCCGGCTGCAGATCATAGGTGGCTACCTTCGGGGACGGAATCAGGAAACGGTCCTCTCCTTCGTTCGGCTCTTCCACACCGCCGTTGAAAAAGAAGGTAACATGCGCGTATTTCTCCGTCTCGGCGATTCTGGCCTGCTTCATCCCCTTCTTCGCAAGCCACTCGCCGAAGGTATTCGTCAGCATCTCCTTCTTGAAGGCAATGTACTTGTTCGGGATGGTCTCATCATAATCCTTGAAGCATACATAGGTGAGATTCTCGATTCTCTTTCTTTCAAACCCTTTGAAATCCGGGTCGCAGAATGCTCTTGTGATCTCACGCGCGCGATCGGGACGGAAGTTGAAGAAGATCACGCTGTCCCCCTCCTTTACCGTAGCGACAGGAGTCCCGTTTTCGTTCTTCATGACCGTCGGAATCACAAATTCATCCGTGATGTCCTTGTCATAGGAAGCCTGCATCGCCTTAAGAGGATCTGTTCCTCCGTCCACGCCCTCTCCCTTTGTCAGAGCATCATAGGCCTTCTCGACGCGGTCCCAGTTCGTATCACGGTCCATCGCATAGTAGCGTCCGGAAATGACGCCGATTTTTCCGACGCCGATCTCCTTCATCTGCTCCATCAGCTGACCGATATATTCGATACCGGAGGTCGGCGGCGTATCACGTCCGTCGAGGAAGCAGTGAACATATACTCTGTCAAAATTCTCCTGTTTGCAGAGCTTCAGCAGTGCATAGAGGTGTGTGATATGGCTGTGTACGCCTCCGTCAGAAAGCAGTCCCCAGAGATGAAGATCTCCGTTATTCTTCTTCGCGTTGTTGATCGCCAGCAGAAGTTCCTCGTTCCGGAAGAAATCGCCGTCATCAATTGCTTTTGTGATTCTGGTCAGATCCTGATATACGATGCGCCCTGCGCCCATGTTCATATGTCCGACCTCGGAATTTCCCATCTGTCCGTCCGGCAGTCCTACATAGTGACCGCTTGCCTGTCCCTGGACATAGGGGCACTGACTCTTCAGCTGATCCATTACCGGAGTCTTCGCCTCACAAATCGCATTGTGCTCACACACCGGATTCTCGCCGTAACCATCGAGGATCATCAGAACGGTAGGTTTCTTTGCCATAATTCATATCTCCTTATATTATATCTGTCAGTCCATGACCAACTTTCACTGCCTGTCTTACTAACAATGCCTATCATACGTTATTGTTCACGCGCCACCTAAAACGGCTAAGATTTTACAGTACCTTTGCCTGAGCATTACTGGCTGTTAAAAGTTTTA
>OMUU01000129.1 GCA_900314295.1 uncultured Lachnospiraceae bacterium | reverse complement strand
CAGGTGGTAGTGCGCATCCTTGGTAAGGATGAGGTCACCAGTTCGAGTCTGGTTATCAGCTGTAATAGAAACCCCGGAACCCCGAAAAGGGTCTCCGGGGTTTTGTCGTACTTTCTGACATTGTTCTGCCGTACCTGCGTTGATTTTTGTTAATATAAAAGATATTTGCATATCTTGTATGCAATGGTATAATTTTTAAATCGGATAACAGCATAGGTGAAATACGTGAAGAGGGTTTCGCTGTTATGACGATACAAAAGAAAGGGTTTTTCTCAGAAGAGGGGATCAGAGATCATGGATGATAAAATCACATTGGTACTGAACGGCGAGGCAGAACAGAACGACAGAGATACAGCCGAATCAGAGGATATGAAGAAACTGACCTCTGTTGTGGCGCCGATTGCGGACAAATATAACATTCAGGGACCAGCTCTTTACGTCGTATACGATGACAATATTCAGGGAGAAGACGGCACAGTATGGGGCGGAGAATTCCTGCTTGGTGACAGGGAACATCAGTTGACGATCCATTACACAAAGGAACCGGATGACAGCGGAGAAAATCTTCACGCGGTTCCGATGCACGATGAGCTGGAAAAGGAGACAAGTGAACCGGAGATCGCAGAGCGGACCGGAAATTACATTCGAATGGGATGTCTGCAGCCGGTCCAGCTGCTCGGAAGCAGGGACGAGGCGAGAAATGCACGCATGGTATTTGCGTGCATGATGAACGATGCCGAGGACAGAGGGCTGATCTGGGAGGACTATGAGTCGGATCAGATTCTTGATCCGAATCTGCATCAGACGATAGCAATCGCTCTTGACGCGGGCATCGATACGTATGTTTCGACCTCGCTGCTCCGGCTCTTTGACGCCGCTGCTGCCGTACTCGGCATCTGCGAGGAGAACACATACCCCGGTGAATGCGGGAAAAAGCTTCTGGAGGCGGCGCACAGCGCTGTGAACAAGTGGAATAACGGGACATTCGGTATGGCGTTGCATCAGATTGATGTACTCAAGAACCGCTTTCCGGTGAGAATGATCCTTGGAAAGAAGGATGGTGAGTGGATCGCTGACGGTCCGCGCCTGATCGGAGATCTTCGTATGGCGAGGGACGGCGGTATTCCCGTGGATGAGCTTGCCCTGGAATTTCACGACGCGGTTGCTGAGATGACGGTTAAGATGTGCGAAAATATCGTGGCAGATGCTTCTAAAGACGGCATTCAGGTGAATCGTGTCGTGCTCAGCGGGGAGATCTTCGGGGATGATATCCTGAAGGAACGCACAATCAAGGGACTCCAGGATAAGGGCTTTCTGGTATGTTATTGAGAGCACAATGTTAAATTTGACAGGAGGGATCTTTTCTTATATAATCTAGTGGTTGTCTGGCGGAATGCGCAGAAATCCGGTATTTTCCAGCATGGAGGCATAAAAGCTTCCGATATCGCCGTTTCTGCAGCTGAGACAGTATACGAATAGGATTTGGAGAATATATGGAAAAGAAGGATTTCAGGAGTTTCTGGAGAAAACACTGGAAGCTGTTTGCGTATATCGGCATACTTGCTCTCGCTGCAATGCTGATCTGGTTTGCCTTCGGCGATATGATTCCACAGTATCTGAAATTGCTGCGCGGAGGCGACGAGAAAGAAATCGAATTATTCATCAATAAAGAAGCTACCTGGAAGGGCCCGCTGTCCATTATCGTGCTGGCGGCTTTGCAGGTAGTCAGCATCGTCTTCCCGGGCTTCGCGATTCAGATCGCTTCCGGAGTTATCTATGGGTGGCTGCGCTCGTTTCTGATGTGTTACTCCGGGTTTTTGCTTGGAAATATGCTGGTATTCTTCTTCGCAAGGAGGATGGGGAATCAGATTGCGGGGTTTGCTCCGGTCAAAAAGAACAAAAACAGCTGGATCAAAGACAAACTGAAGACGACAAAACCGGAGTTTGTGGTTGCGTTTGTCAATCTGTTGCCGATTTTACCAAATGGGATTATCCCGTATATTGCCGCCGGTTCCTCGATTACAACGCTTCATTATTTTGTCGCGATCGCTGTCACAAGCTGGATCCAGATATTTTTCAACTGTCTTGCCGGAGGGTTTTTCAAGCATGGGCAGTATCTGTTTATGGTTCTGGCGCTGGGATTCCAGGTATGTGTTCTGATTTTTGTTACGTTGAAGCGAAAGTGGCTGATGTCTCTGATTCCTGGAGGAGACGAATCGGAGGAAGATGAACCGGATTCAAAGGTCGGCCTGTCGAGGCATGTCAGACATGATGGTCGGAAGGACGATCCGTCTGCCTGAAAATCTGTTAGATCTATATTTTCTTCTGAAAGGAAGAATTTTGAGAGTCTGTTTCTGTGTATACGGAGACAGGCTTTTTCGTGCGCCAGCCTGACGCACGAAAAGGCGCGTATCCGATTGCTCGGATACGCGCCAGAGAAGTGGGGGCAACGAGGATCGAACTCGTGACCTTTCGCGTGTGAGGCGAACGCTCATCCCGGCTGAGCTATGCTCCCGCTGATTCATAGAGTATCACTTTTCTCATCAAAATGCAATGGACATTTGTCAGAAAATTCTACTTTTTTGGTATCTGCGTTACTGTTCACGCGCCATCTGAAACGGCTAAGATTTTACAGTACCTTTGCCTGAGCATTACTGGCTGTTAAAAGTTTTATCCGTAAATTCTTCAAAAAGTGGATAGCGAGGACTGTTTGACGAAGGCGCTCGCGCCTGAGGAGTTCCGCAGCTCAAAAAACAGGATAAAACTTTGTTACAGCCAGT
>OMUU01000130.1 GCA_900314295.1 uncultured Lachnospiraceae bacterium | reverse complement strand
AATATGACGTTCCGTTCCACTTTCACCAGACCGGAAGCCTGTTTAAAAGAGGAAAACGGGTCTATCATATCGAGCGGAAGGATCAGGAAGCACAGGCGAAAAGGGCGGGCATAGATTATTTTCCTTAAATTCTCTTACAATGAATGCACTATCAAAATTGGATTTGATAGCGCATTATCAATGCCCAGACATTGAATAATGAAAAAGATTGCCCAAGGACTCGGGCTACAGATATGCTCATGTTCGAATCTACTAAAAATCAAAACAAGGCAGAAACACGCCTGATAATCTTCCTTGAGCTTCCGATCAGGCACAAGGAGATCATCTATGAACCAGCATTGCAGAAAATCTATATAGAAAAGTACCTGTAAAAATATCAGGACCAGATGAATGTGTTTCCTGCGACTGCGAAGATGCCAGACTCTGCGGCTATGAAAATCTGCACAATCTGCACAACATGCCTGCAGATAGTAGTATGTTTTTGGCAAAAATGATAAAATTGTGATTAGTGAAGTTTGTACGTGTGGCTTCGTTTCACATAGATAATTCTGGGCATGAAGCGACGAGCCTTCATGCCTTTATTTTATGTTTTTCTTAGCACAAAACCGAAACATGATTGGGGAGATGTATGAAAAAGATACAAGGATTGAGCCTTATACTTACCTGCATAGCTGCGTTGCTTTGTATGACTCCGCAGACCGTGTCTGCTACAAATTCCAAAATAAAAATCAGTGGTCAGATCTATACGTTGAATGGTGAAGATACGAATTTTGATTATGAAGGAAAGAATTCTGAAGTCTCTTCGTCGAACAATACTTATGGAACTCTGTTAGTATCCGGTGAATTGGAAGAAAACGGAAAACATGATGGGATTGTATCTTACAACGCAACCGGAACAGATGATGATTCTTCGGATACAGATAAATCAGCTATAAACTTTGTTTATCAATATGACAGTAAGTTATTAAATGCTAATGACTCCAAAGAGTGGTGTCTGTATGAAGACAAATCCAAGAATATAGGCAGCCTATCGTTGGATGAAAAGGTTGGTAAAGGTGCGATAATTGTCCAGAGCTCATTTGACGGAAAAAACTGGTCAACGGATCTCATTAACACCAATGTATTTGAATCGGTTCCAGAGAACAAATCCGATTCGCTCTATAGCACCAATATGAATCAGCTTGTAAATGGTTGTTTCTATAAAGTAACAGTGGCATATCAGACCCGAAAAAAAGCAGGTAACCAGAAAATAGGGCCTATTACTGCATGGTCAAAATATGACTACAAAGAACACGTAGAAGTTTATGAATTTTATATCTGTAATGAGGCAGAGAGCGCTCTTGCCGCAAAAGCGGATGACAAACCAATTTATAATTTTAATTCTGATCCTGTAAATACAGGAATGGACAATGGTTACTCAGGAACTGCTGCCGTAAAAACTGACGATATGCAGAACGGATGGAGTCTTGGACAGTTTTATATCAATGGTTTTTCCGGAAACGCTCATTATTATGACGGCGATGAAAGCAAAAAAGAAAATCCCGTGTTTTTAAAAAACGTAGGTGACAGGCTCACTCTTTGGTTTCGACTTGATCAGCGAAATCTTGATGCACTAAACGGAAACGAATATCTCAGTATCAACCCGGACGAAAAGGGTTCGGATCAGGCTTTTCATGTTCCAGCGCAGAACTTCAAGCGCGGAGCCTTGATCGTAAAGTTCACAAATTACGAAAATCAAAGTCGTACCAATGTATATACAGATTATCTGCCGGCTGCTGCAACAACCTCTGCGGATACGAAGGTGCAGTTATTTGAAGAAGGAGATTATGAAGTAGCACTTGATTATGAAATCAAAGATAATTCTCCCCTGGCATGGAAAATTCCTAAGCCCGCAAAATATAGTGCATACAGGATCTCTTTCAAATTTTCAGTGAGGAATTCAAATTGCATGGTTTACCCAATGGATCTTAAGACCGGGGCTGAACTTCGCGTGCCTTACACAGAAAACGGATTCAAACTTGATCTTGCCAGATCCAGATATCTTGATCTGAGTGTGAAAAAGAAAGTACTTACAGCTGATGGTTTGGATCTTCGCGTAAGCCAGATATCCAGTGATCAGGAAGAATTTACCGACGAAGGTATCTATGAATTTACGGTTCGAAACGAAATAACCAGGGACGAGGTAACAAAAGTAATATATGTCGGCTCGGATAATTTGATGAAGGCATATGTGAAATATGGAAAAGATTATGGCGGAAGTTACTCCATAACTGATCTTAAAGAAATGCAGGGTAACGGTTATCAATTCAACGATGACGGGTCAATTGACGCACCCGTGGAAGATGTTCAGGAAGAATTAAATAACGCAGAGGCGGCCGTAACAACAGCACCCACCCAAAGCAAATCGAATGAATCGGTCAATGAAACGTCAACTGATCAAATTCAAGGAGCTGCTACTTCACAGAAAACAGATGAAGTAAGTAACTCTACAAGCGAAATATCGGATTCCAACAATACCGAAGCAACCGAAACTGAGATGGGGATCACATCGCATTTACCCGAAGTGGCTGTTGTGGTAATACTCGTGGTATTAATCATTGTTGCACTTCTCATAAGAAAAAAATCCGGCAGAAGCAACCACAAGGATAAGGGAGGGCAGACTGAATGAAAAAAATCATTTCGCTTTTATTAGCATTTACCATTTTTTTCACAGCATGCGGAACATCTGTAACCTCCGGGTCGAAAACCTCTTCATCCGTCGCTCAATCCGCCGATACTGCAACCTCTGAGCCAATCGCAGAAAGCACTACTTCTGTACAGGAAGAATCCGTATCGGTTGATTCGGTTTCTGATAGTGTTGCTGAAGCAGATGATAATATAGAAATTCAGGCAATGGCAGACCGTAATCCGGATCTGAGCGACGAGGATCTGCAACGTTATCTTTGTGATGAGATTTATCTGAAGGCTGTAGAAAGCCTGGACAGTGATGAATACTGCATAGACAATGTCCAAGCAGTTTATTATTCGAAAGAATATATTGAACAGCTTGAATATAATTCTCAGGAGAATATCTATTTTGGATTCACTCAGGCAGAGCTTGATTCCCAATTCGCTGGAAAAAAATACGTATTTACCTTTGATGATGCTTCAAAACAGACAAAGGTAATTGAAGTTGAAAGCTACGAAGATCATTCTACAGAAGAAATTCTGAAAGACGTTGCCATCGGTTCCGGTGTACTTTTAATATGCGTTACGGTGTCTGTGGCAACAGCTGGTGTTGCCCCTGCCATCAGTATGATATTTGCTGTTGGAGCACAATCAGGAGCTACGGCTGCTCTTTCAGGAGCCGCTATCGGTGGAATTTCTGCCGGTTTGGTCAAGGGTTATCAAACAGGAAGTTTTTCAGATGCAATGTCTGCTGCCGCGAAAGGAGCCGCTGAAGGATTTAAATGGGGCGCTATAATGGGTGCTCTTTCCGGCGGAGCATCTGAAACATGGGGTCTTCATAAGGCAACGGCAAATGGGCTTTCAATGAAAGATGCCGCGGAAATTCAAAGAGATTCCAAGTATCCACTTGATATTATCAAACAATTCAAAAGCAAGGCAGAATACGAAGTTTATAAGGATGCTGGCCTGCGAACGCAGATGGTAAACGGAAAATTAGCTCTTGTTCAGGACATAGACTGGGACAGAACATCTACTTTACCTGATGGAACAGAAGTGACAAATAAGTGGTTAGTTGAACATAATTATTCACCTGTTGATGAAAATGGGCTGCCATATGAAATTCATCATGTTAATCAAGATGCCGATGGAACTCTTGCTATTTTGAAACAGCAACAGCATCGTGGAAAATGTATCCCTGAAATATTAAACCAAGAAGGGAAAACGGGAGTGCATAATCCTGAATCAGGAGTGCCAGATGCTGAGTGGGCACGGCAAAGACATGCTTTTTGGAAGGATTATTTAAAACAGTGTATGGCGGTGAAAGGATGACAATGGACGCAATAAAACTTATTAAAAGCACAGAAGAAGCCTTTTATGGAACGGGTGCCTCGGAAGATGATATTAAAAATGCCCAAGAGCGTTTGAGATTACAATTTTCTGATGATTACATAGAATATTTGAAGCTTTACGGAGCTGCAATGGTTAATGGACATTCATTAACTGGTATCAGCAAATCTAAACAGTTAGATGTAGTGGAAAATACTCTTCGAGAGAAGGAAATAGATAATAGAATTTCTGATGACTTGTATGTGATTGAAAATACAACAATGGATGGAATAATTATATGGCAAACTAAGAATAGAATGATCTATGAGTCTTCATTTACGGGTATAAGAATAATTTGCAAATCGCTCTCAGATTATTTGGAAAATTATGTTTTATCTAAGAGATAGAATATCTCAGTGACAATTTCATCAAAAATTCTGATCAACTTCTGAGAGCCTTCATCAAGTCTCTATGGGATGAAGGAAGGAAAATGCTGCATGCCCAGCCTTATATGCACCTGCGCATGCAGCACCGGGGCCAAGGTTGAATAACTATCCTGCCATCCGGCTCACATCCATATCGCTGAAAGCCTAATTACAGAATTTTATCCCGTCCCTTGTAATAGTGATGAGGCTTCTATCTTTAAACAGCTTCTTTAAATATTCGTTTCTGGGTTCTTAAATAATTTTGCAGGTTTATGATAGAATTATTTGTCTTACTGCGTTCCTCCTCTGTAAGTTCAATTTGATTATTCTCAGCCAACCATATCGTATAATCATAGATTTTCCCTACAAGTACATCAAGGTCTTCAGTTGAAAGTTCAATTTTGAACTGCTCATAATTCTTATGTTTTTTAAGTTGATCAAGTGCTTCCATCAATGCTTCAATCGTCTCTAAGTCCAAATTTCCGCCGCGAATCTTATCAATATATGCGAATAAAGATCCTCTGAACTGCTTCATGACCTCAGGCTCCCGATTTTTCACATTATTGTAGATTAAACCTCCTACAACAACAATGCCAACACCCACTGCTGTGCCAATTATCAGCCCATATTTATTTTTCTTAACAAAATTCAAAATTCTTATCCCTACACCTTGTGCTTGCTCTACTACTTTTGTATCAACAGGGTCCAGAAACTTTACAAGTTGTCCATTACCCGGTCCGTTGGCACGCCTCACGACTCCACCGATTCTACGACAATCGCCGTTCAACAGTTTTATCATAATGTCTTCCGGAACATAAAATGCTTCCTGTACTACTGGCATAATCAAAATCCTCCTTTGATAATTTCTATAATGATCCATTGTTTGCCTTTACAGTAGATATGCTCTTTATTCAACATCGTCAGATGAATCATCACCTCCAATCACATTGACAACTCCACACACCCAAAATCACGTCCTGGCCATTACGGATCTCACATTTTATAGTTGGTTCTCAAATATTTGATATATTAAGGATAGCTCCGGGCGGTCATACATACCATGACACGAACAGTAAAATTCGGCTGCCATTTTTATCTATGAAAGAAAAAAGAGCACATAGTTTTGAATCTAAAAAAGAGCGGCCGCCAGAGGTTTCCCTCCGATGACCGCAACTGGTATCTACGCAATCAAAAAACCGCATCCGCCCACGAAGCAGTCGTTCGCAAGCTATTTCGGATTCGTACCATCATTGTCCTTCAAGCGATGTGATTCTTGCACTGGCCTTTAAGGAGGTCACTTTATCCGGAATCTCCCTGGAGTCTGGAAGCCACGCAGCAGTGCATCGTGCCTGAGCTCCTGCAGCGATACCATTAGAATCCATACTGTCCATTACACCTACAAGGTTTCCATCTGCATCATACATTCCGGCCAGCAAAGAGAAATATTCCGCATTCTTGTCATAAGGATTCGTTACCACGGCTGTCCCGGCAAATCCGGACACATTATTATCATAATTGTTGGTGATCTCCATATCGCCAACCTGAAGTGACGTGGTATCTGCGCCGGTTGTTTTTCCATAATCAATAAGTACATCTACTCTGGCAATCTCATCACTGCTGCTAATTACCGAGTTAAAGGAACTGTAGGTGTCTAACGCATATCCACTTGCCCCGCTTTCCAGATAATCCAGCGAATACTCAGGCATATCACTACTTCCGACCATAACGTTATCTTTATCAAAGTACTGAAATTCAATTGAATTGACTTTCAGGTTTTCAGATGAAGTGTTCTTATATTCACAGAAGCCGAGATAATCAAGGCCTGAAGAAGAGACCCCGCTATCATAAACATAATAACCCTTGTTGATAACCAAAGGATTCAGTTTGACGGTAAAAGAAAGCTCATTATTTTCGAAGCTTTCCGGATCAATCGTAAGCTTTACCGGGAATTCTCCGAATTTGGTTGTGTCAAAATCTCCTGTATTTGCATTGTAAACAGAGTCATCACAGTCGATCGTATACTTGAAATCATTTAGGTCATATTCTTTATCCCCTGCCTGATTCGTTAACTTCACATTTTGCCTGATATAATCAATGGCGTTGAACGGCGTTCCGCAATCCATTTCAACTGTGTCTTCAACTGTGCTTTCCATCTCGAACGGATCGACTTTCACATTGAAAACAACATTATTCCCGTCAACGCTGTCGCCGGGCAGAACCAATGCGACTTTATGTTCCCCATATTTTTCCGTATTATATTCGCCCGTTTCTGAATCGTAGACCGAATCATCACAGTCAATGGTATAATCCAGGTCGTCCAGTTGATAATCGACATCCCCGTTCTGATTTGTGATGGTTATGTTTTTCTTCAGATAATCCAGCACATTAAATTCTGTCCCGCAATCCATTTC
>OMUU01000132.1 GCA_900314295.1 uncultured Lachnospiraceae bacterium | reverse complement strand
AAGCCGGGCTGAGGTGGTCCGGAACCCCAAATCCCATAGGAAAAGTGATTGAGGCAAAAATATCAGAAGAGCGAAGAAAACTCGTTGGAAGGGAGCTTGATCGTTGGCGAGTGTTCCAGGATTTTCACGCTCTGTGGCCGCCAATTTGCCGGTTTCTCTTGAGTTGGTTTGCTCCTTCGAGCAGGTTATTCCCCTTGAATACAGCGTTCATTCCGTACTTTTGGCGGACCAGTGCCATAGCCCCCTGGAGTTTTCTTTCTTTGTCAAGTGCACGATAATCGGTAAAAAAGTCCAACTGGTAGCAACCGTCATCGGACGTCGTCTTGTCCGCACAGACACCAAGTCTGCGGTACAGGAGCCGGTGGTCCGTTTTCTGATCGAAAGAGGAGAGGAGCGCGCGGACTACTGTTTGAAAGCTGTTTGTCTTCTCACGCATTCTTACGGTTCCATTGCTGTGCTTCGGGTGAAGGCGGTCGTAAAAGTCAGGAACAATGGGGCCTTCATAATTCGGACATTCCTCGAGACTTTTGTAATCATAGGACACCCACCAGGTGAAGCTTCTGGCAACCGTGTTGTGAGCAAACATATCGGAGCAGAGCATCTCGACCATTTCCCGGAGGACATTGCGTGCCTCCTTGTATCTGTAAGGTCTTGGAAGAACCTGTCCCTGAGAGAGAGATGAGGAGTCGGAGTGGTAATGCTTGATATCCCACATTGTGACCGGTTCGATTCCGAAGGCGTGGTCAATGAGGATCTCGCCGTCGATTCCGAATGTCTTATAAAACCATTCCTCGTCCCATTGTGCCCGCTCTGCAATATCACCCATCGTGAAGAGGCAGTTCCGTTCGAAGGTGCGGGCCTTTCCGGGGCCGATCATCCAGAAGTCCGTGAGGGGTCGGTGATCCCAGAGAAGGTACTGGTAGCTGTCTTCATTGAGCTCTGCAATCCGGACGCCGTCTTTGTCGGCGGGGGCGTGCTTTGCTACAATGTCCATCGCGACCTTTGCGAGGTAGAGGTTGGTTCCGATGCCGACGGTTGCGGTGATTCCGGTGGCGTGGAGGATATCCCGAATGATTGTCATGGCCATGATATGCGCAGGGTGTGTGCAGGTTCTGTCTGCTTCGGATTGATACAGGTGCAGATACGGTGTCGAATCAATGAACGACTCATCAATGGAATAAACGTGCACATCCTCCGGCGCGGCATAGCGGAGGATGATAGAATAAATCCGGGCGCTGACCTTCTCATAGAGCGCCATCCGGGGAACAGCGATTTCGTAGGATACCTTTGTGCGATGGGATCGTTCATAATCCTGTATCGCCCGTTTCGCTTCGAATAACCGGGGCCTTCCGGGAACGCCGATCGCCTTGAGGGCTGGAGAGACGGCGAGGCAGATTGTCTGATCGGAACGGGTTTCATCTGCCACGAGAAGGCGGGCTTTGAGCGGATCGTATCCTCTGGCGACGCATTCGACGGAGGCGTAGAAGGATTTCATGTCGATAGCAATATAGATATGTGTGTCTTCCACGCATCATCACCTCACTGAAAAAAATTCCGAACAGAACATATGTTCGGTGCAAAAGTAAAAAAAATAAAAAGCCTGCCTGAGATCGGAGAAAGCCGGGCGAAGTCATTCCGCTTTCTCCACCACCAAATCGGTCAGTGCTTGCGTGACAATCCCTGCAGAATCTGCATCCGGATTTATCCAGTCGTCAATCGCATCGCCCGGAAGAATTACCGGCATCCGGTCATGGATTCTGGCAAGTGCTTCGCATGGCTCTCGGGTGAGCACGGTGAAGACCGGATATTTCAGGCCCCGTTCTTCCTCAATCCGGTACAGTCCGGCAAGGTAGGTCACAGTAGCGTTCCGTGGCTGTATGGTGTACTTATCCCCGGTTCTGACTTTTCCGTCCGGACGCCTTATATGTTCCCATTCAAAGTAATAGGATGCCGGCACAATACAGCGATGGCGATTCCAATCATCAGTAAAGGTCTGTTTCTCTTTTGCGGATTCTACTCTGGCGTTGACAACCGGATGGTTGATCCCCTTGACATGATATCCCCATACCATGGGGAACACAGCCGGCATTCCATTTCGTCCCGGTGCGATCACCGTTGTCATGTCGGTCGGGCGGATTTCTCCTTCTGTTTTGAATTCTCTGCCGAGGCTGCTGACCATCTTTGCTTTCAGAGGTGAGTGATTGGCTGCCTCAATATATGGCCGGAGTTCCGGCGATAGTTCCAGATAAAAACGTGTGCACATATTCCTTTCGCTTTCCGGGTATACTTCTATTCGTTTCCCTGTGGCTGCAGCTGGTTGACAAGAAAATGACAGGGAAGTCGTTGCCATTCGTTCCATACAGGGAAGTCGTTGCCATTCGTTCCACAATGATATAATAACTCGAATCGGCATGTCCCGCAAGCGGAGCACCATGGCAGGTATCAGTCATGTGACGCTTTCCTGCTGAAATTCAATGTCATTTATCTCATCGAAGCGGATCGTAAGGCCGTTTATTCTCAGCGTTTCCGTTTCCGGATTAATTCTGCAGACGGCTCCGCTGGCTATTTCATATCTTCCGCGGATCGGATCAGAGGCCATGGACGTCGCAGTTACTCCGTCGGAAAAGATTTCATATCCTCTGCGAAGCGGATCAGATGCCTCGTTGTCTTCAACGGTACAGGGAACAAAGTATCTGATTTTCACGGCTTTGTGATAAGATTGCAACCGGTTGAGCTTTCGATTCAGCTCGTTCTCGTCCATTCGATTGTGCTCCACATACAGAATCTCTTTCCGGGCAATTGCTTCATCGAAACCGTCCAGGGCATCAAACGGCGCAAACTGCTTCGCCCGGTGTGTATGGTCCATCGGAATATGCCTGCGCCAGAAGTCGCTGTATTTCTGATGCCGGGGACGTCCCAGGAGGTGGACTTTCTCGTATTTAAAACCGACTGGCATTTTCATTGCTCCGATTGCTCTATTTGTGGTCATATTGTTTCCTTTCCTTTCTCTGCCAGCTTTGTGATATCGTCCATTGTGAAGAGGTGAAGAGACAGTTGCATTTGAAGCTACGGGCGTGGTCTTTGTCAGCAGGGTGTTCTTTACTGCAAGAGATAATGGATTCTTTCTAAGAGGATAACAAATGAGGTGTACAAAAAAAAGAACTTAGGTATCTCCGTGATGCAATTTATGTAGATTTATGTGGATCGGAACAATTTGACCATTGAAAGATTAGGATGTATATTGATAGAAATATAGAAAAATTGAGGGGAGAGCACGCAATCGTGTTTCAGAGGTGAGAAAATGGATAGAGACGAAGTGAACAGTATCCCAATCTGTTCTCTTCCGGAGCATACTGGTGTACTGACAGCAGCAGGATTGAAGAGGCTCTGCGGATTGCGGATCAGCAGATGTATGAGCAGAAGAGACATTTCTATTCGACAGGAATGTGGAGGAACGAATAACAGAATAGAGAAGATCGTGGATGGGATCCGTACCGTGAAGCTTCCGGATGGAAATCATGTCACCTGCTCGGTGGGATGCGTACGAGTCAGAGAGGGACAGAGCTTTAAGTCTGTATATAAACAGGCAGATGACGCCTTGTATGAGGCAAAAAAGAATGGAAGAGACAGGATCTGCACGGTGGAATGAAAGGAGACGGAAATCGAATGAAAACCTACGAGTTTTCCGCTGATACAAGGTCTTTTATAGAAAATATACCGATTCCGATCGCTGTGTACCAATATGTTGATGAGCAGATCAAGCCGCTCCTGGTTTCAAAGGCTTATCTTGAGCTGTTCGGGTATAGCAGCTGTGAGGAAGCTGTTTATAGTCTCGCGACAGATCTGTATCGAAATGTGCATCCGGATGACATTCCCAGGATGGAACAGTATTCGTACAGTTTTGCAACGCAAAAGGATGACTATGATATTGTTTTTCGAAACAAGCGGGAGGATCAGTCGGAGTATCATCTGATTCACGGAACGGGCAAGCACATTACGGTTGATGGCGCAAGCATGGCTTTTATTACCTATACCGACGAGACATCGGATGCGGGCAGTGATCAAATGGTGAAGGCAGTGCTTGCAACGTTGTCCGGGAAGGATTCTTCAATCGGAAGTGCGGAATTCACAAAGCATTATGACAGTCTGACAGGGCTTCAGAATACAGAACGTTTTCTCGAGTATTCTCTAACAGGAATCGAGAAAATCAGGGAAAGCGGTCAGACCCCTGTCGTTATGTACTTTGATCTTTGCGGGCTGAAGAAATACAACAGCAGATATGGGCTGCATGCAGGGGACAGACAGATCTGCGCTCTCGCAGAGTTGATCGGGACATACTTCGGAAGGGATAGAGCATCCCGTTTTGAAAGTGACCATTTTGTTGTATATGCGGAAGAGGATGGGATTGAATCAAAGCTCCGTGCGCTATTTTCAGAGATGAAGAAGGCGGGCAGCGGGAATAATCTGGCCGTTAAGACAGGAATTTATAAATTCGAAAATGACAGTGAAAGACTGACGGATGCCTGCACCAGAGCCAGGCTTGCGTGCGAATCAATCTCTCAGACAACAACCTCTGTATATGTATGGTTTGATAACAGCATTCAGGAACATACCGCTCTGAAATTTCACATCATGAGGAATTTTGAAAAGGCCTTGAAAAGCGGGTGGATTCAGGTTTACTATCAGCCGATTATCCGCAGCATGACGAAAACGGTGTGCAACTGTGAGGCGCTGGTGAGGTGGACAGATCCCGTGTACGGGATGATATCGCCGAATGCGTTTATTCCTGTCCTGGAGGAGAGCGGGCAGATCTACAGGATGGATCTGTACGTCTTTGAGCAGGTGTGCAGGGACTACTTGCAGATGGAGAAAAGCGGAGTCAGTCCGATCCCGGTATCCGTGAATTTGTCGAGGAAGGATTTTATGTATGACGACCTTCCGGATTCGATCGACAGGATTTCACAAAAGTATGGCGTGCCGAGAGAGTTCACAAATCTGGAGATTACAGAGAGCTTTTTTGTAAGAAATATCGACAAAGTGGATCGGTTTATCCATCGATTCCACCAGATCGGTTATAAGGTGTGGATGGATGATTTCGGGTCAGGATATTCGTCGCTTGGTGTTTTAAAAAAGTATTCATTTGATGAGCTGAAGCTTGACATGTCGTTTCTCCAGGATTTTGATGAAAAGTCCAGGCAGATTATTACGTCTATTGTGCGGATGGCGAAAAAGCTGAAAGTTTCTACGCTGGCGGAAGGTGTGGAGACAGAAGAACAGTTTCTTTTTCTAAGAGAGATCGGATGCGAAAAGATACAAGGTTATTATTTTGCAAAGCCTATGCCAATGGAAAGCCTTACTCCTTATTTTAGGAGTATGGATCTCGTTCCAGAACCGCCCAGGTGGAGAGCCTATTTTACGAAGCTGAGTCGAATTGACTATCTGACAGATAAGCCTCTGTGCGTTGTGGATGACGACGGCGTCAATCTAAAGATTCTTTTTACCAACGAGGCCTACAGGGAAATTCTGTGCAGGGATCATGTCTGCGACATAAAAGACTGGGAACGTAAGATGAACACGCCGGGGGATCCGATTCACGTTTTCCACAGACAGTATGCCGATCAGCAGCTGAGAAAGCAGGAGGGGCCGCAAACCACGGCGTATCCTTCCGGGGATCACTATATGATGCTGACAGGGTCCGTGGCGGCGGTACAGGATGAGCATTTTCTATATACCGTCCAGATTCAGTATGTGGAAATAAACGTCAGTGATTTCCGGCAGGTCAGAATGGAAACGATGAGCGATTTGTATTATATGTGCAACGATATCGCCATCTACGATTTAGAAAATGACACGGTGGAGGGTATCAAATCGTCTCTGTCTGATCAGCCGATGGGCGTGGGCGTCAAATTGAAGAATGTGTCTTCGGTGATCAATGCCTGGAAATTGAATTATTGTTACCTGCCGGATCAGGATCGGTTTGCGGAATTCATGGAGATTTCTACGATGCAATCTCGCCTGGAGAACAGCAAGAGCGGGGCACTTTCGGGAATATTCCGGAGCATGACTGCATCGGGAGAATATCGATGGTTTGTTCATGTTATTGTTCCTGTGCAGAGATCGGATTTTAAAAAAGCTCTGCACATAACTCTCAAGTCAGGGCTGGATGAATCCGATATCATCCGTATCGCTTCTTCGATCAGTGATGTCATATCCGGGCAGAAGAGCGTCGGAATCACAGCAGAGGTGCTCTGGAAAAACATGGTCCTGAATGCAAAACGCATGTATTTTTGGAAAGATGCGGACAGGAGGTTTGTCGGTGCAAGCGAGAGCTTCCTGAAATATTTCGGCTTTCATTCCGATAAGGAAATCATTGGAAAAACAGATGAGGATCTCGGCTGGCATATTGATCCGGAGCCTTTCAAAAAGGAAGAAGAAGAAATACTGAGTTCCGGCAAGAAAATTTATCTGAGAAAAGGAAACTGTATTGTTCACGGCACAAACCGGGAAATTATCGCGAGCAAAATCCCGATCTATCGCGATGGCAGGA
Organism: uncultured Lachnospiraceae bacterium; assembly: GCA_900314295.1. Taxonomy (GTDB): domain Bacteria; phylum Bacillota; class Clostridia; order Lachnospirales; family Lachnospiraceae; genus Bilifractor. Next base: position 39,625 of record OMUU01000132.1, on the reverse strand, counting down.
TCATGGGCATTCTGGGTACTGTGACTGACGCAGAAGAGGCGCAGAAATAAAGCTCTCCTCTACAGATCCGGTTACCGGGCTGTCGAATGCGCGCGGGGTGTCGGACAGCATCTATTCTTATCTTGTCGAGTACTGGCGTACCGGTAATGAATTCGCGCTGATTGAGGTATATGTCCCCGAATATTGTGAGATCGTAAAGCTTTACGGAAATAGTGCGGGAGATAATCTGCTGCGGAAAATCGGCGGGATTCTGAAAGACTGCGGCGGGACAAACTGTGTGATCGGAAGAGGCCAGGAAAGCTACTTCCAATTGCTGATGAAGTATGAGGATAAGGAAGAGGTAAGAAATGTTTGCAGAAAGATCCGGTCGGGTATAGAGTCTGTGAGAAAAGCCGGTCAGTGGAGCGGAAACTGCAGCGTCGTGATCAACGCTTCCTTTACAGACGACAGCAGCAAATATCGAAAACCATTTACGCACGGTCTTGCCGGGATCATCCTGAACAGCAAGGATAACGAAGAACTCTAAGAGAAGAGGTCGCTATCGCGACGTTTGCCGCACACGAATCCTTCGCATTCGGATGCGGCTCACTGTTCGCGCAAATCAAAAAATTACAGGGGCGGAGGAAATGGCTGCCCCTGTATTAGTATGCGAAAAATGTCAGATCCCGACGTTGTCGATGTAGTTCTTCAGGAAGACAACCATCTGTCCCCGTTTGCAGTTCGTATTGGGACTGAACTTGCCTTCACCGGTTCCGTTTGTGATGTGATTATCCTTTGCCCAGGCTATCGCGCGTGCATAGACGTTATTGGCGGAAACATCTGAGAAAGCGGCCTCTGATGTTACCTCGGGTCTTCCCGCCAGGTTGTAGAGGAACTGAACCATCTGTGCTCTGGTGCACGGGCTCTTCGGGCTGAATTTTCCGTTGCCTGTGCCGGAGGTCACTCCATTCTCAGCTGCCCACGAAACTGCATTTGCGAAGTAATCGTTGGAGGAGACATCCTTAAAGGAACTGGATGTCGAGAAGGAAGGCTTGCCCTTCATGTTATAAAGGAACTGTACCATCTGTCCGCGATAGCAGTCGGTGTCCGGGGCAAATTGATTATCTCCGACGCCATTTGTGATGCCCTTCTCGCGCGCCCAGTACACGGAATCAAAGTAATAGTTGTTCAGGTTTATTACATCTTTGAACAGCGTCCCTGTCAGATAATCGGAGTAGCTAACGATTCTGTCACGATACTGCTTTGTAGTATAGGCCTCCGATCCGCCGGTCCAGTGAAAGGCCTGTCCCATCGTAACACCGTAAGGATTGGATCCGAGATCCGTAATGGCAAAACCAGTCGTACCATAGGACGGATCAATGATGTTCAGATAATGACCGATCTTATTCGGATCGGTGATTCCGGATTCATATGCGGCCTTTTCCTGATCATACCAGCCGGAGAAGGGATCGGGCATTCCCCAGGCAAGGTTTTCTCCCATATTGAACTGCTTCGCGTGCGCAATGTTGTCCTTGGACCAGTTGACATCCGCTTCCTCACAGGCCATCAGGTAATCGGTTACCTTGAGAGCGGAAAGTCCGTGCTTTGCACGGAGGTCATTGCACTCGTCGATGAATTGCAGACTCGGGTACATGTAGTTCATATCGGTGGCGTCGCCGTAGGCACCCGGTGTGGTGAATGATGCGTACTGGCTCTGGAAGATGGCACTTATGGCATCATAGGAATGATAGTAATCAAACAGTCCGACGGAACCAAGCAGAAGTCTCGCAGACGCAAGTCTGGCAGGCTTTGCCTCTTCGGGAGTGCCTTCCGGATAGAGCTCAGCTTCGCGGATTGCTGTCTCCGATTCATTGCCCGTTCCGGAAGAATAGCCGGAATTCGAATCGGAAGCATTGCCGGAATCTGCGGGATTTCCGGTCCCGAGGATCGTAATGTCGAGGCCGGTAGATCCGGGCGCGCTGCCGAGATCGAGATCGGCCGCCTGTACATTCACCGCACTCATAGCGATTGACAGGGCAAGAGCTGCAACAACCATTTTTCGTTTCATATAATCTCCCTCACTTCCCAGATGCTAAAGCATAATTCCTGAATGATATACGACTACAAGAATTTTATCACAAAAATAGAACAAGGGAAGGTGTTTCGCAGATTGTAATACAATTATAATCTTTTGAAATCGTAAAGTGAAAACATTGTGACATATGGACAAATAGAGAGATATAGAAGGATATAGAGACATATGCATATTGAGAGATAGGAGAATATAGTGATAAATGCATTTAGAGACATATAGAAGCATATAAAGTGTTGAGAGAATGATTACCAAATTATAAAAAATATAAAATTTCTGTCAAACTGCCTGTCATTGTTGACGAATCTTATTTTTTGGCGTATGCTTGGCATATAAAAATGACTGGCGGTCATTTATACGGAGGTATATGCCATGTATTATAGCAGTGGAAATTATGAAGCATTTGCAAAACCTGAGAAACCTGAAGGAATCGAGAAGAAACATGCGTACATTGTAGGAACTGGCCTCGGCGGACTTTCCGCTGCATGCTATTTGATCCGTGATGCGCAGATGCCGGGCGAGAACATCACCCTGTTCGAGTCACTTCCGCTCGCGGGAGGTTCGTGCGATGGTTTTCATGATCCGCAGAAGGGTTACATCATGCGCGGCGGCCGTGAGATGGACAATCACTTTGAGTGTATGTGGGATTTGTTCCGTTCGATTCCGTCGATCGTCAATCCCGGGGAGACTATTTTTTCCGAGTACTATAAGCTGAATAAAGAGGATCCGAACTATTCGCTCTGCCGTGTGACGGAGAAGCAGGGGCAGGACGCGCATACAGACCGGAAGTATGATCTGAACAAAAACGCAGAGAAGCAGCTGATGAAGCTGATGTTTGCCAGTGATAAGGAGCTTGAAGATAAGACGATCGACGATATGTTCGACGAGGATTTTTACAAGACAAACTTCTGGATCTACTGGCAGACCATGTTTGCGTTTGAAAAATGGCACAGTGCTCTCGAGATGAAGAAGTACATGCAGCGTTATGTTCATCACATTGATGGACTGCCGGATCTGAGCGCACTCCGCTTCACTCGGTACAATCAGTATGAGTCTATGATTCTTCCGATGGTAAAGTATATTCAGGATGCCGGCGGGGTGATTGCGTACAACACCCAGGTGACAAATATTGTCTGTGACTGCAAACCGGCGAAGAAACAGGCCGTCAGACTGGAATATACACAGGACGGGGAAGAGAAGGCTATTGATCTGACCGAGGATGATCTGGTCTTTGTGACGAACGGATCGCAAGGGGATGGTTCTGCTTACGGCGATCAGACGCATGCGCCGGAGGTGAATATTGTGAACGGACAGGGCCCGTCCGTTGAGCTGTGGAAGAAGCTGGCTGCGCAGGATGACGCCTTTGGACATCCGGACGTATTTTTCCGCGATATTAAGGAAACGAGCTGGGAATCCTGGACGGTGGACACCTCAAACAAGGAGATTTTGGAGGCAATCGAGAAAATCTGTCACCGGGATCCGCTTTCGGGAAAGGTCGTAACCGGAGGAATTGTCACGGCGAAGGATTCCAGCTGGCTGATCAGCTGGACAATCAACCGGCAGGGACAGTTCCAGGATCAGCCGGATGATCACTGCCTGATCTGGGTTTACGGACTGAACTGCTGGGATGATTGCGGCGATTATGTGCAGAAGCCGATGTTCCTGTGCAGCGGTCGTGAGCTTTGCGCGGAGTGGCTGTATCATATCGGAATTCCCGTGGAGCATATTGACGAGCTTGCGGACAAGGAGTGCAATACTACACCTTGCATGATGCCCTACGTAACGAGCTTCTTTGAGCCGAGAAAGTACGGAGACCGTCCGCTCGTTGTGCCGGAGGGATCCGTAAACCTGGCATTTCTGGGACAGTATGCGGAGACGCCGCGCGACACGGTATTTACAACAGAGTACTCGATTCGTACCGGAATGGAGGCGGTTTATACCCTGTGCAAGGTAGACCGTGGCGTCCCGGAGGTCTGGGGTTCTATCTATGATATTCGTGATCTGATCACAGCAGGTGTGAAGATGAACGATGGCAAGATGATCAAGGACTGGCCAATCGCGGCAGGGGAGAAGGCTGCAATTATGGGAGCCCTCAAGCTTGCGCACAACACCGATCTGGAAACCCTTCTGATCCGGCTTGGAGCGGCGGAGGAGAAGGATTTTGAACCGGTGATTGACAAGAAGAAGGCGGCCGCAGCGGTAGAAGAAGCAAAGAGCAGCGGAGTCACGAAAGCTGTCGGTGCGGTAGCTGCGGTTGTGGCAGGTGTGGCGGCACTGAAACATATGAAGAAGAAATAAGATAAGAAACGAAGAAATAAGATAAGACTGAATACCTGTGAAGTCATGGCGCAGTTTTCTGCGCGCAGCAGTATTCTATTAATTACAAGTTTGTTGCCCTTCAGCAGCATGTTCTTCCCGTATTGATTCGGATGGAGAGCATGACATGCTGGAGGGTTTTCTTTTGCAGGAGAAGCCTGGTGGGCATACCGGTAGAGCAGGCAGACAGGTTACCATTCAAAAACGGTTCCAGACAAATATATCGGTACAGTAGGGACGGACGATACCATACGGAAGGCAGGAGAAGTGAATCTACCGGTCTTATCGCTTACGGGTCAGTGGTTCGGCCCCTGTTTACCAGAGTTCAAGGGAAGCGTAATCACAAAATTGGAGAGAGAGAACAAATAAGCGGTCATTCCTTCATCGCTCTTTTGGGCGAGAAGAACAAGTCGGCCGTTATATGGTCTGCTCTGGAGCTCCATCGGAAAATCTATGGTGGTGCTTTTCCCACTGATCTTTTGTATATTCTCTGTGAGAGCGGTTGCAAATACGCTGTCTTTTTTTATGGAGTACTGTTTTTGTGTGTCGATGGCTTTGGATTCCCATAATAATTGATGCATGGCATCATTGATACGCAGCAACGTGAGGCTCTGATCCGGGTACTGTACAAGGACGGCTCTGGCAAATAACAGCGGATGCGTGTGTGTATCCAGGGAAAAACGTTCTCTATTTGAGATATTATTCAGAAGATTGACCTCAGCAGCCTTCTGATAGAACTGATCGGTAGTCTCATTGGTCAGATTGCGTATAAAGGAAGAAGCAAGAAGCGCATGCAGAGGCATCGGTCTGCTGAAGTAGAAGCCCTGAATGAAATTCACACCCCATTGCTGCGCATACCAGAGCTGTTCCTGGGTTTCGACGCCCTCAGCGATCAGAAGGCTGTTGGTCTCGTGGCAAAGGTCGATAATGCTCTGGATGATAATCTTGGTTCGGGGGCTTGCGATATCGGCAAAGAAGGACTGATCAATCTTAACGCCCTGAACCTTATAATTATGGAAGGCGGAGAGAGAGGACTGGCCTACGCCGAAATCATCCATCCACACACGATAGCCGCGTTCGTTAAGAACTTTCAGAGATTCATGGATCAGATCTGTTTCTGCAAAGGCGGACTCTGTGATTTCAAATTGAATCTGTTCTCTGGGAATCTGATACCGGGATACAATACGATCAATCTTCTCCGGCATATCCATGATCTTAAAGTCGGTCTGTGACAAATTGACATTGACAAACAGTTTCGATGGAAACTGGTCTCTGTGTTTCTGCAGATCCCTGCATACCTGTTCCAGAAGATTGAGATCAAGACGGTAAGCTTCACAGCTTTCCTCGAGGTAAGGAATGTAATTCCCGGGCGGAATGGTTCCCTTTTCCGGATCGATCCAGCGGCTCAAGGCTTCAAATCCGCAGGTTGTACCGGAGAGAGAGCCGACGATCGGCTGATAATAAGGAACGAAGGATCCTGCTTCCAGTGCATTTATGAAATGGTTGTGCACAAACGTCTCTTTGGCGCGCTGCTGATCGAGTGCTTCATCATAGACACGGAGATAGGTGTCACTCCTGGCGGCATCATTTGCCTTGTCCGAGGCGTACCTGGCGTTATACATACCTGTGAGAAAATCGGTTGGCCGGTCGCCGGAGCCGTGATGGTAGACGCCTGCCCGGACAATCACCATCCGTCGGCTCTCCAGGCCGGATACATCATTCTGTATTTTTCGAATCTGCTGTGTGAATTCCGGGTCCGGAAGGGTGGAAAAAAGCACAAAATGATCGATTTCCCGATGGATCAGGAGAGAATCCGGGAAATATTGCTGGATTGTCCGGATGATCGATTCCAGAAGCAGCTCACCATTGCGGTAACCGATGGACTCATTGATTTCTGCGTAGCGGTTGACGTTCAGGTAGGCAATCGACCATTCCTTTTGGGACATCAGGCGCTTATCAAAGATCTTTACCGCGTCATCCAGACTTTTCAGGTTATCTGCTGCGGACGGCTGTTCCGCCATTGGCATTGGTGAGGTGAAACTGTAAGGGGAGAGACTCCCGCTCATTTTTCCCGGCCCTTTATTCTTCGACTGATAGAGAAAGTTGTCGGCAGTTTTGATCAGCATGCGCAGATCGGTTTCCGTGTGAGGAATGCCGCTGCAGTATCCGATGCTGCAGGAAATCGCACGTTCCGTCCGGCTTGCGCTGCAGAAGCGCTGAAACTGTTCGAGCTTCTGATGGAACAGACGGGCATTATCCTTGGAAATCACAAGAAATTCGTCTCCGCCATATCGATAGCAGCTGTCCTCATACCCATGGAAAGCCTTTTTAAGTTTTTGACCTGTGAGTGTCAGTATCTGGTCGCCATATTCATGCCCAAAGGTGTCGTTGTACTTCTTGAAGGAATCTAAATCCATCAAGGCTACACAGAGCTTTTGATTGATAAAGGTTGCAAAATCGTTCCGAAGAGCGGAGCGGTTTAACAGACCGGTCAGTCCGTCGGTCCGGCTCTCGGCGTAAAAGAGATCTTTTTTATTCTCAAGGGAGAAAAGAGCGGCCTCCGTGCGAAGAAAAGAAAGCCAGCGGACCCAGTTCACAAACCCGCAGATGATGTGCAGCGCAACGATATCCACGAGGTCCTGCCAGGCAAGGGCCCGGTGAAAGGAAGCCAGGACAACAAGCAACGCCGTGACATTAAAGAGAGCATTCCGGATAAAGGTGCGAAGATCCGAGTTCGGCACAAGATAGACGATTGACGTGACCAGGATATATTCAAAGAAAAAGCTGCTGCCTTTCTGCGTGGTGTAGAACGTCAGGTTCGCCAGGATCATATTCACAGACATAAATACGTAACAGGTCAGCTTTCCGGCTCCCCGTTTTATTTCTACGGGGGATTGCTTCATGGCGTAAAGAAGCAGACGGATGAAAATGAGATTCGTCAGAAAAATCAGGGTATAAACGAAGGTGGCATTGATCCCGGAAAGGACATACCCTTTTCCGAATGGAGCAAAAGTTCCAACGCCTCCGATGAAGGAAAGGATACAGAGAAGAATGCCTGCGGCTATACAGAAGATGATGTTGCTGGTTAAAAAATCAGCCTGCAGCCGCGGGTCGTCAGTGGAAAGATTTAATTCCCCTTTTGTAACAATATTAGAAAATCTGTGATAAATCGAATCGCTGTGGGTCTTCATAAAGAGTCTCCGATCATAGATTAGCTTTAACTATTATATCATCTCCGGGGGAAAGTGTGGTAAGTTTATGTTCGCTTTAAAGGGTGAATATACGGCTCGTGGATAAAGAATTGTGGATATAGGGTTGGGGGTTGCTCAATGGAGAAAATACGTTTATTATATTTTGTATAGTGTTTTTAGAGAGAACTCTTGCAGAGGAGCAAGGGTAAGAGAGAATAAGGGCACGGAATATGCGAGAGAAAATAGATTTGTTATTTCATAAACTGAAGACAGGGATTTTTCCGGACGTTTCGCAGAACGTGAAGAATGAAATTATCCGTGATAATATCTATCGCCTGAAGAAAATTTCAGCTGCGGTTACGGCGGTTGAGATTGTGATTCTGACCTTGTTTTGTATCCATTATCAGGCCGCGGTGTTGTCTTATTGGCGGAGTATCGTCAGTGCCGTGATCTGTGTTCTGGTCAGTATATATCACCGTACATATGACAAGAATTTCGCGGGATGATGCCTATATGAACAAGCACCTGATTCGCGAAAATGCGATTATCATCGTCTATTATAGCATACTGGTTTTCTGGGGGATGGTGGCATCGCTGCGCCATTACGTCTCGGGGGAGCAGATGCTGACCTTTTTTATCGTGGAAATTGTGTTTACCTGCTTCGTTACGATGCCTCCACTGGCGAGCATCGTGTTGATTTTGTCGGCACACGCCGTTTTCTTCCTTCTCCTGGAATTGGAAGACGGAGCAGCGAAAATCAGTTTTTTGAACTATCTGGCGCTGGCTCTGCTCCTTTGTGCCGGTATGATTACCCGTTATCACGTTGAAGTCAGGCAGATCCGACAGCGCTTTGAGGTAGAGAAGCTGAATAAAAAGCTGGAGATTCTGTCACTGACCGATTCTCTGACCGGCATTGGAAACCGGCTGTCCGTCCGCACGGCTTTTTGGAATTATGTCGGCAGCCAGGTGGCTGTGATGATGGCGGATGTCGATTATTTTAAACGTTATAATGATGAGGCGGGGCATGAAGCAGGGGACCAGGTGCTGATCTGCGTTGCGTCATTGCTTACCCAATACTTTCCGAAGGAATGCTGCTTTCGTTATGGAGGTGACGAGTTTCTGGTTCTTATGAAAACGGATGATGCGGCCGAGTTTCAACACCGCATGGACCGCTGGCTGAAGGCGGTTTCTTCCGTTTCCCTGCCCGGCATTTCCATTCCGCTCCGGTGCAGCGCCGGGTTCGTGGTGGAACGGGCAGAAAGCAAGGAGGAGCTGCGGGAGCTGGTGCATAAAGCAGACAGAGAGCTTTATCAGGTCAAGAAAACGCATCACAGGGGTGTACGCGGGAGACAGTGAACAAAGGATTCCAAAAAAAGAGCACCTCTGACAGGATTACCATGTAGAATGGATTTGGCAGGGGTGTTCTTTTTATATGCTTTTTGTTTTGAGTTTTTGTTTTATATGTTTTTTGTAATGAGGCTTCGGTTTATACGTTTTCTGTAATGAGGCTTCGATTTGCACGCTTTTCTGTCAGGAGTCTCCGTTCAGGGAATCCCGGATTGCCTCTGCGAGACTTGTCAGGTCGTCTTCCTGTTCTTCCTTCATCGAGGAGGCGAGAGACAATCTTTCGTTGAGGATGGTCATGTCTTTTAGTTCGTCATTGAGAAAGTCCTGCATGAGATCGCCGGACTTGCATGCCCAGGATCCGTTTTCGATGATGGCGAAGGTGCGGTTCTGGAGATTCAGCGCCTTCATATCCATCAGATAATTGTGCATCACGGGATAGATGCCGAGGTTATAGGTGACCGAAGCCAGCACGATGTGACTGACGCGGAAGGTTTCAGAGATCAGATAGGATACGTGTGTGTTCGACACATCATATACTACCGTATTTGTGACGCCCAGTTCCGCCAGTTTTGCGGCGAGGGCCTGCGCCGCTGCCTCGGTGTTGCCGTACATGGATGCATAGCAGATCATGACGGCCTTTTCTTCCGGCTCATAGGTGCTCCAGTGCTGATATTTGTCCAGCAGATAATCAAAATCACTGCGCCACACCAGTCCGTGAAGCGGACAGATGTATTTGATCTGCGGAAGAAGAGGAGCAGCCTTCTTCAGAAGCTTCTGGATGTGCGGCCCGTATTTTCCAACGATATTGGTGAGATAGCGGCGGGACTCATCAATCCAGTCGCGGTCGTAATTGACCTCGTCGTTGAAGAGCTTTCCGTCCAGGGCGATAAAGGACCCAAAGGCGTCCGCCGAGAAGAGAACACCGTTGGTGGTGTCAAAGGTGACCATGGCCTCGGGCCAGTGCACCATCTGCGCCTGTACGAATGCGACGGTGTGATCCCCGAAGCAGGCGGTGTCGCCTTCCTTCACCTCGATGGTTTCATGTCCGTCGGTGTGGAAGCCGAACTGATGCATCAGCATGAAGCCCTTCTCTGTGCAGTAGATTTTGCATTCCGGATAGCGGAGCAGTACTTCCTGAAGGGATGCGGCATGGTCCGGTTCCAGATGATTCACAACCAGAACGTCCAGCTTTGCACCGTCCAGAAGATACTCGATGTTCTCCAGCATCTGGCGGCATGCCGACCAGTCTACAGTGTCGAAAAGCACGTTCTGCTTATCCTTCAGCAGATAGGCGTTATAGCTGACTCCTCGCGGAATTGGATGAATATTCTCAAACAGATGGGTGCGGTGATCATTTGCGCCGACCCACCACAGATTGTCAGTCACCTGTCTTACACAATGCATATGGTTTCCTCCCGATATTGATCTGTTGTTGATCCGATTGCACTTTTGGGCTTATTTTGTACGGTTTCGCTTTTGGTACGGTTTTGCTTATTGAAGTTGCTTGTATACACTTTTCGCATTTGAAAAAAGAGTACAACCGGATGTTGTTTATAAAACGGTATATGTCTGTATGAATGAGAGCTTCCCTGTAAATGAGGGCTTCCCTGTAAATGAGAGCTTCTTTGTAAATGAGAGTCTCTTTGTTTTTCGGAAGCTGTCGTTTACTCGACTTTGGTGAAGTTCGCCTTCGGCTCTGCGCATTCCGGACATACCCAGTCTTCCGGAAGCTTTTCGAAGAGGGTGCCGGGCTTGATCTCGGCTGCCGGGTCTCCGATGGCCGCGTCATATTCGTATCCGCAGCCGTCACAGACATAGAGGCTGTACGGCGGTTTCATCTTCTTTGGCTGTGCGCGTTTGATCTTCTTCATCGGCGGAGCGGGTTTCTTCTCACCGGTATCGAGCGCTTTCGTAAGCAGAGGAAGGATCTCATTGACGTCTCCGACAATGCCGTAGTCGCAGTTCTTGAAGATCGGCGCATTCGGGTTCTTGTTGATCGCGACGATGGTAGAGGCTTCGCGAATTCCCTTCAGGTGCTGTACAGCTCCGGAAATGCCGCACGCGATGTACAGGTTGCCGGAGAATTTCTGACCGGACATACCCACGTAGCGGTTGAGCGGCACATAGTGAAGGGTTTCCGCTACCGGACGGGAGGAGCCGATCGCCGCGCCTGCGGCTGCCGCGAGATCTTCGATCAGCTTCATGTTCTCTTTGGGTCCGATGCCTTTGCCGGCGGATACCACACGCTCTGCCTTCGCGATCGGGGTGTCCTTCGGGATGCCGACCGTGAAGTCGTAGCCGTCCTTCTTCAGATCCTTTACCAGCTCGTCGACCCGTTCCTGGGCGGAGCCGTCCTTGAGGATTTTCTTCCTGCGTGCGCCGGTGACATTGGGCTGCTGCTGGAAGAGCGGGGCAGAGGCCTCCTTCGGAGCCTTTCCGAGGATGGCGGTGGAAATGACGAGACGCTGGATCTCGTTTGTGCCCTCATAGATGGTCGTGATCTTCGCGTCGCGGTAAAATCTCTCGACATCCATGCCCTTCAGGTAGCCGTTGCCGCCGTGAATCTGAAGTGCCTCGTCGCAGACCTGTACGGCCGTGTCGGAGGCGTACTGCTTCGCCATAGCGGCCTCCATCGCATAAGGCTCATGCGCCTGCTTGAGTTCCGCGGCGCTGTAGACGAGCATGCGGGACGCGCGGATCTTGGTAGCCATGTCAGCAATCTTGAAGGAGATGGCCTGCTGGAAAGCGATCGGCTTGTGGAACTGTACGCGCTCCTTGGAATAAGCAACCGCGCTCTCAAACGCGCCCTGGGAGATGCCGAGAGCCTGCGCGGCGATACCGATACGTCCGCCGTCGAGCGTGTTCATGGCAATCTTGAAGCCCTGTCCCTCCTGTCCGAGGAGATTTTCCTTCGGGACCTTCACATCATTGAAGAGAAGCTGAGCGGTCGCCGAGGAGCGGATACCGAGCTTGTCATAGTGATCGCCGAATTCGAATCCGGGCATGCCTTTTTCCACGATAAAGGCGCTGATGCCTCTGGATCCGATGCCCGGTGTGGTCAGGGCAAAAATAACGTAGATATCGGCTTCGCCGCCGTTGGTGATGAAGATCTTCTCACCGTTCAGCAGGTAATAGTCGCCCTGCAGCACCGCGGTGGTCTCTGTGCCGCCCGCATCCGAACCGGCATTGGGCTCGGTCAGGCCGAAGGCGCCGAGCTTCTCACCCTTTGCGAGAGGAACGAGATATTTCTGCTTCTGTTCCTCGGTTCCGTAAGCGGCGATGGGCCAGGTGCCGAGAGAGGTGTGCGCGGAGAGAATAACGCCTACGCCGGCGTCAACGCGCGAGAGCTCCTCTACGGCGATGGCATAGCTCGTTACATCAAGCCCTGCGCCGCCGTATTCCTTCGGGTAGGGAAGTCCCATGATGCCAAGATCGGCCATCTTGCGCACGACCTCTGAGGGGAAGATATTTCCCTTGTCCCATTCGAAAGAGAACGGTTTGATTTCGGCTTCGGCAAAGGCGCGGACCTTCGCGCGGAGCTCCTCCTGTTTCTGTGTGGTTGCATAGTTCATAAACGTGCCTCCTTTTCCTGTATACTTTAAATCTTCCTTATCTGTTGATATCCCTTAACCGGGATGATGCGTTGCGCTTTGTCGGTATGCAGTTCTCTGTTTGCTCTTTCTTTCTATCTTAAATGAGTGATATTCTATCTCGAATGAACGATATCGGGATGTATGGGTTCTGTTGACCTTGAGCGGTATCGGGATGTATGGGCTCTGTTGACCTTGAACGATGTCGGGATGGATGGACTCTATTAACCGGATGGATTCGGTTATGACGAGGCATCCTCGTTTTCCAGTAGGTCCAGGATCGATTGCTTCTCAAGCTCCTGATCCAGCTTCTGCTGGATTTCGCACAGCCTGGAATGAATGGTGCATTTCCTGCAATTCTTTTCAGACCATGTGCAGGTATAATCCGGGCTCATACAGTCGGAGATATAGGAGTCGGATTCCGTGATTCGGATGACATCTAGAAGGGTGATGCTTCCGAGATCGCCGGCAAGCTCCGTACCTCCGTTGACGCCCCGCACGCTCTTCACAAGACCCGCATCTGTAAGCCTTCGCAGAATCTTATACGCAAACTGCTGCGGAACGGCTTCGCTCTCGCATAGCTCCTTGACATTGTGCCGTTTCCCGTCCGCCAGAGCGCGGAGAATTCGTAAAGCGTAGTCAGTTTCCCGGGTGATCAGCATCGGCTTTCTTCCTTTTCTCTGTGAGAATCTGTCGTTTCTTATTCATACCTTCTTCTCCATATCGTCTTTTTCATATCTTCTTGATGCCTTTCGTCAGATAATTTCTTGTATTACTCAAAAGATTTTATGGAATTTACAAGATAACTGTAATATACTGGACAAACTTAGTCAACAATAGAATGGACGAGAATTACAAATTCGTGAATAATCAATGATTAATGTCTGATAAAATTGTGCAGAATACTGAAAAAAGAGACTGGCATTGATTTGTAATGCGAATTGGAAGCTGGGGATTACCCTTCGATGAGCATAGATTCGTTAATCAAGGTGTTTTGGGTGTTGCGAAAATCAACGAAAATTTGACGTGAGGTATCTTTGTTGCTATTATAAAAATGTAATATTCTCGTTATATTTTTTATGATTATGCGTCACACGTGTGCATTGTGCTAAGCCATGCAGGTGCCTCGTTCTGAGCCGGAACTAACAGTTTTCTCTTAAAAATGGCTCATAATTACTATGCCACAATAAGGCTCCTCCCACGACCTAAAGGTGTTGGGTTTCCGCCTATGGCAACGACAGGGTTTTAATTATGAAGAAAAAAAAGAAATGGTCTGATTCGGAGAAAAATAAGGTCGGAGGAAGGCGCAAGTCTTTCCGTGGCGCTGCTGTTTTTTCTGGTATGCGCAATTGTCGGATCTGTGATTCTGGCCGCCGCAGCCTCCTCGATGGGACGTATGAAGAATCTGTCCTCAACGGAAAGGGATAAAGAGGCCGTGTACTCGACGGCAAGGCTTGTAGTGCGGCGCATGGCGGGGAAGAATCTGGCGGACGACAAAATTCTCCCACAGGTTCTGGGGCTTACTTCCAACAAGGATGACGACAAAAATGAGGATAACGAGGTTGTCTGCAATGCAAATGAGAATACCCTGACGACGAGTACTCAGTTTTCTTTCTATCGCAGAGTAAATGGAGACGGAACCTATGTTGACTCGGCACCTACAGGTGGAGCGGGAGAAACGACAGAGGATTCGAATCGCTCACAGGCAGTAACTTCGGATTATCTGAACGGCAGGCTTCCGGGTTCACCGTTTGCAAATCTGAAAAATAATTTGAGTACTAAGAACCTGAACCTCACCGGATATGAGATCGTCCGCGCGGGAGAGATCATCGATGGTTTCTGGAATGATTATGTTCTTGAAGATGATGGCAAGCTGGGGCAGGCTACGAAAGATCCCGGATTTTCCCAGGAGAATGCTTACCAATGGGTTGGGGATCATGTCCCGGGCAATCATACGTGGATGTACGGTCACACAGACTCGCTCGACAGCTCTTGGAAAAGCAGTTCAAATACTTCGTTTAAAAAAGAGTCATATATTTTGAACGTTAATACAGGAAAAGATAATGAAGCTATAAAAGTCTGTGTGGATTTTTACATGGACAAGAATCTGAACATCGAAGCGCAGATTTATTCTTATAAGGCAGATAAGAGCGGAAAACAGACATCCACGTTTAAGAATGCATCGGCAAGATGTCTGGTGAAGATCCCCGCGAACGGCGGAGAACTTCAGTACACGCAGGATACGAATACAGAAGAAGCTTCGAGTAGAAAAAAGGCTCAGAGTACAGAAGAGGCCCAGAGTACGGATCCTACGGATGATTCGATCACCTACAGGGTAACCATTACGAGAAGTGTCACCCTGAGCGGATTCGGCTGGGGCAACGCAAAGGTTTACACCGGTTCTGCGATTTCTGCGCAGAATCCGACTGGATTATAAGAAAACAAGCGTTCTTTTTTGAAAATTGACTGTGTTAGTCAGAAAGAGAGTATTTTTCGAAAACCGGGCGGTATTATCAGAAAGAGAGTATTTTTCGGAAACCGGATAAATTAGTAGATGATGGGTATTTTTATAAACCGGCAGTTAGAAAAGGACAGTGAAAAGAATGCAGAAAATACACCGAGGCATACAAGATAGGAAGATACAACAAGGGCATAGGGGGATGCAAAATCGGGTTCGGGCGAAGCTCGGCTCAAACGCAGGTGAGAGTCTGACGGAGACATTGGTCGCGGTTCTGATCGTGTCGCTGGCGTCTATTCTCCTGGTGACGATGGTGCAGGCTTCCCGTCGGGTGGTCACAAGGTCGGGATCCGCCTACTCCGACTACATCAGTGAGCACAATGATCTGGCGGTAGAAGGCAGCAGTCAGGGCAGCGGGTCAGGGGAGGATATTACCTTTTCACCAGTTGAAGGTGGGAATTCATCTGACAATAGTCTGTCCGGGATCAAAGAACATGTAACCGTCAAAACGGAAAAAAATGGAAATACGGTGTTTTTTCCAGCAGACAGTTAAGCCCGCTGATACAGAAAGCGCCGGGAGAGAGCAGAAACGGATATGAGACGCAGACGAGGTTATTCTACGAATGGCAATCGAATAAGATCACAGAAGGGCTTCTCGCTCACAGAGATGCTTGTGACCGTGCTGCTGATGTCCCTCGCGACACTGGCGATTGCAGCGGGGGTCACAGCGGCGGTGCGCACCTATCGGAGCATGACGCTGAAGGCAGAGGCGCAGACTCTTCTCGGCACAGCAATTGCCGCCGTGGACGATGATTTTGCCTCGGCGGATCTGACCACACTCACAATCGGAGGGGATGGAAATGAGGCTTCCTTCTTTTCCGGGAACCGCGGATATGACGTACATATTCACAATGATGGCGATACGATTTATATGACGGATGCGCAGATGCGTTCATCCGGCTCTTCTACGAGCAAATCAACTTCGGCGGATGGCGCGATTCCGATTGTCACGAAACAGACGCGAACACAGAATCTGAAGCTTCAGATCAAGGAGATTTCCATTACTCCGTCTGCAGCGGAGACTTCCGGGAGCAATCCCTATTTCACCTATACCATTTCTGTCCTGCACGGAGATTCCGTGGTGGAGTCGAAGACGGTAAAAACCGCAGTGATCGCAGGATACCCGACAGGCACGGGAAGCGGAGCGGATGCGGGCAAATAAAGCAGACCGGCTGGAGCAGTTTTTTTCATCGAGGATGACAGAGCATGAGAATCAATGGTTTTCCAGATCATCAGGATCATAGAGATAAAAGGGCGGATCTTGTGTGCCCGGACAAAAAGAAAACGGCACGGGAGAGAGCCCGGAGAGGATTTACGCTGGCAGAGATGCTGATTACGGTTGCAATCATCGGCATTCTGGCAGCTTTTGGCTTTGTGGCGGTCATCCGCTATCAGAAGTCCCTCAAACAGACCGAGCTCGACGACACCGCGCGGGAGATTTTTGTTGCGGCGCAGAATCACATGACCGTATCCAGAGCAAGCGGAAACTGGGACACCTATGTCGCGGAGGCGGAAAATCAGCCGGGGAGTGTTGCAAAGAAGCTTGGTAATGCAATGGGAGCCGGCGCTCAGGATTCGTCAGGGCCGTCGGATTATGATGGAAGCTTAGGTTCTTGGAACGCTGCTTGGGCGGATGGAAAGCTTGATAAGGATGAAGCGCACGATTTTCGTTATGTGACGGTCAGCGCTGACGACACGAACGATTCGGGTATCTTGTCCATGATTCTTCCGGACGATGCCATTGACGAGACTCTTCGTGGAAACGGAAATATTATCATCGAATATGACTCGGAGACGGCGACTGTCTACGGCGTCTGGTACTGCAAGCCTGCAGATCTGAAGAAGGCAACGTATACAAATACAACCGGAACCAGTCCGCAATCTATTATCACATCCATTGCAAATACAGAAGCGTATAAAAATGAAAATCGTACCAGCAAATCCTATCGCATGAAGAGTGATCCGATGGTGGGATACTACGGTGGTGGTACGTCTTCCGTGAAGAAAGGCGAAGCGACAGAGGACAGCATCAGCGCGATCATCGAAAACGATGACCGGCTGATGCTTCAGGTCGCTGTGCCCGAGCAGGAAAAATCCGATTCCGAAGCCACGCAGAGAAAATATACGGTCAAGGCGACTGTGACCGGACAGACCAGCGGAAACTCCAGGGAAATTACACTTGGAAATTCAGACGACATGCTTGCTACTAACAAGAGTGATCTGAAGGGGGGTATTCGTCAGAATACCGTCAAAAATAAATATCGCTTGTATTTTTATACGTTGGACAGCGTGACCGATGGAGTAAAAGGCCATTTTGCCAGCCAGTTCTGCAATTCTGTATCGACGGAAAAACCTCTTATTCCCGGAGAAAATCTCACAATTACCGTACGGCTGGTCTATGACGATGGAACGGATGAATCCGGAACAGGAAATAAGAAAATTTTGTCTGCTGGAAGAGCAGGAAAATCGGTGACGTTGTCCTGCAACAGTCTGTTAGCGAATGGTTCCAATAGTGGGAAGGACACCAATACTGCCGGGATCGCCTATGGGCGGCATCTGCAGAACCTCAGTACGGTCGTTTCCGGCGTGAACGCGAGCGGGAATTCCGGAGCGCAGGTTTCAGGTTCCGACTCAAATTCTTCCGCAATAATCACAAGCGCAAAAATGCTGAAGGATCTTGACTGGTCTCGCATGACAATCCGCTTTCTAAGCAACGAAGCGATCCCAAGAACCTCGACCGGTACTTCAAACGGCGGTGGTACGGGAACAGCTTCCTATTCGGTTTCCTCTTACAAGAGTGAATGGAATACGAGTTCGGTTTCTACATCAGGATCAACATCAGCAGCAACTTCCGTGCTTACTGCTGCCGGGAACTTCTACAGTATCTCGAATTCTGCCCTGACGTCTTTGAACGGAAACGGGTTTGCAATCTCCAACCTTAAGCTTGGTGCCGCTTCGGATCAGAACACTTCCGGTTCGGGAACAGCTGCCGCTGCCGGGAATAATGGATCGAAAGGCAGCACCTACGCGGGACTCTTTGGCTATATCAATGCTGGCACCGGTACAGCAGACGGAAGCAAAATGGAAATTTAGCGTCTTACGCTGAAGAATCCGACAGCTGAGAAGGCTTCCTATGCCGAGTTTGTCGTTGGAAAAACGAGCCGGGTGACTGCGATCCACAATGTAATGGTCACAGCAGATACTGCGCTTAATCTCAAGGCAGATCAGGCGGCAGGCGGCATCGTGGGTCATGCAGCCAGTACCGGTACGAGCATTCGGTACTCCAAGGTTTTGTCCGGGAAAACATTGACAATTGCTGCAAATTCGGATAGCAGCTCAAATTCTACAAGTTCGACTATCGGTTCAGCTGCAGGTGGAATCCTCGGAAGTCAGATCGGAAGTCAAATCGAAAGTAAAACAGGGACAGCAGGCACCGGGACAGGTCTGTCTATTGAGAACTGTGCCGTTTCGATCACTAGAAAAGAAAGCAGTACTTCAGCAAATAGCGGCAGCACAGGTAATGACGGCGAATCTCTGAAAATTATCGGTGGTTCCTTTGCAGGCGGTGTTCTTGGCTATTGTGCGGGAAGCAAACCGGGAAGTAGCACGGGGAATGCTTCCGGAATCAATTCGTCCTATACTGGAGCGGTAAAGATCAACGACTGCAATGTATTCGGCGTGGGGAATCTGGACCTTGTTTCAGCAAAAGATGCTGCGGCGAGACTCGCTGCGTACATCAGTACAAGCGGAAATCTGGATGTAGAGAATAGCGCGGCATCGGTATATGTCGCAGATTCCGATGCACAGGCAAACGCTGTCAGTGACGGCTTCGGCGGGCTCATCGGTTGCCTGAACAGCACAGGATCAAATAGTACCATATCCAAATGCTACGTCGGCGGAAGAACAGCAGAGGGGAAATATAAAGAAAGCATTAATGACGATGCTACGCAGGGACGGTATAACATCCGTGGGAATGGCTATGTCGGAGGATTCATCGGACAGATTGCAGGCAGCAATTCTCTTAAGATAGAAAACTGCTTTACCACAGCTTCTGCGTATTCCGGGAGTACTGCAAATGCAACTGACGGGAATGGTGCGGGAACAAATGCACAGGCTGGAAACTTTATTGCAAACAGCGCAAATTCGAATTTGTCCGTAACATCCTGTTATGCAACGGGCCTTACAAACGGGACGGTATTTGTCGGTGAAAACAGCAGCAGTTCGTTTCCAAAAACAGAGAACAATTACTATCTTTCCGGTGTGAATAAGGCAAAACTCACCGGTGCAAATGTGAAAGGTGCAAAAGTCGGAGAAGCCGGTACTCCTTTTGCAGAACAGACAGCAAAAGTAAAACCAAATAAATATGATGCAAGCCTCAAGGGGGATTATCCGTACCAGATGACCTCCGGGCAGTCTGTGTATTACGGTGACTGGGTAGTTCCGAAGAATACTCAGGAAATTGATGGAAGCTTCGGAATTCTGTACTACGAGATCGTGCAGCATGGTGATAAGGCAAACGCC
Source organism: uncultured Lachnospiraceae bacterium (assembly GCA_900314295.1). Classification (GTDB taxonomy): domain Bacteria; phylum Bacillota; class Clostridia; order Lachnospirales; family Lachnospiraceae; genus Bilifractor. The sequence goes on along the minus strand of OMUU01000132.1, from coordinate 20,071 downwards.
ACCAAGAGTGCTTATTATCATGGATTTGTAGGAAATGCAGTTCCCGGAGGCAATGTTTCTAATGACTCCTATAAAGAAATCAGTACAAGAACACCCTTAAGCGATACGCTATCTCCAGGCGAATTAAACGATCATGGACTTCTGGCAGCACCGGAGGGAGGAGAGTATGTAACTGAGGATGGTTATATTCTGCTTGTATCAGATGAATGTCAGGATGAGCTGTTCAGAATTGGATGGGAGGAAGATGGTGGTTCAGACAGAAATACAATAAAAGGTTTAATAAATGATAGGATTTTAATACAATATGACGCCATCACAGAGCAATTAAACCTAGAAGGTTATCATGCATATTATTTTAACACTGAAAATAATAGGGCATTAACTAGAGAAACATGGAATGATCCATTATTTACTATAACTTTTGCAATGAGTTCAGGAACAGAGGATGAAAGTTATAATCCTAGGATTTGGAAAAAGATTATTTCTTTTACGATGAACCCCTATCTAGCAGATTATCTTTATCCCTATGGAGAATGGAGTACAGATTATCAGATACGAAGTGCACATCAGTTGAATATACTATTTGGGAGTTTCTTAAATGGAGGATCATATTTAAGTGATGAATACGGTGGGTACAAAACGGTAACACAGACAATGGATATCTCGTATAGCTCAGAGATTAAGTTCACTGAGTTAGGAGAAAAAAAGATATATAAGTCTCCACAAATTAAGAGATTAGGAGGCACATATCAAGGTGAGAAGTTATCAAAAGGTTTTAGAAGGCTAGAATACTTATCACAACCAATATTTGAGACTATACATAACAATGAAAACAGCAAGTTTAAAAACTTTGAAATTTCAAATATGAAAGCCTCATCAGTAGTTGTTAATAACAACGGAGAAATGAGTAATCTGATAGTATCACACTCTAAATTTGAGAACTCTGCATTGGCTTCAAATCAGAATACAAAAACTATATTAAATTGTTCGTTGAATGATGTTTCAATACAAGGAAATGGTGTGGCCACAAGCAACAGTGGTTTAATTTCTAATGTTAAAATTGAAAATGCTTTTATTAGAAAGAATGGATTTGTAAATGTAAATGATAACAGCGGAACTATATCAAATGGTGAAATAAAAAATGCTGAAATAGGTGATAATGGAGTAGCGGAAACAAATAGAGGAACAATTGGTGGTAAAAATGGAGATGATAGTAAAGGGCTACATCTGGAATCAGTTACAATAGGCAAAAATGGTTTTGTAAATGTAAATGAAAACACCGGTACTATATCAAATAGTGGCGTCACAAATGCTCAAATAGAAGAGAATGGAGCAGTTGGAACAAATAGTGGCACGATTGGGAACGAAAATAATAATACAATCCGAGGAATCGACCTGAAATTTGTTACGATAGGTTCCAATGGTTTTGTTGATAACAATAGTGGATCAATCTTCAATAGTGACATAGTAAATGCTCAAATAGGTGAGAATGGATTTGCAAATACAAACTCAAAAATCATTAAAAATTGCCAGCTGTATTCAGATAATCTATTATATCCCACTGAATATCAAAAACAATATCAAGAAGATCAGCAATACTTTAAACCCATTTCTCCTAAAGTAGATGATTCAGATTCAGATTCAAAAGGTTATAGCTTGCTGGTTTGCGGATTGAATTATACTAAAGACACGACCTCAGACGATGAGCCAAATACGGAAAATGGAGATATAGCTGGATTCGTAAAAGATAATCAAAAAGATATTACGTCGTGTAGTTATTCCGGAAAGGTGTTTGGCGGGAATGTCGCAGCAGGATTTTTCTTGAATAACTCTGGAAATATTGAATCCAGTTATGCTAACGCGCTGGTAACTGCGTCAGGTACTGTAGCTGGTTTTGGGTATTCCTGTTCAGGAGGAAAAGTAAAGCTGTGTCATAGTGTTGGAATGTTACTTCAAGCAGAAGAGGGGGCAGGTTTTCTCTATCAATATAAAAATAGCAGTTGGACAGAGGGCATTAGAAATGATTATTCTGCTATCTGGAAAAGTACGGTATTAAATTATTATTTCTTTATGAAGTCCTACCAAGCACCAGAATATTCAAATCAGATAGATAATTGTGCTTACCTTTCGAGTATTGATTGTGATAAGAACAGCTTGAGAGAAATTGAAAGCCAGTCTCCAAATGCATCTGATAAAATCAAAAACTATACATATGAGAAATTGAAAGAAATTTCAGGGTATGGATCACCGGCAGAGAGCAATACGACAAAGCCATATTATCAATACACAAGCAAAGATGAAAAGGTTTATCCATTCCCAATGCCAGATGGAATGATTGCGTACGGTGACTGGAGCTGGAACAAGGCGATCTATTCCATTCAGTTTGATGGAAATGGTGGAACACCTAGAATTGATGGTAAAGTAATATCCAGTATTGATGATATTGATTATGTTATAGACGTTACTCTACCTGATTGTGAAGCATCTGCTGGTAGTAACTGGACTTTTGTGGGATGGCAGGATCAATCCGGTAAAATGTATAAGGCAGGAGACAAAGTATCCGGCTTGGCAACATCGGGTACCGTAATGCTTACTGCACAGTGGAAAATTAATAATGAAAAGGATTTTAACTATTTTTCAAATGGAGTGCAGACATATACAGCGCAGGCGGATGGATGGTACAAGCTGGAAGTCTGGGGTGCTGATGGAGGAAATGCAACGTATGATGCCACAAAATATGCTCAAGGAGGAGAAGGAGGATATACGGTAAATTACGTTTATCTGACAGAAGGCCAGAAGATTGATGTATATGTAGGAGGCCGTGGTCAGGATGCAACATATAGTCAACTTAAGTTTGGTAATAATGAGTCAAAAACTGAAAAGTCACAGCTTATAAAAGGTGGCTGGAATGGTGGCGGAGACGCATTCAGTTGTTCCAAAAAGTCTGGACGTAGCTTTGCTGCTTTCTTGTTGTTTGCTTCCGGTGGCGGAGCATCGCATATGTCTCTGCATGCTAACACTTTGAAAGATATCCCGGAAACTTTGACAATGGAGTCCAAAGATGGATCTGCATTACTCGTAGCAGGTGGCGGAGGAGGCGCGGGATTATATGTGAACGCATTGAGATCTAAAATTTTTGATGCTGATATGTCGCGAAATGCAGGTGGAAATGGCGGCGGTAACAGTGGAGTAGAAGGCAATGGTGTATCATATACTGCACAATATAATTGGGACACATATGGAACCGGAGGAAGTGAAACAGAAGGCGGAACAGTGAAAAACGGCAAAAATGTACCTGATGTTAGTTTAAAATCGGGCAATTTCGGCCAGGGAGGTTCTCCAATTGCAGGAACTGGCAGTGCTGGATACGATCTCGGTGCCGGAGGGGGAGGCGGCTGGTATGGCGGTGGAAGCAGCTATGTCGATAGCTTACAACTAGTTGCTCCTTCCGCTGGCGGGGGTTCTGGTTATTTCAAGACATCTGAGAGCACTTCCTCGATTACAGATGGAACAACTGTGCAGGGAAAGACTCTCGTTGGGGGAAATAGCGATATTCCAACGTTTGAATCTTCTGATAATGGAAATGGCCATGGCCGGATCACTTACCTTCCGTCATACAGCTTGAGCGTCACGGTTAATAATAACGTGGTTACGCCGGATGAGAATAACGCTGTTACGGTTTTAACGAACAGTCAGATTCAAATCAGTCTGAAGAACGCTCAAAACCAGTCTGTCAATGATGCTGACTGGACGGTAAAAGACGGTTATGGTAATAACATTTCCTTGGCAGGGGAGGGAAATGTACGTACATTTTCGAGCAGTTCTGCCGGAACGTATGTCATCACAGCTATAGGACCTGAGAAAGTGGTGAGCGCCTCTGTTACCATCATTGTGAAGGACGCTGAGGGTGACGATTCGGACGTGATCACGGGTAATGCTGCGGCGAAAGCAGGATCTGGGAATAAAAGCGGACAGACAGCGAATTCGAATGCGGCGGAAAGTACCGCTGGAAGCACGGACAGTACAAGCGGTGGTGAAACGAGTGAAGATAGTCAGAACGTATCCGATTCCTCATCGGATTCGGCGGGCTCTGTAGACGAGAGTTCTTCGAAGAAAGTGGATGAGGATCGCTCGGATGAGAGTATTGTGTCATCCAGCAGTCCATGATGTGATCAATAAGATGCAGCAGAAAAGAGCCCGGTTTCCGGGCTCTTTTTGGTCACTGTTACAGAATTGACCGGCTTTATCAAAATTGCTATTTTTATATCGTTGTTGTGAATTCGGTATTCAGATGCTCCCGGATTCTTCCTACGTAGTACAGGGACCCGAAGGAGCAGATGACATCCTTTTCGGTGCTGTTTTTGAGGGCTTCGTCTGTGGCTTCTTCGATGGAAGACCTCGCTTCCGCCAGATATCCGGCGCCCTTCAGTTCGCGGGCGAGCTGTTCGGGGTCAAGGGCTCTCGGGTTCGGGACGGGTACGGTGTAAAAACGTTTGGCGAGGGGGCCGACAGTGGCGATGACTTTATGGTAGTCCTTGTCGGCCAGGATTCCCATCAGGAAGATGATTTTCTGATCCGGAAAGTAGCGGGTGAGGCTGTCCCGGAGCATGGCGGCTCCTTCCGGATTATGTCCGCCGTCCACGATGATGGCGGGATTCTGGTGCATGAGCTCAAATCTTCCGTGCCAGACGGTATGCTTCAGGCCTCTGCGGATGGAATCTTCCGTGATCGGCCAGCCCTTCCGGCGGAGAACATCGGCTGCTGCGACTGCCATGGAAGCGTTTGCGCACTGGTAAGAACCGAGAAGCGGGATGAAGAGATCCCGGATCGTTGTTCCCAATGCAGAGATGTCATCTGTAGAGATTTCTGGTACAGATGTTCCGGATCCGGAAGATTCGGGAAGAGGCATCTCAGATAATGAGGTTTGCGGATCCGATTCGAGCGTGAGATCAAAGATCTGCCCCTTAAGGGAATATTCCCGTGCTTCGCGGCAGACATTGACACGGTGAAGACGGGCATTTTTTTCCCGGCAGACCTCCTCAAATACCTGGTCGGCCTCGGGCTTCTGGGGATAGAGGAGTACGTCGGTCCCTTCCTTGATGATGCCGGCCTTCTGGAAGGCGATTTCCTGGAGTGTGCGGCCGAGAATCTCGGTGTGGTCCATGCTGATGGTCATGATGACCGCGGCCTCGGGGGAGGGTATGACATTTGTGGCGTCGAGCAGTCCGCCCATCCCGGTCTCGAGGACGACGATGTCGCAGTTCTGTTCGCGGAAATAGAGGAACATCACCGCTACCAGAATCTCGAACTGGGTGGGCTGCGGTTTTCCTTCTTTGAGATTTTGCTGAATCTGTGACGCGACGCGGGTGAGGATCCCGGCGAAGGCCTCCTCCGTGATATCCTGACCGTTGATGCGGAACTGTTCGGTGAAATGCTCGATGGCGGGAGAGTTAAAGCTTCCGGTTTTAAGGCCGCTCTCGATGAGAATCTGTGAGAGGAAGGCGGAGGCGGAGCCTTTTCCGTTTGTCCCGGCGATATGGACGAAGTGAAGCTGCTTTTCCGGATTTCCCAGCGATTCCATCAGCGTCCGCATCGCGCCAAGTTCATAGGCGACGGCGCCGCTTACCACATCTTTTGGGGAAAATTTCGGGACGCTGTCGAGATATTCCATAGATTCTCTGAAGTTCATTATGTCTCCTCTTTTTCTATCATCATCGGTTTGTAAATTCAATCTGCATTTTCCAGGTTCCGGAGCATCTGCGCCATGGTCAGGTGTGTGACCGGATGGCTCCACCACGGCGCTATTTCTGCCATGGGCCGGAGGACAAAGTCCCGGTTTGCCATATCTGGGTGCGGTATGTTGAGCCGCTCGGTTCCGATGATTTCCTGATCGTAGAAGAGAATGTCCACATCTAAGGTGCGGGGGCCCCAGTGGACTTTGCGGACTCTCTGCGCCGCCTGTTCGAGGGAGGCACAGAGGTCGAGCAGCTCCCCGGGGGTGAGAAGGGTGCGGATCATGCAGGCACCGTTGAGAAAAGGGTCCTGATCGGTGTAGCCGTAGGGAGCGGTCTCTATGAAGGAGGAAACCTTCTGGAGACGGTTCCTTTTTTCTTTTTTTATGCCGTCAACGGCAAGGTCGAGCATCGCCCGCCGGTCGCCCATGTTGGAGCCGAGCGCGAGAAAGGCGGTGTGCCAGCCGCGGTGAATCCGGACGGAGACCTGATCGAGCGGAAGACCGATGGGGGCCCAGGGCTTGTGGATTTCAAGCGTGATGGATTGCAGAAGGCCTTCATATTTTATAAGGAGGTGTTCTGCAAGCTGCTCCGCGCAGGCTTCGATCAGCTGAAAGCGGTGGCCTGTCAGAAAGGCCGTGATTTCGTGGCAGACTTCTCCGTAGTTGATCGTGTTTTCCAGGCTGTCGGTAAGTCCGGGCTTCCGGATGTCGGTATAGAGCACGGTGGAAATGGTAAATTTCTGTCCGAGCACGGCTTCTTCTTCATAGACGCCGTGCTTTGCAAATACGGTCAGATTGTCGATTCGGATTTCGTCATGGTTGGATGCATGCATGGGTTATTTTTCCTTTTTTAAATATGGTCGGCAGAATAGCATGGAGATTTTGTAATCTGCAATATGGTCTGCGGAATGGCATGGCGATTTTGTAATCTGCAATATGGTCCGCAGAATAGCGCGGAGGTTATATGGCCTGCAGAATTTTTTCTGTCATGCGGATGGCGCGGGCGTTCTCTTTGATGTCATGGACGCGGACAAATCCGGCGCCTTTCATGACGCCGATGACGCTGGTGGCGATGGTGCCTTCCACTCGCTCGGATGCGGGCAGATCCAGGGTCAGGCCGATCATGGATTTCCGGGACGTGCCGAGAAGATACGGGTAGCCGAGATCCTTTAGAAGCTCCAGGTGGTTCATCAGCTTCAGGTTCTGCTCGTAGGATTTCGCAAAGCCGATGCCTGGATCCAGGATGATGCGGTCATCGGTCACGCCGACTCTTTTGGCGATTGCCACAGATTCTTTGAGATCATCCAGAACGTTCTGCAGGTAATCGGTGTAATCGGTATTGTCGCGGTTGTGCATCAGGCAGCATGCCGCGCCGGAGGAGGCGATGACGGAAGCCATGTCCGGGTCATACTTGCATCCCCAGATATCGTTGATCAGATCGACGCCCTCCGCAAGACCTGCCTTTGCAACAGCACTCTTGTAGGTGTCGAGGGAGATCGGAATATCGAAGCGGCTGTGGATGGCCTCGATGACTGGAACGACGCGGTCGATCTCTTCCTGGTCCGGAAGCTTTGTATAGCCGGGGCGGGTAGATTCTCCTCCGACGTCGATGATGTCGGCGCCTTCTGCAATCATTTGTTCTGTGTGCTTCATGGCGGTGTCCAGGTGGTTCCATTTGCCGCCGTCGGAGAAGGAATCCGGTGTGACATTCAGGATACCCATGATGTAGCAGTGCTTGTCGGGCTCAAAGGTGCGGCTGCCGATCTTCATGATATGTGTGCTGCCTTCCGGGGAGACTGCCTGGGAGGATGCCGGGTTCTGATTGATTTCGTTTGCTTTTGTTTCTGGTTCGCTCATCGATTTGTACCTCTTCTTTCTTAGACATTCGTGTGCCGTTCGGAGCCGACAAAACCGGGCAGGGGAGCGGGCGGCGGGAACCGTCATATCTCCGGTGTCCGGTTTTTGCGTTCCTCCGGCCAGTTGCAGTCCTTTCGGGCGTTACATAAATAGCACGGACGGGATTTTTTATCTGCAGCGTACATAATCTGTGCAAATCGGTTTTTGAAGGCTTCGGAATATTCTGCCTTATCCGAAGCAGCGGCCGGATCGCTTCCGACAGTCAAGGCTGCGTGTAATCTGTGACTGCCGATAGCATTCAGGATCAGGTCGGTTTCGGCCGTGGTATAGCCGCAGTCGGCAAGAATCGGACCGGCGAGCTGTACGCCGGCGATGTCATGAGGAGTGCCGACCTCATATTGGCGTGCCCTTCCGATATCATGAAGAAGAGCGGCTGCATAGATCAGATCCGTCTCCACGGGAAGGCTCTCCCGGAGGCAAAGGATCTGCATGATTCTTGCGGTATCGAGAAGGTGCTGCCAGTCGTGTCGGCAGAAAACGCGGTCCTTCTCGAGTTGTTCTGTTTTTCTTAATTCGCGGCGGAACCGCGGGTCATCCATAATGCGGCGGATACGGTCCGGCGGATTCGCGTTTGCGGCGAAGGCGCTGCTGTCTTCCTGCTCCGGGCCTGGGTTGTTGTCACTGGGGTGCCGGGACATTTCTGCCTCCTTGGAATTCTTCTCAGGTGCGGATCATCGCGAGCACACGGTCTACGAGAGCAGGATCGTTTTCAAATGTTCCCTTGCAGACGTAGGTCATGGTGCGGGTGCCGGGCTTTTTGATGCCGCGCATGGACATGCACAGATGTTCCGCCTCGATCACAACCATGACGCCCCGGGCATCGAGATTCTCCATTACTGCCGTTGCAATCTGATCGGTCAGTTTTTCCTGAATCTGGGCGCGGCGGGCATAAGCCTCAACGGTGCGCGCCAGTTTGCTCAGGCCGGCTACCTTTCCGTTCGGAAGGTAGGCGATGTGAACATTGCCGAAGAAGGGGAGCAGATGATGTTCGCATACGGAGTAGAACTGAATGTCTTTCTCCAGAACGAGGTTGTCCGCAGGACTTGAGAAAGTCACCGACAGAGCTTTTTGGGCCGCTTCATCCGTTCCCGCGAAAATTTCCTCGCACATCCTTGCGATTCGGTCGGGCGTGCCAAGCAGGCCTTCTCGGTCAGGATCCTCACCGATTCCCTCAAGAAACAGACGAACGGCCTGTTCCACCTTCACCTTGTCAATCATAATCTGATAAAACCTCCAATTAGTGAACTGCGGGCTGTCCATGGTACAGGAACAGCCGGCGTGACGCATGTACAGGAGATAAAAAAGGCAAAAAAAACAGGACCGCTAGGTATCAGGTCCCGTAAAAAGTCCAGCAACGGGATGGACTGAAATATCGCAGCCATGCAGTTACAGTAAACGGCCATAAGACAAACCGTGTGATATATCATGCCATGTACTGTATCAGGCCGGCAATTCGTTTCCCGCTCATCTCCCGTGCAGCGGAAACACTACGCATCTCAATCCTGCTTTGCCTATGGAACTATATTAGTACAGACCGGGGGTAAAATCAACGGTAACCTGTAAATGACTGTTTTTACGTATAACCTGTAAATGACGGTTTTCACGTTGTTCCGGTACTTACTGCTCACACTAAGCCAACCAGACAAGGCGCTGTGAAAGCGCTGCCTTTCAGATTTACCGCGAAAAGCAAGCTCTGTAATAGCTTCTTTCTTATGTCGCGTATTTGAGATAGCCGGTGAATTCCGTGATCAGATCGGAGTGCTGCCGTTTCTTTGCCGCCGCGAAGAGGATCGAGGTCCGCAGTTCTTCCGAGTCAATCGTGAGGGTTCGGATTCCGTCCGGGAGTGCGGGACGAAGCGATTCCGGGAACAGGCATACGGCGCATCCGTTGCTGCACCAGAGCAGGGAGGTTCTGGAGTCGTCGCAGATGCTGAAATAATCCGGTTGGAGATGCTGTGCAGTGAATTGCTCGCGGATCAGGTCATAGTATCTGCGGTAAACGGAGAGCGGGTAGCGGGCAAGTTGCGGAAGAGAGATCCTTCCTGAAATCTCGTTTTTCCCGGGGATGGATTCTGCAGAAGATTCCGCGGGCGCGGGCATGCCGTCAGAGCGTATGCTTTCTCCGGAGATCCACTCTGCGGGGAATCCTGCGAGCATGGCTTCGGTTCGAATCAGGCGGCAGTCGAACTCATCCACGGGAAAAGGCGTCCGGAGCACGGCGCCTTCAATCACGCCTGTCTCCAGCAGGTGTCGAAGCTCGAAGGTGGATCCGTCATATAACTGGTAGTGGACATCGGGGTGGTCCTCGGCAAAACGCTTCAGTACAGGCTGCATGATGGAGACGGTTGTGGATGTCATGCCCAGATACAGCGTCTGCCCCTTGCCGGCCCGGATGGTGTCTCTTGCCGCATTGTCTGCCATTTCAAGGATGCGGACCACCCGCGTATAAAAAGTATGGCCTGCCTTGGTCAGCCGGATATGGCGGGCGCCTCTTTCGAAGAGCTGTACGCCGAGCTCATTTTCCAGCATTTTCATCTGATAGCTGATCGGCGGCTGAGCGACATGAAGCCGTCTCGCCGCTTCACTGATGCTGCCCGCATCTACAACTGCCTGAAAATATTCCATCTGTTTCAGATCCATGTCCGTGACCTCACATACATTATTCTTAATATACTATATCCTATCTCTCGGCAAGTGAAAAGGTGTCGTCAGAATCGGAAGACCTGTTCCGTTTTTTAAAACTACCCATTGATGAACAGGCGGATCACATATACAATCAATGTAGATGAAGAATTTGTTTCGAGGCTATGGCAGATCCATATATTCGGAGAAGGAAACACACGAAAAACAGCGGTATTTTTCATTAAGTTATAGCAATCTCCAAAAGGGCTTCCATGAGACAACTGCGTTTTTATAGCTTTTTCTCAGGAACCTTTTAAATCAGGCAGCAGTATGACTAACTGAAAAAATGTAATCGAAACCTGATGAAACAGGGATTTAATGTGGGGGACAATTGAAATGGAGGATGAGAGAAAGCGCCGCGGCGCGCGGTCCGGCGGACGGCGAGAGATTTCTGACATGACGGAGGAGGAGATCCGTGCGAGGAAGAGGCGGCAGGCGGCGAGACGCCGCCGCCAGGCGCAGGTGCGAAGAAGAAAGCGGATTCTGGCCTGCTGTGCGGGCGGAGCTGTGCTTGCAGTCGTCATCGCTGCGGCGGTTCACGCGGGCGGCTCCTCAAAGAGCAAGGGAGGCAAGGCTGTTTCCGGAGAAACGCTGGAGGCGGTTACCGTTACGAGTTCGGAGGCGGCTGCGGAGGGCTCTTCCGCAAAGATCAAGCCGACAGATCTGAAGATGACCTTTACCGGAGACGTGATCCTGGGAACGGATGAGTATTTTGATTACAGCACCAGCATGAATGCGTACTACGATCTGAATGGCCCGGACTACTTTCTGAAGAATGTAAAGGATATCTTCCGCAATGACGACCTGACGGTCATCAATTTTGAAGGCACGCTGACCAACGAGACGGCCAGGGTTGGAAACCAGTTCGCCTTCAAGGCTCCGCCGGAATATGTAAACATCATCAATAAGGAGTCGATCGAGGCGGCGAACGTGGCGAATAATCACAGCCACGATTACGGTGAGAAGAGCTTTACGGACACGGTGAGTACCCTGAAGGAAAACAACATCACTCCGTTCGGCTATGATGATACGGCTGTGATTGAGGTAAAAGGCGTGAAGGTCGGCCTGTTCGGAATCTATGAGCTCGATGAATACGATGGTGTGGCGCCGCAGGTGACCGCAAATATCAATAAGCTGAAAAAGGAAGGAGCGGATGTGATCGTCGCCGTCTTCCACTGGGGCAATGAGCTGGAGAGCTGCCCGGATCCGTATCAGGTGGAGCTGGGGCACCAGGCCATCGACGAGGGAGCGGATCTGGTGGTTGGCCATCATCCGCATGTCATACAGGGAATCGAGTACTATAAGGGAAAGACCATCGCCTATTCGCTCGGAAATTTCTGCTTCGGAGGCAATTATCATCCGACGGAAATCGACACGATGATCTTCCAGACGACCATTTCGGTGGATGAAAACGCGAAGATGACCGGTTCCACAATCAATATTATTCCATGCCTGGAATCGACGACGTGGGAGTACAATGATTACGTTCCCACGCCGCTGACAGGGTCGGACGCGCAGTCAGTGATTGACAAGCTGGACGAGCGCAGCCGGGAGATTGCCTCCACATATCAGACGGATACCGTGTATGACAGTACCGATACTTCTGGAGGAAATACCGTGAGTTCAGGCAGTATCGAATGACATGTGAGCAGGAAAAATATGCGCGTGGCGGAGCTTTAGCTTCTTTCAAACTGTGCGTGGTAAAGCCGGCTGTAGAAGCCGTTTTTCGCGAGCAGCTGTTCGTGGTTGCCCTGTTCAATGATGTGGCCGTCGCGCATAACGAGAATTTCATCCGCGTCCCGGATGGTGGAGAGACGGTGTGCGACTACAAAGCTGGTGCGTCCCTTCATCATTTCGTCGAAGGCCTTCTGGATACGGATTTCGGTGAGCGTATCGATGGAGGAGGTCGCTTCATCGAGGATCAGGATGGGCGGAAGGTTCAGCATGACTCTGGCGATGCAGAGGAGCTGCTTCTGTCCGGCGGAGAGGTTTCCGCCGTTTTCTTCGATTTCTGTGTCGTAGCCCTTGGGCATACGGAGAATGAAGCTATGGGCGTATGCCTTCTTCGCGGCCGCGACGATTTCCTCATCGGTGGCGTCCGGCTTGCCGTACGCGATGTTCTCCCGGATGGTTCCTGCCTTCAGCCAGGTGTCCTGCAGAACCATGCCGTAGTTGTCGCGCAGACTCAGCCGTCTGATCCTGCGGATATCGGTTCCGTCCACCGAGATGGAGCCGCTGTTCACGTCATAGAAACGCATGAGCAGGTTGATGATGGTCGTTTTTCCGCATCCGGTCGGGCCTACGATGGCGATCCGTCTGCCGGGCGCAACGTCTACATTGAGGTTCTCGATCAGCGGATGGTCGGGGGTGTAGGAGAAGGCGACATTTTTGATCTGAACGGCGCCTTTTGCGTGCTCGATGGTAACCGCATCCGGATCATCGGCGGGTTCGGGCTCTTCATCCAGCATCTCGAACACACGTCCCGCGGATGCGACGGAATTCTGGAATTCTGTGATCACGTTCGTGATATCGTTAAACGGCTGGCTGTACTGCTTGACGTAGGCGAGGAAGCTGGTCAGCTTTCCGATCGTCAGCAGCGAGGAGCCGATGGGCGACAGGAAGCAGAGCAGGCATCCGGCGATCACCACGCCGTTGTAGATCAGGGTATTGAGGAACCTTGTCGTCGGGTTGGTCAGAGAGGAATAAAAGGTGGCCTTCATGCTGTTCTCACCGAGCTCACGGCTTCGCTTCTCGAATTCCTTCAGGGCGTCCGCCTCGTGGCCGAAGGTCTGGACGACGGTCAGATTCCCGATCATCTCGTTGGTCAGCGTCGTCAGGTTTCCCCTCGATTCCGACTGCTTCTTGAAGAATCGGAAGGAGCGGTCGGAGATGAATTTTGCGGCAAAAAATGTCAGCGGCGTCAGGACAGCAACGATCAGTGTGATCATCGGCTGAAGCGTCAGCATAAAGATAATGGTTCCCACGATGGTTACAATGCCAGTAAACAGGTTGGTGAATCCGAGCAGAATTCCATCGGAGAGCTGTTCGACATCTGTGATGACACGGCTGATCAGATCGCCGGTGGGATGCGCGTCAATGTAGGAGAGCGGCAGGCTGTGAATCTTGTGAAAGGCCTCCTTGCGCAGATCCCGAACGATCAGGTACGTGATTTTGTTGTTGATGTGATTCATGGTCCACTGGGCAGCTGCCGTCACTGCGATGCAGATGACGATTCTGCGGATGATGCGCAAGAGACCCGCGAAATCGACATGGCCCTTTGAGACGATCAGGTCCACGCCGTTTCCGATGAAGATGGGAATCAGCAGGGTCAGCGCGACGGACAGAACAGCCAGGAGCAGGGACAGGATCACAAATCCCATGTACGGCTTCACGTAGCGGATGATCCGCAGGAGGGTGTTCTTTCGCTGTGCTTTTTTTGTGCTCTCTGCATCCTTTGCATTCTCCGCATTCTTTTTATTATCTGTTCTCCTGACTGCGGCATCACTCCTATCAGCCGGTTTTCTATTCTCGGAAGCTTTCTTATCATCTGCTTTCATGATTTCAGGATCGTTTTTGTCATGTATTTCCATATTCCTCAGATCTTTCGTGCTTTTCGTCATTTCATTCACCTCCCTTCCGGCTGTCTGCGGTACCGTCCGGCGTTTTCGGGCTGCTGCCTGTTTCGGCTGCTGCCCTCAGGTCATTTTCTATTTCCTCCGGTGTCATCTGGGATTCGCAGATATCCCGGTATATCTCACAGTTTTTCAGAAGCTCGAAGTGATTTCCGGTTCCGGCGAGTCTTCCGTCGTCGAGAACGAGGATCTGATCAGCGCTCCGGATGGTGCTGACACGCTGGGAGACGAGTATTACGGTTCGCCTGGAGATGTCGTTGTGGATGGCCTTCCGCAGCTTTGCGTCGGTGGCAAAATCGAGAGCGGAGGCACTGTCGTCCAGAATCAGGATCTGCGGATCCCGTACCACGGCGCGGGCGATGGTCAGTCGCTGTTTCTGTCCGCCGGAGAGGTTGCGGCCCTCCTGTTCGATGGGCAGGTCGAGTCCCTCGCCCTTCTGGTCGACGAATTCCCGGGCCTGGGCGATGTCCAGCGCCTTGTAGATCTGTTCGTCACTGGCGTCATCGCTGCCCCATTTCATGTTGTCGCGAAGGGTGCCCTGAAAGAGTACGGCCTTCTGGGGAACGACGCCGATGCGGGAGCGGAGATCCTTTTCCCGGATGTCGCGTACGTTTTTCCCGTTCAGGGATACGGATCCGGAGTCGGTGTCATAGAACCTCGGGAGGAGGTTGATCAGCGTACTCTTGCCGGCACCGGTTCCGCCGATAATGCCGAGGGTGGAGCCTGCGTCTGCGTGGAAGCTGATGTCATCTAGGGCAGGAGAGGAGCCGTCCTGATAGGAGAAGGTGACATGATCGAAGTCGATGGATGCTCCGTCCGCTCCAACAGGAAAATCATGACTTCCGTCCGTCCGTGTATTCTCCATCCGGAAGACATCGTCCACGCGGTTCATGGATGCCGCAGCGCGGGAGAGCAGAATAATGAGGTTGGCGAGCTTCACCAGCTCGGTCAGGATCTGGGTCATGTAGTTGACCAGGGCGGTGATGCCTCCCTGTGTCAGGGCACCGGAATTGACCCGGCCGCCGCCGATCCAGAGAATCGCGACGATGCCGAGGTTGATGACGACATAGGTCATGGGGTTCAGCAGAGCGGATATTTTTCCCACATGGATCTGCTTCTGATAGAGACGTTCGGTCTCGTCATCAAAAGAGGCGGCCTCTTTCTTCTGCTGATTAAATGCGCGGACGACACGGACGCCCTGCAGATTTTCCCGGGTCTTCCGGAGAATCTTGTCGAGCTGTGCCTGAACATTGCGGTTCAGCGGCATCGTGATGAGTATGATCGCCATAACGATAAACAGCAGCACGGGGATGACGACGGCAAAGCTGACCGCGGTCGGAACGTCAACAGTAAAGGCAAGGATCATGGCTCCGAAGACGACGAAGGGCGAGCGCAGGAAGAGTCGGAGGAACATGTTGACGCCGTTCTGTACGGTGTTGATGTCGCTGGTCATCCTTGTGATTAATGTAGAGGTTCCGATGCTGTCGATCTGCTTCCAGGAGAGCGTCTGGATGTGTGCGTAGAGATCGTTCCGCATCAGGGTGGAAGTGCTGGTGGCAACCTTTGCGGCAAAATACTGCGCGGTGATTGCGGATGCGAGGCCGATGAAGCCGAGAACGATCAGCAGAATGCCGTTGTGAATGATGTAGGACACATCGCGGCTGGCGATTCCGACATCAATCATTCTGGCTACGATCAGAGGAACGATCAGCTCAAAGGTTGCTTCCAGCATCTTGAAAAGCGGAGCACAGATCGTCTCCGCCAGATGCAGCTTCAGATAAGACCAGAGTCGTTTCATAATAAAGAGTCCTTTCAATAGATAACAGACGTTCTCGCGTATATGAGAAGTCTGTGCGCCGCACTGCGTTAGGTACGCTGCCTGATTCATGCTGTATAAAGTGTACGCCGGAAGTATACAAAACACAAATACGAAATCTTTTGAATATCCATATAAGAATTGTATATGTGCCAAAATGTGAGCACGTTATTTGTATAGAAGGAAAACCAAGCCCTTGCCGGCGCCAGAAGAAGATTTTTTGGCGCAGAAGAATGTTGCATTTCAGAACATGTTTGGATAAAGTTAAGAAAGCTTTTCGGACAGAGGTAGGAGCACATAAGGAGAAAATAATTTTATGCTTCAGATAAAGCACATAAGGAGAAGGTAATTTTATGCTTCAGATAAAAAACATCAGCAAGGAGTACCGGACCGGCGATCTGGTCCAGAAGGCGCTGGATCATGTGAGCCTGGAGCTTCGGGACAGTGAATTCGTGGCTGTCCTTGGCCCGAGTGGTTCCGGCAAGACGACACTTTTGAATATCGTAGGCGGGCTGGACCGCTATGACAGCGGGGATCTGGTTATCAATGGGATTTCGACAAAGAAATACAAGGACAGGGACTGGGACTCCTATCGGAATCATACCATTGGATTTGTGTTTCAGAGCTACAATCTGATCATGCACCAGAGTGTGCTGGCGAATGTAGAGCTGGCGCTTTCCATCTCGGGGATTTCCGGAAATGAGAGGAGGCAGAAATCGCTGGAGGCGCTCCGCAGGGTCGGCCTTGCCGGGCAGGAGCACAAGAAGCCGTCGCAGCTCTCCGGCGGGCAGATGCAGAGGGTGGCGATCGCGCGTGCGCTGGTCAATGACCCGGACATCGTGCTGGCGGACGAACCGACCGGCGCGCTTGACACAGAGACCAGCATACAGGTCATGGATATTCTGAAGGAGGTGGCGAAAGACCGGCTGGTCGTCATGGTGACACACAATCCGGAGCTGGCGCGAAAGTATGCGACCCGGATCGTGACCATAAAGGACGGAAGAATCCTGTCGGATACGAATCCGCCGGAAACCGGGCGGGAAGAGACGCCGGCGGTTCACCGGAATATGGGAAAGGCCGCCATGTCTTTTCTGACCGCACTGGCGCTGAGCGGCAACAACCTTCGAACCAAAAAGGCCCGAACGCTGCTTGTCTCTTTTGCGGGATCCATCGGTATCATCGGCATCGCGCTGATCCTCGCCCTTTCCAGCGGGGCAAACCGTTTTATCCAGACGCAGGAGGCAGAGACGCTTTCCGTGTATCCGCTGCAGATCGAGAAGACGGGATATGATCTGACGTCGATGATGCAGAATATGGGCAGCGGGTCCGGAGGATTGATGGGAGGAAACGGAAAGCAGACGTATACCGACAAAATCGGTGTCGATGAAACCGCCGATCAGCTTCTGAAGGATGTGAGTACGAACGATCTTGCCTCTCTGAAAACATATCTGGACAGCGGAAAGAGCGGGATCGGGGAATACGTAAACGCCGTTGAGTACAGCTATGGAATCACGCCGCAGATCTATGCGATGGATGGAGATTCTGCGGAGCAGCTTAATCCGAACCATATGTTTGATTCGCTCTCCTCAGATAGCATGGGTGTGGCGGGAATGATGACCGGATCCCTGGGAATGGACCTGTTCAGCAAGCTGCCTACCTCCGAGGAGCTCTATAAGGAATCGTATGATCTGAAGGCGGGACGTTGGCCGGACAAGGATACGGATCTTGTGCTGGTTCTCAATTCGAACGGCGAGGTCAGTGATATTCTGCTCTACGCGGTTGGTCTGCGGGATCGGAAAGAGCTGGAACAGCGGCTGAAGGATTTCACAGGTTCATCGGGAGCGGATGACAATCTCGTCCCGGTGGGCAGCTCAGCTGACACGGAAAGCAGCACCTCATCCGGTGAAAACGGTGTGAATACGGTTAGCAGCAGTTCAACTGATATGTCGAGCGATTCATCAGGTGGAAAAAGTGCTGTGAGTTCGGCAAGAAGTAATTCGATGAAGGCGGATTCCGGCAGCGAAAAGTCTGTCTACGCATACGACGATTTCCTCGGGAAGAGTTTTCGCCTGGTGAATTCGTGTGATTATTACACGTATGATGATACCTATCATGTCTGGACCGACCAGAGCGGCGACAAGGACTATATCAAGAAGCTGGTGCAAAACGGCAGGACGCTTACCATCACGGGAATCGTCCAGCCGAAGAAGGGCTCTATGTCAGAGGCTCTGAGCACCGGAATCGCGTATTCTCCGCTTCTGGAGGAGGAACTGATGAAGGCGGCAGCCGCAAGCGAGGTGGTGAAGGATCAGCTGAAGAATCCCGAGGTGAATGTCCTGACAGGGAAAAAGTTTTCAGAGGAAAACGCTTCGCAGGATCTGGATTTGAGCAAGCTTTTTTCGGTTGACGGAGATGCGCTTCAGAAAATGTTTTCTGCGAATGCCGCATCGGTATCGCCGGACAGCCTCGATATGGATAAGATCGTGCAGAATCTGAACCTCCAGAACCTGGATTTCAGCAGTCTGAATCTGGAGAACAGTCTCGATCCTTCTGCCATTGAGAAGGCAATGCCGGATCTCGGGAGCCTGGATCTCGCGGGGCTTCTCTCCAAGATTCGCGTGCATGTGACCGGAGAGCAGATGCAGACCCTTTTTTACGAGGCGGCAAAGGGATATCTGGAGAGTATTTCCAAAGATCCGTCCACCGATTATACAAAGCTTGGAGGTGCTTTTGCAGAGTATCTTCAGTCAGAGGGCGGACGAAGCGCGGTTCAGACAGAGATGCAGAAGATCCTGGATGCCAATAAAGAAAACCTGATTACCCGTGACGATGTGATGCAGATGGCTGTGGAAATCTATACGGGGTATACGGAGTACCTGAAGGGGAATCTGGCGGACAATCCGGATCCGCTCAGTCCAGACAATTTCCGGCAATGGCTAAGATCCGCCGAGGCGGAGGAGACGGTCAGCAAGGCTTTTTCTGCTATCACTGACAAACTAAACCGGTTTACGGTAACACAGGAGCAGGCTGCTTCCATGGCAGAAACCCTGCAGAAGAACTACGATAGCTGGGCAGCGGAACATGATGCGCCGCAGCTGTCGAAAATGACAGATTCTTTCGCTTCCTATCTTCAATCTGCAGATACCCAGAAGCTTCTTCTGAACGCGGCGGGACAGATGATCGATACCAGTGAGCTGCAGACGGCCCTCTCGGACACCTTGCAGAGCACGATCCGTGCTCTGATGCAGGCGGTCACCGCACAGATCGGAAACGCGATCACATCTGCCATGACCGGCATGGCGGGACAGCTGCAGCAGGCGCTTGCGCAGGCCATGACGCAGACGGTCAGCTCCATCTCTCAGAATATGGAGAAGATGTTCCAGATCAATCCGGATCAGATGGCCGCTGCCTTCCGCGCCAACATGGACGCGGGACAGCTGCAGAAGCTGATGAGTTCCATGATGCAGGGAAGCAGCAGCTCCTTTGAGAACAATCTGGCGTCCCTGGGATACGCCGACCCGGCAGATCCTTCCGGCATCAACATTTATCCGAAGGATTTCAAGGCGAAGAATGCGGTCGTAGACATTCTGAGCTCTTACAATAAACAGATGGAGAAGGAAGGGCAGGACGATAAGGTGATCACCTATACCGATATGGTGACGGCGATGATGTCGTCTGTCACAAAGATTATCGATACCATCAGTTATATTCTGATCGCCTTTGTCGCGATCTCGCTGGTCGTCTCTTCGATCATGATCGGGGTCATCACGTATATCAGCGTGCTGGAGCGGAGAAAGGAGATCGGTATCCTCCGTGCTCTCGGCGCGTCGCGTCACAATGTGGCACAGGTGTTCAATGCCGAGACCTTCATCACCGGCATCCTTGCGGGAGGCATCGGCGTCATCGTCACAGTCCTTCTCACAATCCCGGTCAATGCGCTAATCGTTCGCGTGACCGGACAGGAAATTCACGCGGCGCTTCCTCCGGCGGCGGCTCTTCTGCTGATCGCGCTGAGCGTGGCGCTGACGATGATCGCCGGGCTGATTCCTTCCCGGAAAGCGTCGAAAAGCGACCCGGTAACCGCGCTGAGAAGCTGAACGAGATAAAACACGCTGCACGAGTTTTATCTCGCTGTCGCGACACTCGCCGCAGCCGAATCCCTCGGATTCGGCTGCGGCTCACTGTTTCGTCACTGTTTCGCGTCAGTTACTGTTAACGCGCCACCTGAAACGGCTAAGATTTTACAGTACCTTTGCCTGAGCATTACTGGCTGTTAAAAGTTTTATCCGT
>OMUU01000133.1 GCA_900314295.1 uncultured Lachnospiraceae bacterium | reverse complement strand
TTGCGGAATGTACGGCGGTTACAATGTCCTTGCGGACTTCATTTGCAATTTTCTGCAATTCCAGATTTTCCATTCTAATCTTGTCTCCTGTAACAAAACGACGATTCTTAACAGCACCCTAGACGGTATCTGCCCTGGCGTCGCTGCTTTAAGTGCCACTTCCGGATGAAGATTCATCCGTCTGCCACGGCGTATGCGCACCGCTCCATATCCGGTATGAGCGGTGCGGTTCCCTGCACGCGGCGCCCGGGCATTGTTTTTTCAGCGCTTACTCTCCGAAAACTGCCTTGTAATCATTCTGGAATTTAACGATTCCCTCATCGGTAAGCGGATGATGGATCATCTGCTTGATTACCTTGAACGGAACGGTTGCGATATCCGCACCTGCAAGTGCGCAGTCTGTGATGTGCATCGGATTGCGGATAGATGCGCAGATAATCTGGGTATCGATATCATCAGCGACAGCAAAGATATCAGAAATTTCCTGAATCAGATCTACGCCTCTTGTGCTGATGTCATCGAGACGTCCGAGGAAAGGAGAGACATAAGTCGCACCGGCTCTTGCCGCAAGCAGGGCCTGGTTTGCGGTGAAGATCAGTGTGCAGTTCGTCTTGATTCCTTCGGAATGAAGAACCTTGATAGCCTTGAGGCCTTCAGCCGTCATCGGGATCTTTACAACCATGTTCGGATGAATCGCGGCAATCTCACGGCCTTCCTTAATCATTCCCTCTGCATCCGTTGTAGTCGCCTTGACTTCGCCGGAAATCGCGCCGTCAACAATCCCGGAGATCTCTTTCAGCACGGTCTTGTAATCGCGGCCTTCCTTTGCAATTAACGATGGGTTTGTGGTAACGCCGCAGATGACGCCCATGTCATTCGCTTCCCGGATTTCATCTACATTTGCTGTGTCGATAAAGAATTTCATTACTGTAATCCTCCTTAAAAATAAAATTAAAAAGTATCCTAATCATTGAAAACGATGAATATATGAGGCAGGCAGTAAGAAAGATACCTCCTGACTTCACCCAGCGTATATATTAATTCAATTAATGAATAAAGTCAATATAAAATATCCCAGCTATTGTGGCTATTCCTGCTATTTATGATATGACACAGATGTCAGTGCTGTTTGAAGTTATTTTGTCTCAATGATCCGCACGATGTATTCCCACATCCTCTGTACGGAGGAAATCGACAGCCTCTCTCTCGGCGTATGAATGTCCATGATATCCGGTCCCATGGATACGGCATCCATATGCGCGATCTTCTCCGAGAGCAAACCGCACTCCACGCCTGCATGGATTGTCTCGATGACGAGCTCCTTCCCGAACATTTCCCGATAGATTCGAGCCATCTTGTCACGGAGAACGGACTTC
Source organism: uncultured Lachnospiraceae bacterium (assembly GCA_900314295.1). GTDB lineage: Bacteria > Bacillota > Clostridia > Lachnospirales > Lachnospiraceae > Bilifractor. Next base: position 26,794 of record OMUU01000133.1, on the reverse strand, counting down.
TCGACCCATTCCCACGCCGGATATTCTCCGGAGATATCCATAGAAGCACCGCAGCTCTCCGCAATCCAGCGAAGTTTTTCAAAAAGCGCGTCCTTTGCCGTACCTACAGAGCTTCGCACAGCGGAGCGCATTGTGAGCTTTTCGCTGTCGAGCGAGGCCACGCCCCAGTTCAGAGATGTCTCCACCATGCCGGGAATCTTGTCGTCCATCCGCTGGATTCCCTGTGGCAGATCTGTAAGAAGAGAAATTACTTGCTTCGTATCCTCTTCAGTCAGCGGCACCCATGTCGCCGGGGCAGCTTTCTCATCCGCCGCTTTTTCGTCCGTCATTGACGGAAAATTCACCGCGTCCTCCACTGTGAAGCGGATATCCGGATCCGTGAAGCTATACTCTGCGTCCACAGCCTTCTCGATTTCCTGCAGCTTCTGAAGAGCAGCTGTCTCATTCCCGACAGACAACAGAAGATGTCCGTCTCGGGAAATAGCGTTATCCTTGTTTCCGTTGACACAGGCAATCAGACGAATCTCCGTTACAGAGGAAAGTCCGCGCAGGATCCGTCCCTCCAACTCCACGGAGCTTGCTCTGCCTTTATTGATTTCTGCACCGGAGTGCCCGCCGATCAGTCCCTGCACATGAATATGCACGATTTGTCCTTCAAAGGGGGCTCTCCTGACAGGAAGCAGAACCCTGGCCGAGCCGCCGCCTGCGCAGCCGGCCAGCACGACACCCTCTTTCTCAGAATCCATGTTCAGAAGGATGTGCCCTTTAATCGGCGACAGATCGATCCCATGTGCGCCCTCCATGCCCACTTCCTCACATACCGTACAGATGAACTCCAGTCTGGGATGACGAAGGGTTTTCGAATCCAGAAGAGCAAGCGCATATGCCACCGCAATGCCGTCGTCCCCGCCGAGTGTCGTACCCTTTGCGCGGATGGTATCGCCGTCCACCTCCAAGTCCAGGCCTTCCCTCTCCATGTCCTTCGTGACGCCGGGATCCTTTTCACAGACCATATCCATATGGCCCTGCAGAATAATCGGTTCTTCCTTTTCATAGCCCTCAGAAGCCTCTTTTATGATAATCACATTGTACAGCTTGTCCTGGTGAACCTCCAGCCCGCGGTCGTTCGCAAATTTAACCAGGTAATCGCTGACTGCCTTTTCGCGCCATGACGGTCTCGGGATTTCCGTCAGATCCTCAAAAAAATGAAATACAGATTTTGGTTCAATGTTTTCCAGTACTCTCATGACTTTCCTCCTGTTCCAGATTGCTCTGCTTGTCTGCAAGCTTATTTTCGTAAACGTTGTAGTGCTGATCATGCAGAACCCGCATAAATTTGCTGAGCCGCTCATATAGCGGCTCGGCTTTTGCACTAATAATTACCGGCTATTTCTACGGAGTGGTCGAATCTTTGAAAAAATCAGCGGGATGACGAAAAATATCCGTGATTGCCACTATAGCGGCGCCATTCACCATCGAATCATGCTCAACGACAGAAAGGCTGATATTTGTGCTGTCACAGATTGCCGGGATTGTGCGCTCTTTTACCTGCTGCTTCACTCTCTGGAGCATCAGCTCCGGTGCTACATGGGACATTTCATCCCCAAGCATCAAATACTTCGGATTGAAGCTGTTGATAATATTGACGACGCCGACCGCAAGACGGTCGCAGCACTTCATATAAACGTCCACGGCGTCCTCATCTCCGTTCCGGACCAGCTCTGCGGCCTTCTGGAATGTTATTTCTTCGTGTCCTTCCGATGGATCTCCGGCATTATCTGCGGAGAATCTTTGCTTTCGAATCCGCTCGTTGACAAGCTTTGTAAAAGCAATGGAGGAACAGTAGTTTTCGAGGCAGCCTCTGTTGCCGCAGATACATTTCGGGCCTGCCATATCGATGGAAGTATGCCCGATTTCGCCGGCGGTCCCGATGCTGCCGCGGACAAGTTCTCCGTTACTGATGATTCCGGCGCCGATCCCCTGGCCGGCAGCGATATAGACGAGAAGATCATTGTCCAGCTTGTCCCGGTTATACCAGTACTGCGCAACGGCCGCCGCGTTCGCATTCTGTTCAAGGTAGATCGGAAGGTGATACCGGTTCTTCAGTTCCTGCTCGATCGGCACTTGGTTCCAGCCGGATGCACCCGTCATCAGCTCGATTCTTCGGGTTACCCGGTTATAGGGCCCGGGAATCGCGACTCCGATTGCCAGAATCTTACGATCCCCCGCATCACAAATGCACTGATCCACCGATTTCAGAAGATGCGCGAACACATCTCCCGCGGATACGCCTGTGTAATCCTCAGATACCCGGGAAAATATTTCCTCTCCGGCTATGTTGAACAGTCCGAGAGAATAGTTTTTCCTTGTGATCCGGATTCCGATGACGCCGTATTCCTCCTTGTTAAGCGAAATCCCAATTGAACGTCGCCCTTTCTCTCCCGTCAGGAAGCCGACTTCCTTTACAATTCCCCATCGGATAAAATCATTGATAATGTTTGTTACCGTGGCCTGCTTCAGACCGGAGAGCTTTGCAAGGGTAATCCTTGCACATTCGCCTTCACTTCGCAGAAGATTCAGGAGAAGTTCCCTGTTCGAGTCCTGAATGCTTGTCTGATTCATGCCTGTTTTCGCTACACTCATATCTTGTCCTCGTGCCTGTCGTACCGGAGACGGCCTTCCGTTCATAACGCGTACCCCGGAAAATACTTTTGTTTGATTATAACACGAAATATCGATAAACACAGAAACGAAACCTCAGACAAGGGCAAAATAATATATGTAACTTTTAAGGCGACGCTAACAAATAAAATACGCGGTGATCCGCAGATGAAATAGATTGTGGTACAATTAAAATATTCTGTCAGAACTACAAAAGCCTTAGAACTGTAACGCTACGAATAAGCAAATAGAGGAAGTCCATACGGCTTTGACGTGTCCAAAACATCAGGCAGGCTGAGTGGCTGCATGGAAGCTTTCGGAGCCCGGAAAATAAACGAGGAGGAATTCTGACCGATGAAAACGCAGAAATATCAAAATTATACTCTGAGATTCTACTATGAGGTGGCGGGAATACGCTGTGAGGTTCTGGGTCCTCAGAGGAATGTGCTGTGTTCCGGGCTATTCCGAAGTCAGGCCGAAGCGGAATCGTGGGGACATGATCAGATCGACCGTTTCCTACGGCAAAGCAATGTCCGCTACCCGCAGGAAAAATCCTCATTTGACTCGCAAACCGGCTCCCAATTCCGTTCAATAAAGCCACAATCAGGCCTCCCGTCCGGTTCTTTCCAGAAAAGAAACGGAGTGGTATACGGAAATTCTGTACCTGTAGTTACGATTCTTCTGATTCTCGTGAATGTAATTGTATTTATTATTGAAGAAATAACCGGTGGCACCAATGGGGACAATGCGGTTGCCGAGTTGGGCGCGCAGTATGTGCCGGTAATAATCCACGACCATCAGTGGTGGCGGCTTATTACAAGCATGTTTATCCACTTCGGTTTCAATCATATTTTCTCCAATATGATCTCTCTGGCTTATTGTGGGTGGTCTCTCGAGAAGCAGTATGGTAGAGTCCGTTATCTGATTTTGTATCTGGCAAGTGGAATCGGCGGGAATGTCCTCAGTCTCGCTGTCGATGTTGCCGTCGCAGACTACCGTATATCCGCCGGAGCATCCGGGGCCGTTTTCGGGCTGATCGGCGCGTATGCGGGAGCTGCCGTGATTGACCGGAAAAAGACAAATCGGAGCGCAAATCCCTGGCTGATGCTTGGCTTTTCAATTTTTACCTTCCTCCAGAACATGGGCGCAGGTGTAAATTCCTGGGCGCATCTCGGAGGAATGCTCACAGGCTTTATTCTCGGCATGGTTCTCAGAGACAACGATCAAAACGAGGCTCCCGATCTTTTTCAGAAAACTATCTGATCTGGTCCTGTTTTTTTCTCCTGAATTGGAAATACTCATATATCCAAAACCGTATAGAATAATACCCGGATTTTCAAAATTCTCTGGCGGGAGGAAATAATTATGGCACAGAATCATGAGACAGAAAAAACGACAGCGCCCCATGTGATTTTATTCAGAAATCGAACACAGGAGCTGGTGACAACGGCGCTGATGATCGCTCTCACCTATGTGGCGACCTGGCTGATCAATGTCCGCCTTCCATTCGTCGGAAGCGGCGGATTAATCCATCTCGGCAACGTCCCTCTCTTTATCGCCGCGATCCTCTTCGGCAAAAAAACCGGCGCTCTCGCGGGTGGAATCGGAATGGGGCTTTTCGATCTCCTGAGCGGATGGACAGCCTGGGCCCCTTTTACACTGATCATCGTCGGATTTATGGGCTTTGAGGTCGGTCTGTTTGCTCAAAAGCGGCCGTTTCGGAACGTGTTCGTAAATGACACGGTTTCTATGGTACTTGCCCTTGGGATCAAGATCGTCGGATACTACTTTGCAGAAGTGATTTTGTATGGCAACTGGATCACTCCGCTCGGTTCGGTTCCGGGAAATATACTTCAGGTCGCGGTGGCAGCTGTGATCGTTCTTGCTCTTCTTCCAATACTTCGGAGAGTTACGCGCCGCGCGTATGCTGTGGCAGTTTAAGGCGCGGGAATGCGAATACCTGTTAGCGGCACGGAAGCTGCGAAGCAGCGAAGTGACGCGGGGGCTTATACAGTTTGTGACATAATAGATCGTATGAGTGTTTACTGTGTAGTGTTTGTCCCAAAAATTTATCGGCAGAGGTGATTTCATTATGTACAAGATTATGACTGCGGGTCCCTCTCAGGTCCGCGAAAATGTCAGGAACGCAAGGGCGCTGCCCTGCACCAACCCGGATATTGATCCGGCCTTTTATGAGTTTTATCATGAAACCTGCGGGCTTCTCTCAAAGGCGCTGCACACCGATCAAACGGCCCTCATTCTCGGAGGCGAGGGAATTCTCGGACTGGAGGCAGCATGTGCCTCTCTCACGGAGCCGGGCGACCGGGTTCTCGTCATCGACAATGGTATTTTAGGAAAGGGATTCGCGGATTTTGTGAAAATATACGAGGGTATACCGGTCCTTTTTTCTACGGATTATCATGAGCCGGTACCCCTGGAGGCTTTGGAGGCATTTCTGAAAAAGGACCACGATTTCAAATACGCGACTGTTGTTCACTGTGATACGCCGAGCGGTGTTCTCAATGATGTGGAAGCGATCAGCACTCTTTTGGATTCCTACGGCATCATGGTCGTCGCAGACTCGGTAGCCGGTATGTTCGGAGAGCCTCTCGATCTTGGAAAATGCCGTATTGACATTCTCTGCGGCGGCTCGCAAAAGGCCCTCTCCTGTCCGCCGGGCCTGACGATGCTCTGGGTAAGCGAACGCGCTTTCCGCGCAATGGAACAGCGTACCATCCCGATTCGGAGTTTTTACGCGAACATTCTGGCCATGAAGGACTATTACAAGGATCAATGGTTCCCCTACACTATGCCGGTAAGCGACATCAACGGACTGCGGCAGGCGCTCGACAATTTCCTGGCAGATCCGGATGTCTACGACAGACACGCAAGAATTGCACATGCCGTGCGCGAAGCCGTCAAGGCTGCCGGACTTTCGCTCTTTTTGAAAAGCGGAATGTCCAACACGGTGACGGTAATCAACGTACCGGAAGGAATCACAGACAAGGAATTACTGAAGGAAATGGCGCACGATTATAATATCCTGATTTCCGGATGCTTTGATGTCCTGGCCGGAAAGGTTGTGAGAATCGGCCATATGGGCGAAAGCTGCAATCAGCCGGATGTAGCGGATACGCTCTTCGCAATGCAAAGGGTGCTGGAAAAGCACGGAATCCGTCTGAATTGTGATATGAAGGAAAAATTCCTGACACTCACAAAATAACCCCTGTGAAGGAAGACTGGATCCCACACAAACGAAAGCTGACGGTGCTGCTCTATCCGGTTAAAGGGATAAGTAAAAAACGGTCCTGCCATACCCCTGATTTTGGGGAATGACAGAACCGTTTTTTCTTATATGCCCATTTTGCAAATCGTGCCGCATGATGCATAACCTGCGGATTGCTCTGCGCCTTGCGTTTCTGCAATCCAACAGGTATGACTATTTCTGTGCCGTTCACGCTTCCCCTCCGGTCTTCGCCGGGGAAGAAACTGCATCATGCAATCAGCGAATTTCTGCCTTTTCGAGCAGCTCCGGAATCTTATCCTCCCATCCGAGCGACATGATATGAACACCCTGACAGTAAGGTCTGCACTCCCGGATAATCCGGGCCGCAATTTCTACGCCTGTGACGCCGGCTTTCGTCTTCTCCTTGTCTGCTCGAAGTTCGTCAAGCATGGAATCCGGCACGGAAATTCCGGCGACATTGTTGTTCATGAATTTGCACATCCCGACAGACTTCGGGATGATGATGCCGAGCATAACCGGTTTTCCGAACTGTTTTGCCTGTTCCATAAATTTGATGAACTTCTCCGGCTCGAACACAGCCTGTGTCTGGAAGTACTCCGCCCCGGCGGCTACCTTCCGCTCCATCTTCATCAGCTGTGCGTCTACGGAATCGCTGCACGGAGACACAACAGCCCCCTTTGCGAACTTTGGCGGCTCGCCGACGAGATCGTTTCCTCCGAGATCCTTGCCCTGCTCCAGCAGACACATGGTGTGCAGAAGAGAGACGGAATCCAGATCAAATACCGGTTTTGCATCCGGGTGATCGCCAAGCTTTGTGTGGTCGCCCGTGAGCGCAAGCACGTTGTCGATACCGAAGAGCGCGGCGCTCAGCAGGTCAGACTCCAGAGCGATACGGTTTCTGTCACGGCAGGCCAGCTGGAAGATCGGATTGAGTCCCGCATCCTTCAGCGTCTTGCAGACAGCCAGAGAGCCGATGCGCATGACGGAGGACTGGCAGTCGGTGACATTGATCGCGTCAACTCCGCCAAGATACTTCTTTGCGCTTTCTACCATTTCCTCGATATGGAATCCCTTTGGCGGACCGACCTCGGCAGATACTACAAATTCGCCCTGTTTAAACAACTCTGTAATTTTCATAATGATCTCTCCTGATATTCGTGATGTATGGCAGGCTTTCAGCATCCGGGCCCCGGAAACCTTTCTTCCGGATTGGCCGATCCGGAAGCCGAATTGCTGTCATTTATGATTCTTTACATTCTCTGGTTGCTTCATCAGTTGCAAAATTGTGCAGCTGGGTTGGACAGCGCATGGCGTCGAGCCGCCCGAGGGCTTTGAGCCGTTTGTAGATGCGCTCCCATCCACATTCCATTTCAGGATCCACCTCACACATGCCGTTCTTGGCGCCGCCGCACTGACCGTTCACAAGGCTCTTGGAGCATGCAGTGATTGGACAGATTCCTCCTGTCAGATTCAGGTAGCAGGTTCCACACTGCCCGCAGTCTGTCTCGAGAGGTGTCACGCCCTGATAACCCGGAAGTCGGATCGTATCGCAGGCGGCATACACCGGCTTGTCATGGTATAGATCCGCGACCGTCTGTACGCCGACCCCGCAGGAAAATACCAAGATCGAATCCGCAGCATCGATTTCCGCTGCGTGATTCTTCAGCTGAAGCTTCAGATTATCCGGGTTGCAGATATAATCGGTGGTGACAATTCCCGCCACCTTGCCAGCCTCTGCAAGTGCCTTCTCAAGTGTATCTGCCTCCTTCTCAGGAAAACGGACTTCCATGCATCCGTGACAGTTGATGATAAATGCTTTTCCGGACACGAGAGATTCGATAGTATCTTTCGATTTCAGTTCTGTAATCAGCATCTTACTTCACCTCCCTGATCATGACTTTTCCTTTTCTGATCTTTGTGACCAGAGGAATCTTGGAGGAGCAGATATACTGGCAGCATCCGCACTCAAAACAGTCTCTGATATTTTCCGCCAGAAGCGCTTTAGCATTTCCTTCATCCACGTACTTTGCAAAATTGAGCGGAGCAAGCTCCATCGGACATACATCCACGCAGCGTCCGCAGCGGATACAGGCCTCCTCTTCACTATGCTGGGTATCGACAGCGATGATACCGTTGGAGCCCTTGATCACCGGTACATTCGTGTCGGAAATCGCGAATCCCATCATTGGACCGCCCATCTTGACGGTGATGTCATCTCCGGTAAGACCTCCGCAGTAATCGATGATATCCTGTACGTTCGTACCGATTTTTACCATGAAGTTTCCGGGGTGGACGATATGCTCTCCGGATACGGTCACTGCACGCTCTACCAGCGGCATGCCGGTCCGGATGGCGTCAGCGATCGCCTTGGCCGTGCTGACATTGTCTACGACAGCGCCGACATCAGCCGGAAGTCCGCCGCTCGGAACCATTCGTCCCATCACATTCTTAATGAGCATTTTCTCAGCGCCCTGCGGATACTTGGTACGCACGCACCGTACCTCTATATTCGGAATCTCCTCGACCTTTGCCTGAAGCAGTGCCACAGCATCCGGTTTGTTGTCTTCGATGACAATATACCCTCTCGGCGCGTCAACTGCCTTCATGATGGCCTTCAGTCCGTAAATGACAGCGTCCGGATACTCGAGCAGAACACGGTGATCTGCGGTGAGAACAGGCTCGCACTCACAGCCGTTCAGGAGAACCGCGTCAATCGGCTTGTTCGGTTTCAGCTTGACATAGGTCGGGAATCCCGCACCGCCCATTCCTGTGATGCCTTTTTCCTTGACGATATCTACAATCTCATCCGCAGTGAGATCCTCCAGCTCTCCGGCAGGCTTTACAGATGCATCCAGAGTGTCCTTGCCGTCGGATCGGATAACGATTGACAGAACACCCGGTCCCTTGTTCGGATGGGTGTGCGGTTCGATGGCTGTTACGGTTCCGCTCACACTGGAGTGAATGCAACAGCTGATAAAGCCGTCCTGCTCTGCAATCTTTTGTCCGACATTCACGTGATCTCCCACCTGAACAATCGGATTCGCAGGCTTTCCGACATGCATCGACAGCGGAATGATCACCTGTTCCGGCTCCGGGAATTTCGCAAGCGGAATATCCTCGGTGATTTCCTTGCGTTCGCTCGGATGTACACCTCCATAATATCCGGACAATCTTCTCTCCCGAAGCGTTTTTACATAGTCGTTGATTTCCCTGTGGCTGATTTTTGAATAATCGCGGAGCTGCACAGGCTGGGCAAGAAATTCCTCCAGTCTGCCCTGTGCCTTCAGCCTGTCATAAATTCTCTGCCAGGCGCAGTCCTTGTTCGGATCCACCTCGCACTTTCCATCTTTTGCACCGCCGCACTGACCGTTTAACAGACTTTTGGAACAGTCAACAATCGGACAAATACCTCCCGTTAGGTTCAGATAACACTGCGAACACGCACCGCAGGTCTTCTTTGTCAGGGCCATACCGTGATATCCGGTATAGTTCAGTGAATCCGCCGCGGCCAGTATAGGTTTGACCTCCATATTCGCGACCGTCTGAATACCAAGACCGCAGGCAACAACCGCGATGTGGTCGGTTCCTTCCGGAATCATATCCGGCAGACGCTTTTCTGTCCGGAGCTGATTGCACAGAAAATCCATCTTGGCAATGCCCGTGATCCTTTTGCCCTGTGCCTCCGCAAGCTTCGCGAACTCATCCGCATCCGGCTCGTTCAGAGTGTCGAATTCCTTGAAGCATTTGTTACAGGCGACAACAAAGAGATTGTCTCTGCCATCCAGAAGAGATTTTAATTCCTCGTTGTCTTTCAACGCATACTTGGTATAATTCACCATCTTTCTCCTTTCTGAAAAATTTGATTGTCCTGACCATCTATGTCCACTTCCGTGAAATTTCGGATTCTCCGCTATCCTACCGTTTCCATAATCTCGGTTATCCATTTCATACGCCTAAATAACCAGGACTTGTGTCTATTTTATCATATTTATTCTTCAAATTCTCTATCTTTTTTGCAAATTATACACAAATAATTCTGTCAACGTTACAATTCATTAGGCAGCTCCGTGAGGCAGGGATTTTACATTACGGGTGTTCTTCTTAAGGCTCTCCTTTACCAGTCCTGTTTTCCTTCAGAAGCTCTTCTTTATTTGAAAAAGGGCAGAGATCTTACTTCGTTCGAAAAAGAACGATTTGAAAGATCTCTGCCCTTTCCAAAATAGTTATGCCTTGTGGATATTCCTCGTAGCAACGACATCGATTCCCGTTCTGCATACATCCCGGATGACTACGTCACCGATCTTTACGGGAGCCGGAATGCTGACACGGTTGATGGCATCCATGCATTCAAAAATCATATCCTTCGGGATATTTCCCTTCGTTTTCACCGAGCAGCGCTGCTTGTCGCCGCCTGTCACGGCAATGGTTGAAGTTACTGTTCTTTCCGGGTGGATAACCTCTTTTCTCGCATATCGGTCACCGATCTTGCAGCTGTTCCCGGTTACACTCTTAATTTCTTCCCCGTCCAATTCTACGGTGATCTGGCAGCCCATGGGGCAGCCGATACAGGTCAGATCTCTTTTCTGCATCATTCTTCATGCCTCCTTCAGATGGTCTGCTTGCGCAGTGCTGTCTGCGGCTCCGGATGACTCATTCGTATGACTCATGTTCCTCCCGTCCGAAGAGCCCTTCATCGGATCCGCGGTATCGTCTTCTTCGATTTTTATCGTGATCGTCTGCAGATCCGGTCTCTCCAGAAGTTTCTTCTTCTGAAGGATGATCTGTTCCATTTCTCCGGGCGCCATGATTTTCTTTTTCTGATGCTGAACCCGCTCGTCGTCGAAATAAACGCTCACATATGCCTGGCGGTAAACGGCTCCTACACGGAAACGTACCGTCAGCAGATCGTCCATCCGGTCGGTATGAATGGTGGAGGGAACGGTATAGCGGACGCCTCCGGTCGCGACTAGACGTATCGGTGTACGATCCCCGGAAGCTTCCGCACAGCCGCTCTGTACATATCTGGCAGCCGCCTCACCGGCTTTCGCGGCTTCCTCCGATACATAGTCAACCAGATCGTGTACGTGAAGTACATTTCCGCACGCAAAAATGCCCGGGATATTGGTCTCCATGATTTCATTGACAAACGGTCCCTTTGTGACCGGATTCATCTCCACGCCACAGCCCGCGGAAAGCTCATTCTCCGGAATCAGACCGGTCGAAAGAAGAAGCGTGTCGCAGGTATACCGTTCTTCCGTACCTGGAATCGGCTTCATGTCCTTTCCGACGCGAGCAATGGTAACCGCCCTTACGCGTTCTTTTCCCTCAATATCTACAACGGTGTGGGACAGTTTCAGCGGAATTCCGAAGTCATCCAGGCACTGAACAATATTTCTCTTCAAACCGCCTGAATATGGCATCAGCTCCGCGACTACCTTAACGGTTGCCCCTTCGAGTGTCATTCTGCGTGCCATGATCAGTCCGATATCCCCGGATCCCAGGATAACGACCTCATGGCCGGGCATATATCCCTCAATATTGACGAGCCGCTGAGCGGTACCGGCGCTGTAAATACCTGCCGGCCGGTATCCTGGTATATTCAGCGCGCCCCTCGGTCTCTCTCTGCACCCCATCGCAAGGATAACAGCGCCCGCGCGAATCCGGAACATTCCGTCCCTCCGGTTCATTGCGGTCACGACCTTCTCCGCGGAGATATCCATCACCATCGTGTCGAGCTTGTACTCGATATTCATCTCATATACCTGCTGAATAAAACGATCCGCATACTCCGGACCGGTAAGTTCCTCCTTGAAGGTATGGAGTCCGAATCCGTTGTGAATGCACTGGTTCAGAATTCCCCCCAGTTCCTTGTCTCTTTCCAGAATCAGGATCCGATCGGTTCCGTTTTTCCTGGCCGCAATCGCCGCTGCAAGACCGGCAGGACCACCTCCGACAATCACAATATCATAGGACATCATTTCCGTTGTCTCCATCATTATTCCTCCCCGCTGTGCTCTTTTGTGCGGCCGATAACCAGTCTGGAATCTCCGCCACTCTTCGTGATTTTCTCATAAGGGAGTCCAAGCTCCCGATGTAGAATCTCCATGGTACGCGGCGAACAGAATCCGGCCTGACAGCGTCCCATGCCTGCTCTGGTTCTTCGCTTGATTCCGTCTAGAGACCTGGCGCCGAGCGGTCGATGAATTGCATCCAGAATTTCTCCTTCGGTTACCGATTCGCATCTGCAGATAATTCTTCCATATGCGGGTTCCTTCCGGATCAGCTCATTCCTTTCCTCAAAGGAAAGCGAAGCGGGATTCAGGATTCCCTTTCGAATGCCGTTCCAGTTCTTCTTGCGCTCCGGTTTCATTTTCTCTTCCAGCAGATTCCTTACATATTCTCCGATCGCAGGGCTCGAAGAAAGCCCCGGAGACTCAATCCCCGCGCAGTCGATAAAGTGAGGCGCATCCTCTACCTCTCCGATGATGAAGTCGTGTCCGTCCTCGTGAGCCCGGAGGCCGGCGAAGGAGGTGATCACCTGACGCATCGGGATATTCTTTACGCTTCTCGCAGCCTTTTCGATAATCTCATTCAGGCTGTCAGCCGTTGTATTGGTTCCCTCCTTATTCTCGATATCCTGGGCATTCGGCCCGATAAGCAGGTTGCCGTGAATCGTAGGCGTTACCAGCACGCCTTTGCCCATTTTCCCGGGCTGTGCGAACACCGTGTGCGACACATGATTTCCGGCCGCCCGATCCAGCAGGCAGTAGCTGCCGCGTCTCGGTGTGATGTGTATTTTTCGGCTGCTCACCATGTTGTGGAATACATCCGCGTAGACACCGGCCGCATTGACAATATACCGGGTCCGATATTCCCCGTTACAGGTACGGATTTTCCAGATCTTTTCTCCATTCGGCAATGCATCTTCTGCCTCGATTTTTTCCACTTCGGTATTGAAGAAAAAGTCTACACCGTTGACGTTTGCGTTTTCGGCCAAAGCAATGTTCAGAAGGAAGGGGCAGACAATTCCGCTTGTTTTTGCATGGAAGGCACCTACCACATCATCCGCGAGATTCGGCTCAAGAGCGAGAGCTTCCTCACGGTTCAGGATTTCCATACTGTCGGGCTTGAGACCGTTTGCAATTCCACGGTCATATAACTGCTGAAGTCCGTCAAGCTCCTCCGGATCGGTGCATACCACAAGGGCTCCGTTTCTCCGGAACGGAACATCAAGCTCCGCGGCAATCTGATCCATCATTTCATTTCCGCGGACATTCAGCTTTGCCATCATGCTCCCGGTTGCGGCGTCAAATCCGGCGTGCACAATTGCACTGTTCGCCTTTGTCGTGCCGCAGCAGACATCTTCTTCCTTTTCCAGAACACAGATATTGAGCCGGTATCGGGAAAGCTCCCGGGCAATCGCACATCCGCTCACGCCGGCGCCTATAATGATCACGTCATACAGCATTGTACTTCAACCTCCTACAACATAAATTATGGATTTCCATGGGTTCTCACAGCCAGCGGACCAATTATACGATGTGGGTATTCTATTCCGCTGTTTTTCTCCAATCAAGCCATTCAAACATTTTCTTGCCGGATACATCTCGTTTTTTGCATAAAAAAAGAGTCACCACAAAAACAGTACGACGTACTGTTCAGCGACTGACTCATTGTTCTCCAGCTGCACTATTTGATTGTCCGTTCTTCCATAAACCCGGAACTGTTCATATTGTAACACATCAATCGCACTTTGTGTGTATTTTTTTCGTTAACTTTTAATCATTGTCCACATACCGTCAAAAAGGCAACGATTTTATAGTGCCTCTGCAACTTCATTAAGGATAAGGATTTGCTGCCACCGGTTTGTGAATGACAACAGGTCTGAAAAATTCATGCCTCACAGAATGAATATACACGGCGTACACGGCGATAACCTTTAAAGGCTGTAGGGGAATATTGATTTTCTGTTGTCCATTGCGTATACTGTTTGTATTGTAGCCTTCGCTGCAGTACAGAGATTACCAGAGAAGTATCAACAGATGAAGGGATTATGTTTATGAAAATTGCGGTTACTTACGATAATGGAAATATCTTCCAGCATTTCGGGAAAACAGAGAATTTCAAGATTTACACCGTCGAGGACGGCCAGATCCTGTCAAGTGAAGTGATCGGAACCGGTGGCATCGGACATGAGGCACTTGCCGGTCTTCTGGCAGATCTCGGTGCAGATACGGTCATCTGCGGCGGTCTCGGCGGAGGAGCACAGGCGGCGCTTCAGTCCGCGGGGCTTCAGATTGTATCCGGCGCTCAGGGAGATACGGATGAAGCGGTCCGAGCATTTCTTGCCGGAGAGCTCTTTTCTGCCGGCGTAAACTGTGATCATCACCATGATTCTGAGAGCCATGAGGGCTGCTGCGGAAACGGCGAAGGCAGCTGTGGCAATGAGATGCACGGTTCGGGTGACGGTGCGGAAGGCGGCTGTGGCGGGTGCTGTGGTGGCGGATGTCATGAGAGGAAGGTCATCCTCGAGGGAAAGAACGCCGGGAAAACGGTGAAGACTCACTATGAAGGTACCTTCAACAACGGAACGGTTTTTGATTCTTCCTATGACCGCGGAGAACCGCTGGAGTTTGTCTGTGGAACAGGCATGATGATCCCGGGATTTGACAAGGCGGTTGTGGATATGAATGTCGGAGACATTGTAAATATCCATCTCAATCCGGACGAAGCCTACGGCGATCGCGATCCCAGAGCGATTTTCACGGTGGAGATCAGCCAGATGGAAGGTGCTGCCGGCCTGAAGGCGGGCGATCATGTATATCTCTCCAACGCAATGGGACAGCCGTTTCCGGTTATCGTTACAGAAAAGGATGACAAGACGATTACCTTTGATGCTAACCATGAGATGGCAGGAAAGGAACTTAATTTCAAAATAGAGCTTGTATCCGTGGACGACTGAGAAGGCTTCGATCTCAACGAAAAAAACTCCCTTCAGAAGCTGAAATGTTTTCAGCAACGGAAGGGAGTATTTTGATACAAAACTAATCCGGTCCTTGATGTTCTATCTGGATGATCATCCCCACCGGGCAGGTCATCTGAGCTGATTATTTCCGCGTCTCACAGTCCTCCAGGTGGTCGTTCACAATTCCGACTGCTTGAAGGAAGGAGTAGGTGATAACGGGTCCCACATAGGAAATCCCCCGTTTCTTCATGTCACGGCTCATCTTCTGAGAGAGCGCAGAAACCGTGGGGATTTCCTCCGGCGTCTTCCAGTGTCCGTCTATCGGCCCGCCATTAGTAAAACTCCACAGATAGCTGTCAAAGGAGCCAAATACATCACAAATCTTCCGGACCGCGGCGGCGTTTTTGCGCACGCTGAAGATCTTGCTCCGGTTCCGAATCAACCCTTCATCGGCCATCAGCCCCTCCAGTTCTTCATCCGTCATTGCCGCACAAGCATCGATTTCAAAATTGTGGAAGGCCTTCTGATAGAAGGCCCGTTTATGAATGATTGTCTTCCAGGATAACCCGACGCTTGCGCCCTCGAGACAGAGCATTTCGAATTCAAAACGATCATCGTGTCGGATTCTGCACCATTCACGGTCGTGATATTCCATCAGAAGCGGATCGTCTCTGAAATACTCGGTACATCTGCTGTTAGTCATATTTTTTCCCAACCTTCGCGAATCATCAGAATCATCTATCGGATATTTTTTATCTCTCCGGTCATTTCACGCAGATGATCCGGATCATGTAATCCGGATCATCTGTAAATCCGGTCACCTTCCTCGAAGAATCCGGACGATCTGTATGATGGCCGTCGGCAGCAGCGCCAGAACGCCGATCGTCAGGAGATGTCCTCCATTCAGAACGGAAACAGAAAACAGACTGCGCCCCACCGGTGTGACAGAGACAAGAATCACCAGAAGCAGACCGAGCAAAAAAGCGCCGAGACTGTACGGATTTTTCCGAAAACCGAGACGTATCAGGCTCTTCCCGCCGCGGCAGTTGAAGCCATGCAGAAGCCGAGAGCAGGTCAGCGTCAGAAACGCCAGTGAACAAGCCATGGCCGGAGATTCTCCAAGGCCGATATAGTAGGCAGTGATGACCGATACAGAAATCAGACCGCCCTGTAGAATCATCCGCAGTGCAAAATTCCGGTCCATGATTCCCGCTTTGGGATCCCGCGGCTTTTTCCTCAGCACATCATCGGACCCGGGCTCCATACCGATGGCGAGCGCAGGCAGAGAATCCGTAACCAGGTTGATAAACAGAAGCTGCACCGGCCGGAACGGAATCGGAAGCGCCAGGAGCGAGGTAAACAGCACGGTGATGATTGCCGACAGGTTTCCCGACAGCAGATAGAGAACGGCGTTGCGGATATTGGTATAAATCGTGCGGCCGTTTGCCACCGCCTTGATGATTGTAGCAAAGTTGTCGTCCTCCAGAATCATAGACGCAGCATCCTTGGAAACCTCGGTTCCCGTAATTCCCATGGCGACTCCGATATCCGCCTTCTTCAGAGCGGGAGCGTCATTTACGCCGTCTCCGGTCATGGAGACGATTTTTCCCTTCTTCTGCCATGCATCGACAATCCGGATTTTGTTTTCCGGGGACACTCTGGCATAAACGGATATTTTTTCAATCTTCCCGTCGAGTTCCTCGTCAGACATAGCGTCAAGCTCCATTCCGGTTACCGCAAGATCGCCCTCCTGAAAGATGCCGATCTGCTTCGCGATCGCTGTCGCCGTGATCTTGTGATCACCAGTGATCATCACCGTGCGGATTCCGGCCTCTTTTGCGTGCTGTACGGCCAGGATGGATTCCTCTCTCGGCGGATCCATCTCGGAAATCAGCCCCAGGAACGTGAAGTGATACTCCGTTTCCGGTGTAAGTTCTTCATCGGATTCCTTATATGCGAACGCAAGAACACGGAGGCCGTTTTCCGAGAATTTCCGATTCTGATCCGTGATATTCTGTCGGTCTTCCGAGGTGATTGGCCGGATTTCCTCATCACTGATCCGGATGCTGTCACAACGGTCCAGCAGCACATCAACAGCTCCCTTTGTAAAGATCGTGGAAACACCGTGAATTCTGTGCTTTGTACTCATCAGCTTCCGGTCCGAATCAAAGGGCACTTCCTCGATCCGTCTGAGCATGGCGCGGAGATCTTCGTAGGAAAGCGTCAGATCCTCCTCTTTCTGCATTAATCCCTTGACCTTGCCGTACATCTCGAGAAGCGCGTATTCTGTAGGATCTCCGACGCCCTTTCCATTCGACAGCGTCGCGTCGTTCGTAAGAACAGAGTCGTAGAGAAGATAGCGCTGGGTTTGCTGGTGCATATCAAATTCTTCGGGGGCAAATACTCTGCCGCCGACATAAATCTGCTGTACTGTCATTTTGTTTTGTGTCAGAGTGCCGGTTTTGTCAGAGCAGATGACCGATACACAGCCAAGAGATTCCACCGCGGAAAGCTTCTTGATGACCGCGTGCTCACGGGCCATTTTCTGCGTTCCCATGGCCTGTACAATTGTCACGATCGAGCTGAGCGCCTCCGGGATAGCCGCGACCGCCAGCGCAACTGCAAACAAAAGGGAGTCGAGAAGCTTTATTCCCCTTAGGACTCCGAGTCCGAAAATCACTGCGGATATGATCAGAATTCCTGTTGCAAGCTTTTTCGAAAAATCATCCAGGTTTTTCTGAAGCGGCGTCTTCTTCTCGCCCGTCTGATTCATAAGAGTGGCAATTTTGCCGATTTCCGTCTTCATGCCCGTCTCGGTCACCAGAATCACGGCGCGGCCATAGGTGACGAGAGAACCAGAATAAACCATGTTTTTCCGGTCCGCAAGCGGCATATCCCCGGTAAGCGTTCCGTCACACTTGTCCACGTTGAGGGATTCTCCGGTAAGAGAACTTTCATTGACCTGAAGCGAATAATTCTCCAGGATACGGCCGTCTGCAACAATCAGATCCCCTGCCTCCGCTACAAAGATATCGCCCGGCACAACATCTTTGGAGTCTACCTCCACGCGTTTTCCGTTTCGAATCACCTTGGCCGTCGGCGAGGACAGCGCCTTGAGCGCTTCCAGAGATTTCTCCGCCTTTACATGCTGCACCGTTCCGAGAACCGCATTCAGCACAAGAACGGCAAAGATAACCAGTGTGCTCTCCACGTCGCCCGTCAGCATGGAAATCGTGGCTGCGATGATCAGGATGATCACCATCAGATCCCGGAATTGTCCCAGAAATACCTGAAAGACAGATTTTTTCTTTTTCTCTTTCAATTCATTGAATCCGTATTGATCCTGGCGTTTTCTGACCTCTTCCTCCGTAAGGCCCTCTTTTCCGGAATGAAGCTCCCGAAGAGCTTCTTCCGAATTCTTCTGATACCAATCCGCCATAGCAGCACCTTCCTTTCTTCTATGCCGTCAATTGAAGCATCCTGCAAACGAATAAGGGGATTGTACCATCCTGTTTTCATTTGCAAACCGGCTGCCGCAAAAAAGTTTTATGCTGATTTTATGAAACAGAGGAGCTCCTCAGAAATTCACCTCCCGTAACGCTGTAAACGCCTCTCGGCGTACAGCGGATCTCTGGAATGACCGGAAGGGCCATGAAGGAAAGAGTGATGAAGGGATCCATATCTTCGGGAACCCCCATCCTGTGCGCCAGACGGATCATTTTCCGAAGCTTCTGATTGACATAGCTGTAGCTTCTGTCGGAGATCAGACCCATGATCGGAAGCTCCAGGGTGTCACAGACCTCACCGTCCCGGATAATCGTGTATCCGCCGTGTGTCCTTTCAAGCTCTTTGACGGCGAGAAGAATATCCCGGTCATTGTCTCCGATGACGATTATATTGTGGCTGTCGTGAGAAACAGAGGATGCAATCGCTCCTCCACGAAGTCCGAAATTCTGGACGACGCCGACACCGGTCTTTCCAGTAGCTTTATGCCGCTCAAATACCGCAATCTTGTCCAGATCTCCGTCCGCCTCGAAATAATCTCCTCCGGGAAGCAGCAGATCTCTCCTCTCCGTGAGAATCTGTCCCGGAATCATACGGATCACTGGGAAGGGATGTCCGTCCAGTCGTATCTTCAGCTTTTCCGGATCAATGGTCCCGAGGTGTATCGTATCGGTCAATCGGGCCGGACAGGGTGCCGGTTTCACCCTCTGTTCTCCTCTGATCAGCTTCCCCTTGTAAAAGACCATCTGGGCATTGAAATCCTTGATGGAATCCCAGACCACAAGGTCTGCGTCATACCCGGGAGCAACCGCCCCGGTTCTTCTCAGCCCATAGCAGCGCGCCGGCTGAATCGTTGCCATCTTGACAGCAGCAATCGGACTGATGCCCATGCTGACCGCTTTGCGTACATTGTGGTCAATGTCCCCTTCGCGGGCGATATCCTCGATGTGCTTGTCATCTGTGCAAA
Source organism: uncultured Lachnospiraceae bacterium (assembly GCA_900314295.1). Classification (GTDB taxonomy): domain Bacteria; phylum Bacillota; class Clostridia; order Lachnospirales; family Lachnospiraceae; genus Bilifractor. The sequence continues at coordinate 7,450 of OMUU01000133.1, read as the reverse complement.
AGCAGAAGCCTTCGGTGTTCGTATTGTTCTCGACAATGCCCTTTACGATCATTTCCAGATTTCTGGCGGCGCTTCCCTCCCGGATGTGACAGGTCATGCCCATAGACCGCTCTTTCATGACATATTCGTACGTGGTGCCCTCATGATCGGTAGTTACACCGGCCATAACATAGGCGGCAAGCTCCTCGTCCGAGAGATTCGGCGCATGGCCGTCCTTCACCTTACCGTCAAACAGTTCCAGTTTGCGGTTCATTTCCGGGTCTCCGTTGATGACAGACATGCAGTCCATCACCTCGCCGAGGCCGAGTACCCGGCGGTTTTTCAGATATGGCGCCATCTGATCCGCTGTCAAGGTACAGCCGTTGTCATCAATGGGTGTAGACGGAACGCAAGATGCGATCATTACATAGACATGTGCGGGGCAGTTTTCGGTCTGGGACAGAAGATAATCGATTCCGTCTGTCCCGGCTACATTGGCCACCTCGTGCGGATCTACAATAAAGGTTGTGGTGCCGTGTGCTGTTGCCTTGGCGATCAGCACCTGCGGGTTGACGAGCGTCGATTCCAAATGCAGATGTGCATCGATAAAGCCTGAAGTCAGATACTGCCCCTTCAGATCAATTTCGCGGACGCCGTGATAATCTCCTATCCCCACGATCATTCCGTTCGTAATTGCGACATTGCCCTCCTCCACGCGGTCCGTAAATACATTGACAATCTTTGCGTTTTTCAGTACAAGATCCGCCTTGTCAAGCTTTCTCGCCGCTCTGGAGCATCCGATATACTTTGTCAGTTCCATAACCTCTCACCTCCGCAACGGAACAATATGATTTTTCCACGTTTCATATTCTATACTTTGGAGACCGTACGGATCTTCCGCACCACATACATCCATCCTCGCTAATTGGCGTTTCCTGCACCTGCATAGCTGACTCGGCATCGCCGCATCTCAATAAATGATACAGGAATGCTTTCGGTTTCTCTTACAGTGTGAAGATGATCGGCTCCCCTCCGGTGGAAATCCGTCCCATGCACACTTCTACCTTTGTGCCGTCAATACGATTCGTATAGATACCGTCCGGTATCGCATAGGACTTTACGGAAACCAGTCCGGTCTCCCCACGAAGCGAAAAGATTCCGACCGCTCTTCTGCCCAATTCTCCTTCCGGGTGATTTGCATTCTCTGTTCGGATTGCCGTCAAAATGTCACGTCCCCCTGCGTACAGCTGAATCCCGCAGTCCGCAGGAAGATCCTTCTTCCGAATCCGGTAAAGCCGTTGAAGCAGAGGTGTCATATCCTCTCCGTCCCACGAAATAGTATCCTTATCAAAAAGGCCGGGGGTGTGAGCCGCGCATCTCTCCTGCCCGTTGTACAGTAGAACCGTTCCCTTCTGAAAATACTGCAGCGCCGTCCAGTTGCGGAGCATTTTCGAATCCCGAATCATGAAGGCCGCCCGCAGCTGGTCATGGTTTTCAAGGAAGCGGAGCTTGTCATAATTATCCGGATAAATAGATTCCTGAAGATTGATTGCCTCCGCATAATCCTCCAGTTCTGCATTTCCCGTCAGATAATTGTTAAATGCCCCTCGGATATCATACTCATAACTGATGTCAAACGCCTGAAAAATTTCAGAATCAGAGGCACACGGAATGCCGTGTGAACGATTGAACGTGATGAATTCCGGTTCTACTGATTCTGCAAGCCAGATGCACCCCGGATGTATCGCCTCAACCGCCTTTCTTGCTTCCTTCCAAAATTCTATCGGAACCAGAGAGGCCACATCACAGCGGAATCCATCCACATGGTATTCGCCGGCCCACATTTTCAACGTGTCAATCTGGTACGTCCAAAGGTCACGGCAGCTATAATCCAGATCTATGACATCCCACCAGTCGCCGATCCGGTTTCCGAAGCTTCCGTCCGGTTTATGATAAAAAAACTCCGGATGCTCCTTCGATAAGACACTGTCAGGGGATGTATGATTATACACTACGTCGATGATACATTTCATGCCATGGTCATGAATGGCATCTACAAGATTTCGAAAGTCCTGCTCGGTTCCGAATTCCGGATTCACCGCACGATAATCACGGATCGCATATGGCGATCCAAGAGTTCCCTTACGGTTTTGCACGCCGCACGGATGAATCGGCATCAGCCAGATAATATCGGTTCCAAGAGCCTTGATTCTTGGCAGATCTCTTCGAACCGCGTCAAAGGTACCTTCCTCGCTGTAATTTCTTACAAAGACGGAATAGATCACGTCGTTTCTGAGTTCTTTTGAAGTATTGTATGCCATTTCCTGTGCCTCTCTTTATACTGTTTCCAATAGTATATCTCGGGAGTACGATTTCTTCAAACAGAAACGAAAGAAAAAAGCTCCGGAAGCTCTGCCGACATTGAATTCTCAATGTGACACCACTTCCGAAGCTTAACTGTTTCGTGAAACTGTAAAAAACAGCTTTCTATTAAATTCTAAGAGCGAGTTCACGCACCACTGCCGTGAAGTCAGGATCCGGCGGAATTACTTGCCTGCAACCTGAGCAGCTACCTCAGCGGCGAAATCCTCGTTCTTCTTCTCAAGTCCCTCACCGGTCTCAAAACGGGTGAATCCCTTGATGGCAACCTTTGCGTTGTTCTCTTTTGCTACCTGCTGCACGTACTTCTCAACAGACTGCTTGCCGTCCTCAGCCTTAACATATACCTGATCAAGAAGAACGATCTCCTTCAGCTCCTTGTTGACACGGCCCTTTACGATTCCCTCGATTACCTTCTCCGGCTTCTGGGATTCCTTCGGATCGTTCATGATTGCCGCACGGAGAATCTCCGTCTCATGTGCAATATAGTCTCCCGGAACCTCCGCGTTGCTTGTATACTGCGGTCTCATAGCAGCAATCTGCATGGCAACATTCTTTGCCATCTCCTTGATTGCGTCATTTACGACGTCAGTCTCAACATCAACAAGAACACCGATCTTTCCGTCCGCATGGTTGTAGGTCGCTACAAATCCGTTCGGCTCCTCAACCTGAGCAAAACGGCGAATGTGCATGTTCTCGGAGATAACGGCGATCTCTGCGTCAAGCTCTTCCTTAACGGTTTTGCTTGTATCGAACTTCCACGGCTCAGCCAGGAACGCATCGATATCCGCAGCGGTTGTCGTCAGGGCCTGATCTGCAACCTGTGCAACATAATTACGGAATGTCTCGTTCTTTGCCGCGAAGTCAGTCTCGGAGTTAACCTCAACGATGGCAGCCTTTTTTCCGTCCTCGGCAGCCTTGAACATAACAATGCCTTCTGCGGCGATACGGCCGGACTTTTTCTGAGCCTTTGCCATACCATTCTCACGGAGCCACTCTACTGCCTTCTCCATATCTCCATCGGTGTTTGTCAGGGCCTTCTTGCAGTCCATCATTCCGGCACCGGTCATCTCTCTCAACTCTTTAACCTGAGAAGCTTTAATAGCCATTCTGAATTCCTCCTGTAGGTTGTATGATTAATTATTCTGCCTCGGCAGCTTCTGCAGCAGCTTCCTCTGCCGCCTCATCGCCGGACTCCTGTGCCATTCCCTGCTTTGCCTCAATGACAGCGTCTGCCATTTTGGAAACGAGAAGTTTAACGGCACGAATTGCATCGTCGTTGCCCGGAATCACGTAGTCGAGATCCTCCGGATCGCAGTTGGTATCGCAGATACCGATCAATGTGATTCCCAGTGCGTGAGCCTCCTCAACACAGATGTGCTCTTTCTTCGGGTCTACAACAAAGATCGCATCCGGGATCTTCTTCATCTCTCTGATGCCGCCGATGTTCTTCACGAGCTTCTCCTGCTCTTTCTTGAGACCCATAACTTCCTTCTTCGGAAGAACATCAAAGGTTCCATCCTCTTCCATCTTGTCGATCTCATTCAGACGGGCAATACGGGTCTGGATCGTCTTGAAGTTTGTCAGCATTCCGCCGAGCCATCTCTCATTGACATAGAACTCACCGCAGCGCTCTGCCTCTGTCTTGATGGTGTCCTGCGCCTGCTTCTTGGTTCCTACGAAAAGAATTCTTCCGCCGTCAGCGATAATGTCTGCAACTGCTTTGTAAGCTTCATCTACCATCCCTACAGACTTCTGCAGATCGATAATGTAGATGCCGTTGCGCTCTGTGTAGATGTAGGGAGCCATCTTGGGGTTCCATCTTCTGGTAAGATGTCCGAAATGTACACCGGCTTCGAGTAACTGTTTCATTGAAATAACGCTCATTGTATTTCTCTCCTTTTGGTTTTAAACTTCTGTACGGTTCAACTTACCGGGGAACCTCAGGTGAGGCACCACCCCGAAAATTTCCGTACATGCTTTCTAAACAGCTTTTCGATTATAGCACAGCTTCTCATCTTTCGCAAGGATATAATTGTTGCCATTTTTGTGTTATACTTTTGAGGTTTTCCGCACACGATTTAAAAAGGCGGTTTACGCATTAACATACAGGAGTATATTTATGAATACCAAAAATACAGATCTGATTTTCACGCAGTACAGACTTCATTTTGACAGCGCAACATCTGATAAAACGTTCGGTGCCCTCTCTCTTTGGAGAGCTTTACCGGATTTCCAAAAAAACTGGAACCCGGACGCTTCTGATTTTCCGGCGATGCTGCGTTTGACACTCTCCGGTATGCGAACGTTTTTCGATACCCCGATGCACCGATCTCTGGATGGACTGATCGCCCTTGCCGAAATCCCGGAAGAAACGGCATTCGTCAGGGACCAGCTGCTTCAACTTTTCCTGACGGAAGATTCCGGAGATCTCGAGCTGCGTGCCTCTCGTATTCTTGAATTCTGTAACACGATAAACGCTCACATCGGCCGGTGTTTCGAGGGCAAAAAAGAAATCGAACAAACACCGTCCTCTGTTCTGAATCTCGTTACCGCATTTTCTCCTGCTGATAATTACTTCTATAAAAAAGAAGCTGCTGATCTTTTCGCGCAGGCGGCGGAGTTCGGAGACTATTTTATATATGGCACTGTTTTTTCTCTGAAAGGCTACTATCATATGTGCGATACCGTTCTGGAAGAAGTATGGAAGTATCCTGAAATCCTGAGACTTCATCAGAATCGTGTTGCCGATATTCCCGCAGAATTCCGCAATAATCTCCATCTTTTGGCTTATGACATCCTGGATAGCGCATACCGGAATGATTTTTATTCTCATCTTCGCATCCGCGCATCCTTCACAGACGAATGGATGGAGCGGGCGCAGCGCGCCAGAGAGCTTGCCGGACGCATCGAGGACATCCGTCTGGAGCTTTCCGAAAAAAAGGCGCATCTAAACGAACAGCTATCCCTCCGGCTTCCTGAAGTAGAAGGATTAACGGTGGTCCATTGTGTCTTCGGCTCAGGAACCGTTATTTCCTGCAATGACGGGCGCATGAATGTGCGATTCTCCCATTCAGAAAAAGCCTTCCTGTATCCCAAGGCTTTTCTGTCAGGCTTTTTGAAGCCGGAGGATGAATCCGTTCTGGAACAGCTTCGAAAAATCTCCCAGGCAGAGGACGCTCGTCCCATGCTGGAACTCGAAATTAAGGATCTCGAAGAACAGCTGGCGGATGCCCAGAAAGCTCTGGAGAAGTAAAAGATCTCAAATGGTGTCTTATGAGATAACAGAATGATTCAGCCACTTCCCGGAACGATAACGCAGGGAATAGACGATTCCGCGCGCCAGCCAGTCAAGAGACATACCGATCCATACCGCGATCGGACCGATTCCAAACACGCGTATCAGCACAGTGGTAACCAGAACTCGGCAGCACCACATGGTGATACTGGATGCTATCATGGAAAACTTCACATCGCCGGCTGACCGCATTCCGTAGGCAGGGATAAATGCCAGAATCCAGACAATCGGTTTGACAATCGACACATAAATAAGCATCTTAAAACAAATATTTGCCGCTTCAGGATCCATTCCGGCAATCCACATCACCGGTTTTGCAATTGCAAACACAACAGCACATGATGCCAGGACAACAGCTTCAGCAATCATACTTATCTTGACAATATAATATCTGGCCTCCTCAAGTTTACCGGCACCGATGCACTGACCTACGACAGTCATCAGACCGATTCCTATGCCGATCCCGCCGATTCCGTTCAGGTTTTCGAAGATAATCATCATTGCGTTTGCTGCAATGTTGATCGTTCCCAATGTCGATACGCTGGACTGAATAGCCAGCTTGCCAAACTGAAACATGCCATTTTCCACTCCCGAAGGAACACCAATGGCCAAAACCTTGTGTATCAAGCGGAAATCCGGACGAATGCTCAGATAGTGGTCGATCACAATCGGCTGTCTGGGTTTTCGCAGGAACCAGAAGATGATTACCGCACTGAAAATCCGAGAAAGAAGGGTAGATATTGCCGCTCCTGCAACACCCATATGTAATCCGAATATCAGTACCGCATTTCCGAATATGTTCAGGCAATTTGAAATGAGAGAGAGCGTCATCGGGAAGCGGCTGTTTCCACCCGCGCGGTAAAAAGCCGCACCGGATTCAAAGAGTGCAAGGAATGGAAATGATATCGATGTGTAGAGAAAATAAATCACGCCATTTTCCATTACCGCCGGATCTACGGAACCGAATACCAGTCCGAGAAGAGGTTTCCGGAACAACAGACAAAAAACGGATAGCGGTACAGATATCATAAGCACCGTTATCACGACCTGTCTGGCTGCATCATTACATCTCTTATAATCCTTGTGACCGATATACTGAGAACAGATGATCGTTCCACCGGCCGCCAACGCCGATAAAATCTGAATAACCAGAATATTTATCGAATCGACCAGAGAGACTGCAGAAATTGCCTCGCTTCCTGCTCTGGTTACCATCATCGTATCCGCCATTCCCATAAAGGATGTCAATAACTGCTCCAACATCAGAGGATATAGAAGCTTCCAAAGCTCAGCTCTGGTAAATGTCAGGTGGTTCCAATCGATCTGTTCGGCATTGTAGAGATGGTTTTTTATTCTCGAGATCATAATTTCATACCCCATCATTTATCCGCTTTTATGAGTTACCCAGACTGCACGCGAACAAGATAAAATACGCTGCGCGAGTTTTATCTCGCTATCCGTTACACTCGCCGCACACGAATACTACGCATTCGGCTGTGGCTCACTGATCGCGATAAAAAAAGGAACCCAGACAAACTGGATTCCTGAAGAGGCGTGGGCCGGATTTGAACCGGCGCATACTGGTGTTGCAGACCATTGCCTTACCACTTGGCTACCACGCCATATAATATTAGATGACCCGGACGAGAATTGAACTCGTGTTACCGCCGTGAAAGGGCGATGTCTTGACCGCTTGACCACCGGGCCATAGAAACCAATCATTACCCTTTAACAAAGGTAAGCTCCCCCTGGTGGACTCGAACCGCCGACATCATGATTAACAGTCATGCGCTC
>OMUU01000135.1 GCA_900314295.1 uncultured Lachnospiraceae bacterium | reverse complement strand
TTTAACAGCCAGTAATGCTCAGGCAAAGGTACTGTAAAATCTTAGCCGTTTTAGATGGCGCGTGAACAGAGTAACGTATGTATCTCATACGCAAGAAAATATAACACAAAAAGCCCAAAAGCACAAAAAAGCCTCATGCACATCACTGCTTTTGAACAATGATATGCATGGGGCTCTCATTTCTATCCCGGTAACTGCCGGTTACTTAAACTGATTGGTCTTCTCGTCGTAGTGATAATTTACTTCGGCCAATCTCTCCATAATCATTCTTCGATCTATGTTCTCCGCTTCACAGAATTCATCAAGACTGGAATACTGATCACGCAACCGCATATTTACAAAGCTTAACAACATCGCAGGATCTTTGGGCATCATAATTCTCATCCTCTCTTATTATTGATGAACTTTTGATAAAACGTTCACGCGTCATTGAAATGGCAAGGTGCCGGGAGCAATAACGATAAACTGTTTTTTGTCATTATAGAGGATTGCAGAAAAAATATCATCATGCCGTTTGACAATCTTGCATCAAAAACCTTCCGTTTTTTTGTACACATTGCAAGCTTCTATTCTATTTGAAACGGCATGGCTTCCGTTCCTTCTTCTGCGGGAACGGGAGAACACCCATTTCCCGGGTACTTTCCCGTTCCCGCGCCGTTCATGAGAATCAATCCACAACCTCAACCTGCGGCTGCACACTTGCGGCAAGCTTTCCATCGGACCCGACATCGATCACAATGGTATCTCCCTCATGAACATCACCGGTCAGAATCAGCTTAGCCGAAAGTGTCTCGACATTCTTCTGCACGAATCTCTTCAGCGGACGTGCGCCATATACCGGATCGTAGCCTCCATCCACGACGAATGTCTTCGCGGCAGGTGTAAGCTCAATCTTAAGCTGCTGGTCTGCCAGACGCTTGTTCAGATCCTCAACCTGAAGGTCCACGATATGTCCGATATTCTCCTTCGTCAGCGGACGGAACATGATGATCTCATCCAGCCGGTTCAGAAATTCCGGACGGAAATGCGCCCGCAGATCCTTGCGCACCATTTCCTGGGCTTCCTGACTGATTTCACCGTTCGGCTCAATGCCGTCCAGCAGATACTGTGACCCGATATTCGAAGTCATAATCAGGATTGTATTCTTGAAATCGACGGTTCTGCCCTGTGAGTCGGTGATCCGGCCGTCATCCAGCACCTGAAGCAGGACATTGAAGACATCGGGATGCGCCTTCTCAATCTCATCGAACAGAACAACCGAATATGGTTTTCTCCGCACAGCCTCCGTCAGCTGTCCGCCTTCCTCATAGCCTACGTATCCCGGAGGCGCTCCGATCAGACGGGAGACAGAATATTTCTCCATGTATTCGCTCATATCGATACGAACCATGTTGTTCTCGTCATCAAAAAGCTTCTCCGCAAGCGTCTTCGCAAGCTCTGTCTTGCCGACACCGGTAGGTCCGAGGAACAGGAACGACCCGATCGGCTTCGTCGGATCCTTGATTCCTGCCTTTGAACGGATAATGGCATCCGAAACCTTCTCAACAGCCTCATCCTGACCTACAACTCTCTTATGCAGCTCGTCATCCAGATGAAGGATTTTCTCTCTTTCTCCCTGGGTAAGCTTAGCAACCGGAATGCCGGTCCAGCGGGACACGATCGTTGCGATCTCATCCTCGTCAACCGCCTCGTGCACGAGCTTCAGATCATCGTTGTTGATCTTGTTCTCTTCCTCCTGAAGCTCCTTTTCCAGCTTCGGCAGCTCGCCGTACTGAAGCTCGGACATCTTCGCCAGATCACCCTGACGCTCCGCCAGCTCCATCTGTTTATGAAGCTCCGCAATCTGATCCCGGATCTTCGCCGGACGGTTCACCGCATTCTTCTCGTTCTCCCACTTTGCATTGAGAACCTTCAGCTTATCCTCATTTTCCGCCAGTTCCTTCTTGACGGTTTCAAGACGCTCCTTGCTGAGGGTATCTGTCTCCTTCTCCAGGGACATCTTGTCCAGCTTGAGCTGCAGATTCCTGTGCTCCAGCTCATCGATCTCCTCCGGCTTGGAATCCTTCTCCGTCTTGATCTGGGCGCAGGCCTCATCGATCAGATCAATGGCCTTATCCGGAAGGAACCGGTCCGTGATGTAACGATTCGACAGCGTCGCCGCAGCGATCAGCGCATTATCTGTGATACGCACCCCGTGATACGTCTGATAGTTCTCACGAAGACCACGCAGAATCGTGATGGTCTCATCCACGGTCGGCTCATCTACCATGACTCTCTGGAAACGACGCTCCAGCGCCGCATCCTTCTCGATATATTCCCGGTACTCATTCAGTGTCGTCGCACCGATACAGTGCAGCTCACCTCTTGCCAGAAGCGGCTTCAGAAGATTGCCCGCATCCATCGAGCCTTCCGTCTTTCCGGCTCCGACAATCAGATGCAGCTCATCGATAAAGAGGATAATCTTGCCCTCGCTCTTTTTCACCTCATTGAGTACGGCTTTCAGCCTCTCCTCAAACTCACCGCGGTACTTCGCGCCGGCGACCAGGGCACCCATGTCCAGTGAAAAAATCGTTTTGTCCCTCAGAGACTCCGGAACATCGCCCTTCACGATACGCTGTGCAAGGCCTTCTACTACAGCGGTCTTGCCGACACCGGGTTCACCGATCAGCACCGGGTTGTTCTTCGTCTTACGGGAAAGAATCCGGATCACATTCCGGATCTCATCGTCACGGCCGATGATCGGATCCAGCTTCTGATCTCTTGCCTTCTCCACCAGATCCTCACCGTATTTCCGGAGACTGTCATAGGTCTCCTCCGGATTGTCGGAGGTCACCTTCTGATTTCCCCGGACGCTCTGCAGTGCCTGAAGAAAACGGTCAATCGTAATGCCGTTCTGACGGAACAGCTCTTTCATAGAAGGACTCGGATGACGAAGCATGGAAAGGAACAGATGCTCGACGGATACATACTCGTCTCCCATCTTCTTCGCTTCACTCTCCGCGTAATTCAAGGTGTAATTCAGGTACTGCCCGACATAGGGCTGTCCTCCCTGAACCTTGACTCTCTTATTGATCGCCGCCTCGACCTCATTGCGGAAAAGATTGGCATCAATGCCCATCTTCTCGATCATCTGAAGAATCAGGCTGTTCTCCTGATTCAGCAGCACATAGAGCAGATGCTCCTGTTCAATTTCCTGGTTGCCAAAATCCATCGCCGTCTTCTGCAATGAATTGATGGCTTCCAGCGATTTCTGTGTAAATCTGTCAGCCTGCATACGCACACCTCCCTTTTATGTGGTAATATCCCATCTCCCGCAAGCGGGGATCCAAAATATATAAGGAAAATTCCCGCACCGTAAAAGCTGCTGTACAGCTTTTCTGTCACAAACAGGATTTTCTGAAATGCATGATATTATGTCACCTTATCTGTGCACGAAGCTAATATAGCACCGGTTATTAGCACTGTCAATAGGTGAGTGCTAATTCGTGGCAAAAATTTTTCCGGGGACGGATTTTCACTTATCCGTTCCCGGAATCTCCCATAAACAAGCGTAATCACCTCTCCAATTTGCAGGGCTTAAATATCTCCGTTATCCATAATAGTTTGTAATGTCCCAATGCAAAATATGATCACGGGTCGATAACTCAGTTACGCGTATTCGACAAGACTCCACTCGGAGTCCTTCTTTGTGAAACCGTATTTTCTGTAAAGCGGATCCACGGCAATCTCTTCGTCCGCTGTTATCTCCTCCGCTCCGTTCTCGAGAGAAGCCAGCACCAGAAGCTCCAGCAGACGGAACGGTATCTCCGTATTCTGATATTCCGGTTTCGTGTACAGATTCGAAATGTACGCCCGTTCTTTATTCTGATTAAACAGCGGACGGCGGTGATAAAAAATCACATCTCCGAACGCGGCGATCTGGGATCCGTTGTAGACAAGATACGCCACGTTCTGATTCTCGGACAGGTTCCTCCGGAAATAGCTGTATGTCTGCCGACGGCGACGCATCATGGCCGCAGAATCCTCCGTTTTCTCTGCAAGGTTCAATGCTTCAAGTCTGGTATCGACCAGAACGTCGATGTCCTTCATCGACGCACGCTTATACGTGATTTCCATGTACGTCTCCTTTCCGGACCGGAAGATACAACCGCGGATACTCCCGCCGATTCGCACGCACACCCTCTGCAGAACCGCTGCTTGTCTGCGCCGCATACTTATATTCCGGTACACTATTGTATTCTCATGATTATCCAACACCCCCATCTCGTGAATCTGCGGTTCTCTCGATGGGAGGCAGCTGACGTCCTTCTGCTTCAGGACACACAATCTTCTTGTTTTTGATTATATCTGACAGGTCTTTTTTGTCAATCGGACATATCCGGCCATCTGACCGAATCCGGAACGACGTTACTGTTCACCCCAACTATGTACGGCAAGGATTTTACAGTCCTGTTGCCATTCGCAAACTGGCTGTAACAAAGTTTTATCCTTATTTTATGAAGCTGCGGAACTCCTCAGGCGCAAGCGCCTTCGTCAGACATTCCTCGCAATCCACTTCTTCACATTCTCGCGCTGCTATCGCATCGCTTAATATTGCAGACTCTCCTTATCTTGTCTCTGCTTCCCCTTATTTAAAAATTGCAGAATAATATCTGCAAGCTTCTCACTATGCACAATGTAGCTTCCGTGCGACTCTCCGGGAAGGATGATCTTCCCGGCTCCCGGGATCCGGGAAGCGATATGATCGGTCTCGCTTTTCCGCACCAGATCGTGCTCTCCAGCGACGATCAGTGTGTCCGCGCGAATCTGTCCGAGCTCCTTGTCGCTGATGTCCGGCTCCCGGATCATCAGACGAACAAGCGGACTTCTGCCGAAAAAGTGAAGAATCCTCATTCCATGAAGACACAATCCGCGAAGTCCCTCCGGCTTCGTATTGGCACCGCACGCAATCAGCGAGGAAATCCGGTCCGTCCTCGCCGCTGCCATCAGTCCGATGATGCCTCCGTCGGAAAAGCCGACCAGCGCAACATTTCGGAGGTTCAGCTTCTCCAGAAACTGGACCACATCCTCCGCCATGTCCCGGTAATGGAACTCGCCGACCCAATGGCTTTTTCCGTGGCCTCGCGTATCCGGAAGGTAGCAGGTGAATTTTTTCTCCAGAATCCGAACCGTCCGGTCGAAAATCGTGTGATTCTCCCCGTTTCCGTGGAGCAGAACCATCGGGCGCCCCTGTCCGGCTTCTTCATAAGATATATCCACATCATTCACACGAATTTTTTTCAAATCTGTCACCCTTCCTGTCCTGTAAAAGCAAAAACACTCTCTCGCTCTTTGTCCATCGCTTTTTCTCTGTTCACCGCTTATTCTTTGTCCAGCTCCTTCTCTTTGGCCGTCTCCTTCTCTTTGACCGTCCCTTTCTTCCTTTGCATCGACTTCTGCTCATGCTGTGCTTTCCGCATTTCCAGAAAAGCGTGTACATAATCGCCAAAGCCCTGAGAATCCAGAACCGCAAAGGCCGCTTCCTCCACCCAAAAGGACATATGCTTCGGATAGCAGACCACGTAAACATTCTTCCATTCCGGATTAAATTTTTCCTTGGCCTCATACAGCGGCTTGAAGCCGTAAATGTAGTTCATGTTCTCATAGATATAGTGCTCTGCCTTCTCAATCAGCCGGACATGGTCCCCGTCATTCGTGTTGAAGAAAGGCGCGACTCCGAGACTGGCCTCTGACACCCCCTCCGCTTTCAGGGTCTCCATGATATCGTGAAACAGCAGCTCCATCACGCCGTGCGGACATCCTTCCCGCCGCCGCATAATATCCACGATCCATCCTTTCCCGCCGAGATACGGATTCAGAACATTGATTCCCTGGACGATTCCCTCCGGGTCAACCGCGTAAAAATATCTTTTATCACAGAGGTGATCCAGCATCAGACTGCCGACAGCAAACTGCAGACGGGCCGTATGCTTTTCCCCAAGCCACGCGTCTGTAATGTCATGGAACTGCCGTTCAATCTCCGGATCCCGCTTCTCCTGCGGCCTGTACTCCTCCACTGTGAGCCCGTAATGCACCGCCGTGTGCCAGGAAGATCTCGCCTTCGCACATTTTCCGCCCCGCATAGACCAGGACTGTACGTCAAAGACCGCCTCCTCCCCGCTCTTGAAACAGCCGAAGCCCTCCGCCTGATATTCCGTGATATGCGTTTCATTCGTCATGAGAAATACCAGATGCTTCTTCTCTTCTCCCGCAAAAGAGCGCAGTACCCGAAGCATCTCAGGGAAGTCCTGATCGGCGCAGACCGGATCCCCGCAGACAACGATCGTCTTCCCGGACCGGGCAAAGCTGATCATACCTTCCGGTTCCTCAGAGAAAAGCCACTCCTTGTCCGGCTCCAGCGATAGGTACGCGAGGGAGTTCTCTCCATATTTTCTGAGATATGTTAAGGCGCGGTTCCACTCCTCGGCCGATGCGGCTGCCGCTGAAACAATCTCGTATCGCTCTCCCGTTCTTACCATCTCGCCGATTTTCGTCTTCAACTCCCTGTCACTCCTCTCTGATGACTCTCAATAAACGACCGCGATCCTCCCATCGTCTATACAACTTTTGCGTACTCATAACTATTTATCTCAATTTCTTTTCCTATAAAAATTGCTTTTGCGTTATCTCCGTGACCAATATCCTTTGTGACCACGATCGGCGTTTCCGGATTTGCATATTCCTTTACCATCGTTACCATATCGGGGGCGCAGGCTTTATCCTCCATTGCGGTAAAGGTGCCAAGTATGATTCCCTTCACCTTTTCAAATGCCCCCAGCTGTTTCAGCCAGGAAAGATATGTCGTCATCTGCGGCACTTCCCCTCCGAGGGCTTCCAGAAGAAGGATCTTGTCCTCCAAAGGTGGAAAATATCTGGTTCCTGCCAACTTCAGAAAGCAGCGAATATTTCCTCCCACCACAACTCCCTTCATCCTGCTCTTTTGGACAAATGTAAATGCCGGTGCGAAAAGTTCCTCCCTGTTTTGAAACCGCTCTCTTTGCAGGTCTGCGCAATTACCGAAAGAGGTCATATTTTTTACCTGGTATAATACGCTTGCTTTTCCCGTCATTGTGTAGATTGCATTTATGACTGTGGTCAGATCGCTGTAACCCCAGAAAACCGCGTTGCTTTCCGCTATCCCCGCATAATCCAGATCATCCAGAATCTGGTTCGCCATATCTCCCCCGGAGATATCGTATATCTCTTTTATATCGGGATCCCAGAACATCCTCATCAGCTGTTCTGCCTTTTCTTCTGCGGAACCGGAGAAAACGCTCCCGTTTTTTTCGTATATGCATGAACTTATCACCGGTTCTATGCCTATCGAGTCAAAGAATCTGATCAGTTCCTCATTCTGTGCTCGATACTCTTTCTTTTGAGCGTTCGAGCATGCCACAATGCCAACTTTTCTTATCACTTTTTCAGCCTCGCCCTCCGGATTTCTCTTATCTCTACCTGGCCTGTTCCGTACCCCAGTCTTGAAAATCCGCCGTTCTCTCGATGTGCGAAGCCTCGGAACCATCGACTCCGGAACACATCATAGTTTTATTATATCATGAATCATTCCGGATAATGTTCGCAATATCTGACAGGTTTCTCTTGACATACTTTATCTGTCGTAGTACATTGAACTTGTAAAGTTACTACGACAGTCGTATTACGTCAGGCGATGCATCGTCTGATACATACAAAGCAACCCCATCATTTGGAATTCCTGCGCTGCGTAAACAGCCATGTTATTTACGCGAACAGTGAGCCGCAGCCGAATGCGAAGTATTCGTGTGCGGCGA
>OMUU01000136.1 GCA_900314295.1 uncultured Lachnospiraceae bacterium | reverse complement strand
CAGGGCGGAAGCAGCGCAGGCAATAATGGCGGCGATGACGTTGTAGACGCAGACTACAAGGAAGTCTGATTCAGATAAGAAACGCCCATGCGGTACATTGTGCCACAAACTGAAATTTTGGAAGCAGATTGTGAGGAAATTCAATGGCTGAAAAGAGAGACTATTACGAGGTCCTGGGGGTTGACAGGAATGCGGATGAGGAGACCATCAAGCGGGCGTACCGTAAGCTTGCAAAGAAATATCATCCGGATATGAATCCCGGAGATAAGGATGCAGCAGAGAAATTTGCGGAAGCCAGTGAAGCGTATTCCGTTCTGAGTGATCCGGACAAGAGAAGACAGTATGATCAGTTCGGCCATGCTGCCTTTGAAAATGGCGGCGCCGGCGGCGCCGGTGGATTCGGAGGCTTTGACTTCAATGATATTTTCGGATCCGGCGGATTCGGAGATATTTTCGGAGATATTTTTGGCGGCGGAAGGAGCAGCGCCAACAACGGTCCGAGACGAGGCGCTTCTCTGCGGGCCGTGGTCCATATTTCCTTCGAGGAGGCAGTGTTCGGCTGCAAGAAGGAAATTGAGCTGACGCTGAAGGATACATGCAAGACCTGCGGTGGTTCCGGAGCAAGACCGGGGACTTCGCCGGAGACCTGTCCGCACTGTCATGGAACGGGACAGATCCGGCAGACGCAGCAGAGCATGTTCGGTATGATCCAGAACATTCAGACCTGTCCGGAGTGTGGCGGAACCGGTAAGGTTATCCGGGATAAATGTCCGGACTGCCATGGAAGCGGCTTTACTTCCTCCAGAAAGAAAATTCAGGTTGATATTCCGGCAGGAATCGATGACGGACAGAGTATCCGCATCCGTGACAAGGGCGAGCCCGGTGTAAACGGAGGCCCGAGAGGAGATCTTCTGGTCCAGGTTGCGGTTGCCGCACATCCGATCTTTCAGCGGGATGGTGTGGACATCTATTCTTCGGCGCCGGTCAGCTTTGCGCAGGCGGCGCTTGGAGGAGATATCCGGCTGAATACGGTGGACGGAGACGTGGTGTATACCGTGAAGCCGGGGACGCAGACGGGAACGAGAATCCGCCTGAGAGGAAAGGGTGTTCCTTCGATTCACAACAAGAATGTGCGAGGCGATCAATATGTAACATTGATCGTGCAGACACCGACCGATCTTTCCAAAGAGGCAAAGGAGCTCCTGAGAGAATTCGACGCGGCAAGCGGAGGGTCTCTGGGAGGCGAAGAAGAGCCGAAAAAGAAGAAGGTAAGATTCGGACGAAAGAAAGAGTAAGTCAGAGCAGCTTTCCGGCAGACATAGCCGGCGGATGAGAAGGCTGCCGCACCGGTCTGAGGAAGACGGTACGGCGGCCTTTTTCGCTAGCGCAGAAAAGGTTATGTTCAGTCCGAAGTATTCCTTTTCAAAAATGAAAAATGCGGTTATACTGCAAGAGATGAAGAAGGGCGCGAAGCGGCGCCGTACGAAGGCAAATTTAACGATGCATGAGAGGATATAAAAATGAAGTGGAAGAAATACCGTTTGAAGACCATGGAAGACGCGGAGGATATTGTAATCGCAACGCTGTATGATTGCGGTATCGAAGGCGCTGAAATTGAAGACAAGAAGCCGCTGACCGCGGAGGAGAAGGAACAGATGTTTGTCGATATTCTGCCGGATCTGCCGGACGATGACGGTGTGGCCTACCTGAATTTTTATCTGGACCCAGATGAGACAGACACGGACGCTGTCCTGCAGAAGGCGAAGGAGGCACTGGACGAGCTTCGCTCCTACACCGATATCGGGGAGGGAACCATCGAGGAATCCGAGACAGAGGACAAGGACTGGATCAATAACTGGAAGCAGTATTTCAAACAGTTTTATGTGGATGACATCCTCATCATCCCTTCCTGGGAGCAGGTGAAGGAGGAGGACAGGGACAAGATGATTCTTCACATCGACCCGGGCACCGCCTTCGGAACCGGCATGCATGAGACGACACAGCTCTGTATCCGTCAGCTCCGGAAATATGTGAAGCCGGGGATGGAGATTCTGGATGTGGGAACCGGAAGCGGAATCCTCGGGATTGTCGCGGTGAAGTTCGGGGCGGGTCATGTGCTCGGAACCGATCTGGATCCCTGTGCGGTACCCGCGGTAGAGGACAACAGGAAGGCGAATGATGTTCCGGACGGGGCCTTTGACATGATCATTGGCAACATGATCGATGACAGTAAGACGCGCGACCGGGCGGGATATGAGAAGTATGATATTGTCACGGCGAATATTCTGGCGGATATTCTGGTTCCCATGACTCCGGCGGTTGTGCCGGCGATGAAGAAGGGCTGCCTCTATATTACCTCGGGTATTCTGGAGGATCAGGCGTATAAGGTTCTGGACGCCTGCAAGGCGGCCGGCCTGGAAATTGTGGAGCAGACGCAGCAGGGCGAGTGGGTGTCGATCACCGCAAGGAAGATGAAGTAAACACTCATACAATACTTTGTGCCACAAACTGTATAAGCTACGGATTGCTC
>OMUU01000139.1 GCA_900314295.1 uncultured Lachnospiraceae bacterium | reverse complement strand
ATGCGACGACGGACGGGGTTGTACGGCTTCCTTCCGCGTTCGCGATAACGGTCGGTTTTCCGCCTTCCATAACGGCTACACAGCTGTTCGTTGTTCCAAGATCAATACCAATAATTTTTCCCATGATTTTTTCCTCCTGATCGGATCTGATTTCTGAAATATCAGTTGGCTACCTTTACCATGCTGTGACGAACCACGACATCCTTATATTTGTAGCCCTTCTGAAGCTCCTGCGTGATGATGTTCTCACCCACATCCGGATTATCCTCGTGCATAACCGCATTGTGCAGATTCGGATCAAACTCGGCGCCCTCCGCCTCGATCGTCTCGACTCCCATATCGGTCAGAATCTTTGTCATCTGCTTGTAGATCTTATTCATACCCTGGACAAAGGGATCCGCCTCATCTGCTCCTGCAAGCCCTCTTTCAAAATTGTCGACAACCGGCAGAATCTTTTCGATGACATCCCTTGCGCCCATGTCGAACATTTCGGATTTCTCTCTGTCAGTGCGCTTACGGAAATTGTCAAATTCAGCCATCTGGCGCTGCAGTCTGTCGGTCAGTTCCTCGATTTTCTCGTCCTTCTTGTCTTTTTTAACCTTTTTCCCGGAGCCTGATGCCTTCACATCTTCCTTGTTCTCCTCTGCAGCAGATTCCTCTGCCGCATCCCTCTTTCCTTCCGAACCAGACTTTCCAGTTTTGTTCTGCACGCTTTCCGTGTCCTTCTGACCCTCGACATCTGCTGTATCCGCAGCGGCTTCCGTGTTCTCCGTCTTTTCAGATGCGCAACTGGTTTCTTCTGTATGTTCGTCTTTCTTTCTGTTTTCTTCTTTCATATCTTCCTTTATCATGGCCTTCTCCTCACAAGCTTCTGATCCGGTTGTTCCGAGATCCTCTGCACGTTTTTTCATGTCTGCCATGTCTGTCCCGCCTTTCTGTTTCTACTATATGATGATTACAGCTTCCCAACTCAGGATCCGCTATTTCTCGCTGTGACTGTCAATAACGTCCGGATCGGTTGAACCCTCAAGTTTGGCATCTCCGTTTCCAAACAGTGTATTCATCTGCGTTTTCAGCTGCTTCAGATTCTCTACTACTTTCTTATAATCCATTCTCCGCGGCCCTACAATGGCAACCGTACCTTTCATGCCGTTTCCAAGATTATAGTTTGCCGTAACAACGGAGCAATCCTTCATACCCTGAATCGGAGATTCATTTCCGATATAAGCGGTAATCCCGTTTGACGATTCCTCTCCCGGCGCCGTCTCCCGGATCATTTCGGCCAGCTCCTTCTTGTCTCCGAAAGCTGTCATCAGCTCCTTGGCTTTCCTGGAATCCGCGAGTTCCGGGTAATCAAAGATATTCGTTGCGCCGCTTAGATAGATTGGCATATCCTCATCGCCCGGCTGAATGGTTTCCGCCACGGCATCGATCACGCTGCCGATTACCTCACTGTGAATGCCAGCCTGCTGTTTCATTCTGGTGATCATATCCAGATTAATCTCACCGATGGTCTTCCCGTTCAGCTCATTGTTCAGGAGCAGATTCAGCTTCAGTATTTCATCCTCATCGATCGATTCCTTCAAATCTATCATCTGGTTCTTCACCAGATTGCCCTGTGCCACCACAACCGCCAGCAGCTGTTTGTCATTGATTCGCGACAGCTGAATAAACTTCAGCGAATTCTGATGATAGGATGGGCCCGCAATCATCGTCGCGTAATTTGTATTCTGTGCCAGTACATCCACCACCTGCTTCAGCACCTTTTCCATGCGGTCCGTTTTCTGAATCATCAGCGTCTGCACTTCGGCATCCTGGTTCGTTTTCTGAATCAGGTCATTCACATAAAGCCGGTACCCCTTATCGGAAGGAATCCGTCCGGAAGAGGTATGCGGCTGAATGATATATCCCATCTCCTCCAGATCCGACATTTCATTCCGGATCGTCGCGGAGCTCAGGTTCAAGTCTGTGTATTTGGAAATTGTCCTGGATCCCACCGGCTCTCCCGTTTCCAGATATGTCTGAATAATGGCCTTTAGAATCGTTTTCTTTCGCTCGTCCAAATCTTCTCCCACTTCCTTGGCTCCTTTCTTCCTCCTCAGGATTTCTCGCTCCGGCAGCTTCTTATTTCCTGCCGGTTTGTTAGCACTCTAAATTGCAGAGTGCTAACGCCTAAGTCATAAGATAGCACCTCATTATTTCTTTGTCAACTCTATTTCTTCGAAAACGCAGAAATGCTCGTCTGTCGCGGTAACTGTTCACACACCACTGAAGTGGCAAAGATTTTACAGTACCTTTGCCTGAGCATTACTGGATGTTAAAAGTTTTATCCGAGAGTTCTTCATGAAGTGGATAGCGAGGACTGTTTGACGAAGGCGCTTGCGCCTGAGGAGTTCCGCAGCTTCAAAATACAGGATAAAACTTTGTTACAGCCAGTTTGCGAATGGCAACAGGACTGTAAAATCCTTACCACACATAGTTGGGGATGATCAGCAACCTGTCGGCGCGAAGCGCGCGTAATCGTCAAGAAAAAAGCAGGCCGTCACAGTTTTGTCTGCTACAGCCTGCCGCTGATCCGTATGTCATCCCATGCATACGAGCCCATCTATCCCCTGCGTCCCGCCTTACGGCAAGACCGCATCATCGTTACTCTCTGTCGTTCAGATACCCCGGCTCGTTGTAGATCAATGCCATGAACTCCAGATCTTCGTCCGAATTGTTCTCCATGCTGTGATACTGTCCGACCTCAATCACGCAGACGTCTCCGGCTCCAACATGATAAACCCTGTGATCATTATCAATGAAATCCCCATGTCCCTTCAGAATATAGTAGGGTTCCGTGTCGCGCACGTGCTGATGCCAGCCAACGCTTGCGCCCGGCGGAAGTGTCACCTTTGCGTACATTCTTCCATGTCCCATCATCTCCTGCTCGGACACGATGTGAGAAACCTTTGCTCTTCCTCTTCCTCCTGCAAGGCCATCTACATATGTAACGTTCTCCTTACGGACCATTTTCTGTTCCTCCCTTTCCTGATCTGAAGCAATTTCCTGTTCTCTTCTCCTCAGACGCTGATTGTCAGCGTCCTTCCTGAGGATCTGTACTTCTCAAACTCGACTCCCGCCGCCTGAAACATCATCTTGGAGGCGATGACGGAAGGGGTTTTGTCATATTTATCGTCGTCGTATATGACCTTCCGGATTCCCGCCTGAATGATCGCCTTCGCGCACTCATTACAGGGAAAAAGCGACACATAGAGCTTCGCCCCCTCAAGACTTCCGCCGCGATAATTCAAAATGGCGTTCAGTTCACTGTGCGTCACATAGACGTACTTTGTCTTCAGAGGGTCGTCATTGTTTCGGGCCCACGGAAACGCATCGTCCGAGCAGCCTCTTGGAAACCCGTTATATCCGATCGAAAGAATTTTATTGTCCTGGCTCACAATACAGCATCCGACCTGGGAATTCGGGTCCTTTGAACGCATGCCTGCCAGCTTTGCGACTGCCATGAAATATTCATCCCAGGATATATAGTCTTTTCGTTTATCTGACATAATTGATCCTGCTATAACACGGGCGAAGCCCGCAGTTCTGTTTACTTTGTGCCGAAAATACGGTCTCCCGCGTCACCGAGTCCTGGTACGATGTAGCCCTGCTCATTCAGGTGATCATCCAGCGCGCCGACCACAATGGAGACGTCCGGATGTTCTTTTTGCAATCGCTCCAGACCCTGCGGTGCTGCAATGATGCACAGAAAATGGATATTCTGGCATCCGTGCTTCTTCAGCTGCCGAATTGCATCGCATGCAGATCCGCCGGTCGCCAGCATCGGATCTACCACAAATACCTCCCGGTCCTCAATATCGGAAGGGAGCTTGCAGTAATATTCTACCGGCTGAAGCGTCTCCGGATCTCTGTACATCCCGATGTGGCCGACCTTGGCGGCAGGGATCAGTGTCTGAATCCCGGAAACCATTCCGAGTCCCGCCCGGAGAATCGGTACGATGGCAAGCTTCTTACCTGCCAGTCTCTGAACGGTCGTTTTCGTAATCGGCGTCTGGATCTCCACATCCTCCAGCGCTACCCCGCGTGTCGATTCATAGCATTCCAGCATGGCGATCTCAGAGATGATCTCCCGGAACTCCTTGGTTCCGGTGCTTTCCTCACGGATAATCCCGATTTTGTGCTTGATCAGCGGATGATCCATAATAATGACTTTTCCCATTTTTTCTTCCTTTCCACTCTCTTGTATAACTGCGGGCTGATTATCACTGCCTGCGCCATCGCAGGTTACTGCTCTTCTTCAATTTTACGAATCCTGCGGATATGTCTCTCTCCTTCGGAGAACGGAGTATCCAGAAAGGCGTCCACGATTCCGCATGCCACTCCCGGCCCTGTGACTCTTCCTCCCATCGCAAGGATATTGGCGTCATTGTGCTCTCTCGTTGCTCTTGCCATGAACTCATTCGTGCAGAGAGCACAGCGGATACCCTTCATTTTGTTTGCGGTGATCGAGATCCCAATGCCGGTGCCGCAGATCAGGATCCCCTTCTCACAGCTTCCCTCCTGAACGGCGTGTCCCACCTTATGCGCATAATCCGGATAATCGACCGACTCTTCGCTGAAGCAGCCGAAATCCCTGTACTCGATCCCCTTTTCATCAAGATGCGCCTTGATTTCCTGCATCAGCCTATAACCGCCATGGTCACATCCAAGTGCTATCATTGTATTCCTCCTTTATTGAAGCATGCCTGTCAGGCCCGAATCACTTCATGTCCGGCCGCCTTGATCAGGCGGTTCATGATCGCCTGTCCCATTCTGGGTGTCTCAAAAGATTCCGTGTAGATGTAGTCAACGCCATCCTCATCAAAATCCCGCAGGATCTCGTAGAGATGATGCGCAATTGTCTTGTCATCCGCACGGCTTCCGATGCACCGGATATCCCCCTCCGTGTACCTGTTTCGGCTTTCCTCTGTGCAGATGATCCCGACACGGAATCCCTCGGAAAGCCTCTGCCCGGTGAGCTCCCGTATTTTGGAAAAAACAGCCTCCGGCTCTCCTTCCACTATCGCAAGATCCGCCTTCGGCGCATAGTGCTTGTATCGCATGCCCGGCGCCTTCGGGCGGATATGCATATTCTCGGACATAATACCCGGATCGATCGTGACCTCTCCGATTACGTCCTCCAGCATTTCCTGATTCAGGAAACCCGGCCGCAGAATGACCGGATGATCCTCGCTGAAATCTACAATTGTGGACTCCAGGCCGATATTCACCTGACCTCCGTCTATGATCATATCAATCCGGTCCCCCAGATCCTCCTCCACGTGGCGCGCAAGCGTCGGGCTTGGACGTCCGGACGTGTTCGCACTCGGCGCAGCCACATAACCGCCTCCCTGACGGATCATCTCCCTGGCGATCGCATTGTCGGGAAAACGAACCGCCACGGTATCCAGCCCGCCCGTCGTCTCATATGGAACCAAGTCGCTCTTCTGAAAAATCATAGTCAGCGGCCCCGGCCAGTATCGCTCCGCCAGCTTTCTTGCGCCCTCCGGAAATTCGCGAATCAAGGGAAAGAGATGCTCCAGATCCGCAATATGCACAATCAGCGGATTGTCCGAAGGTCTTCCCTTCGCCGCGTATATCCGCCGTGAAGCCTCCGGATCCAGGGCATTCCCCCCGAGTCCGTAGACCGTCTCCGTCGGAAACGCGACAAGACCGCCTGATCGCAGGATCCTGCCCGCTTCACGGAGAGCATCCATATCCAGATTTTCTTCCGTCATCTTTACGATTTTTGCCTTACCCGCCTTCATGGACCGACTCACTTCCATCCTTCATATTCCTCTTCGCGAAGCGCAGAATCACAGCCTTCTCCTACCTCCGGATTCTCATTCACGATATCCTGAATCGCCTTATAGGAATTCATGAACTGCTTCTGTACGCGATTAAAGATCGCGACGACATTTGTGAGTTCCTCCTGGATAGCCTCATACTGCTGCTTCCCCTCGCGGTTGATCTCATCGACTTCCTTCTGCACACCGTCAAGGGTCTTCTGTGCCTCTGCCTGTGCTTCGTCACGGATCTTTCGCGCCTCTGCCTCGGCATCTGCTATCCTTCTCTGCTTCTCGGCTTCGGTCTCGCGGTCGATCTGCTTCGCGCGGATCTTTGCTTCATAGATCAGGCTTCCAATCGTATCATAATTATCAATATAGGATTGATACTTCTCACGAATCGTCTTCTCCATCTTCAGGATCTCCTGATCACGCGCCTCAAGCGCCTCCTGAAGCTCCGCGATCTTCGCGTCCTTTTCCCGAATCTCGTCGTCCTTCGCTGCCAGGGATTTCTTCGCCGCCGAAAGATCACGGATTACTTTGCTTTTCTCCTGATAAGCATTATCCTTCAGGCGCTGAATCTCGGCCTGCACATCGTCCTTGTCATATCCTCCAAACGCAGTCGTCTTGAACAATTCTTCGTTTTCGGCCATTGCAGTTACCCCCTTTGATTTTTTATACTCGCGTAAAATAAAGTATAGCACAGCATTTCAGGATTTCAAATCTCTCATTCGGACAGTGCCGCAATGCCTGTCATTACGTTACTGTTCACTCACAACTGTGTACGGCAAGGATTTTACAGTCCTGTTGCCATTCGCAAACTGGCTGTAACAAAGTTTTATCCTTATTTTATGAAGCTGCGGAACTCCTCAGGCGCAGGCGCCTTCGTCAGACAGTCCTCGCAATCCACTTCTTGAAGAATTCGCGGATAAAACTTTTAACAGCCAGTAATGCTCAGGCAAAGGTAATGTAAAATCTTAGCCGTTTTAGGTGGCGCGTGAACAGTAACGTCATTACCGGTTTACTGCGACTCACTCCATATCGTTCAGATATTTGCTGATGATCTCCCACACATCAGACCGCTCATATCCGAGCCTCCACTCCGCGACGCCGGCGAGATCCGCCTTACGGATCAGCTTCATTTTTTCCTCGATTGATTTCTCATCCTCCAGCCAGATGCTGTACGTTTCATTGCCCACCGTGATGCTTCCTGTGTTCTGCCCGCTTTCCGAATCCCAACTTGTCTGAATCCCAAGAGATTTTACCCACTCGTCCGCCTCGTCCATACCGAAGGCCTCACTGGAGGGCGCTTCTCCGGACACCGTGGTCCACCCTCTTGTATAAAAAGGAATCGCGTTAATGACCTGATCCGCGGAAACCTCTGCGAGCGTGTCCTCTATGCCCTGTTTTACAAACGAAAGGGACGCGACCGAACCCGCTTCCTCAGATCCCGCGGTGTGTTCGTCATATCCCATAATAACCAGATAATCCACAGTCTTTGCCTGCTCTGTCCGATTCAAGTAGGTCGTATATACCGGAACATAATTATCCACGGAGACGATCAGATCCTTCTCATGCGCGGCGACGGAAAGCTCCCGCAAAAACTGCAGATACTGCGGTGTATTTTCCTCGGTCACGGTTTCTATATCAATATTGATTCCGTCCATGCCGGTATCCGCAGCGGACTGCAGCAGCTGCCCGATCACATGCGAACGGCTGTCGCCATCCATCAGGATGGCCCCGATATCCGCCTTGCTCCCGCCCACATCCTGCAGACAGCCCCACACCTGCAGTCCATTATTGTGGGCCATGTTCACATACTCTTCATTCGCATACGAGGTCAGATTTCCCTTATCGTCCTTAAAGCTGAACCATGTGGGAGCGATCGTATTCAGCCCCGCCGCGTCCTTCGTCAGTTCCGCAAAGGACCCCGTCCCGTCATCATTCTCACTGCAGTACTGCCAGGCAAGATTGACCTTCTGATCCGTAAACTTATGCGTAAAGACAAATCGAGAATCCGTCGTGTGCGAAATCGTCCCCTCCGGCGCAGTTTCCAGCTCAGCCTTCAAAATGTATCCGATAAATCCGTCACTCGTGGATACCTGGCACCATTCATCCGCATTGCCCGTCAGGACAACGACATCCCCCGCCTTCACACTGGTCAGAACATCGCTCTTCGGACCGCCCCGAAACCGGATGACGTCATCCTTTTTCACCGTCTCTGCAGTAAGATTTGTCCATCTGGTTCTTGCCACAACCCGCCATGGATCCTGGTATACCTCAACATCGATGTCCGAATTCTCCCCGATGCAGTCCGCTGAAATATATACCGTGTCGCCATCCTTCAGCACGGCTTTACTCTCATCGCCCGGCGTCCACGTCTTCGTTCCATCCGGCAGCGTCAGCAGAAGCTTTTCACTCCCGCTCTCCCAGAAAAATCCGGGATTCAGATACTGCTCCACCGTCCCGTAATCGATATAAATCTTGTCGTTCTTCACCAGCCCCTTCGTTTCCAGAACGGCATCGTTCACAACCAATGCCGCCTCCTTCTCTGATGTCAGGCCGAAATAGGAATTCAGATCCATTTGATCATACGTAAAGGAATGCCGATTGTAGATAAATGCCGCTGTTCCGATAATCAGGACACCAATAACAGCAAAAATAACAGCAGGCAGAAGGGACCGCTTCCCTCTCCTGCTTCTTCTCAAATTAGACATAATAGACCTCATGCGCCTCAAACAGACGTTCTTTCACAATCGGACCTATTTTAACATGTTCGCTTAAGCATAGCAAGAAAAGCCTCCTCCGAATGCGCGGATACGGTCGGGTATCTCTCCTTGACAAAAGCGCATTCGGCGAGGCTTTTTTCGTGACGCGTTCCGGATCTCCAAACAGGCAGTTCCTTCCGCGCTGCACCTGCTTTAGTTCTTTGTAAAGCACTCTGATTCTCCATGAATCAGGTTATAATTGAGCATTTTTTCTCCAGTCGCCGGATCATAATAAAAATCCGGCATATAACATCCCCCTTCATGGACGGCATTCGCCCTCGCATTCTCAATCAAAATCGGATTGCTGGGGTGATTGTCCAGGTAAAGCTTCCACCCCTTCTCCTCCCAGCGGAAGAGCTCCGACTCCGATACATTCATTCTCGCTCCTTCATCACACATTCTGTTTCCCCCTCCGCATCTGCTGTTTGCACATATCCTGTTGCCGGACCCGCCGGTCGCTTACCGTTCAAAGAGCTGCAGCTTTACCGGTATGATCGAAATATCTTTCCCTGTCAAATAAACCTTGTGAGCAGGTCCCTCTGTGGATTTTTGCAACACCTGAAATAGCACATGAAACTTCCGGGAACGGTACTGTCAGACAATTATGGGCCAGCAGAATCTGCCGGAATTCCGCGGTCCCGATACAGCAATCTGTCACCGGCATGAAACACCGGTACCTTCTGTCTGCTAATTGTCCGTTTGCTTTCAAAAATGGGATTCTTCCGTGAATTGGCTGCGATACAGGAAAAAGAAACTCTTCCGGATAAAAAAAGACATTGGAAGAAGCGCAGCACTGGAAGAACAGAAAATACCAAGAAAAAATGCAGATAAAAACGCAATACGATGCTATGCGCGCCTGCTGAAATTCAGATCAGATAAGAATCAAACCGGTACATAAGGATCACCTCTTTTCCTCACGTCCCCGATCTGTTTCATGTAAGAATATTATACATAATGCAGATATATTGCACAAGCAGAAATATCCGAACCACTTTACAATTTTTCAGAGTGTGGTATATACTGTGGCTGAAAGGAAGTGATGCGTTGAAAATCGAAAAAATCAGTGAAAACAAAATACGCTGTATCTTGACGAGCGAAGATCTTTCCAGCCGTAACATCCGGCTCAGTGAGCTCGCATACGGTTCCGATAAATCGCGGCGGCTCTTTCAGGATATGATGAGAGAGGCGCATTATGAAGTCGGCTTTGATTCCGGGAATTCTCCTCTGATGATTGAGGCGATCCCCACCTCTTCCGACAGCCTGACTTTGATCATTACGAAGGTAGAAGACCCGGAGGAGCTGGACACCAGATTCTCGAAATTTACCCAGCCGAATGACGCGTTGGGCGAAGGTCTCTTCTCCGATGCAAAAGGAGACATGGAAACTCTTGCCGAGCTTTTCGACCGGCTGTTTGAGGCGAGAAGGAAGGATCCCGGCAGCACCGGAAAATCCTCCGCAACCGGAACTCCTGCCAAAGGCAACCTCTCCGCCTCTCCCGCCAGCGGAAAATCCTCTGCCCGCACGGACAGTTCCGACGCGAATGACATACTTCCCAAGAAGCTCATACAGGTATTCCAGTTTCGCAGCCTGGATGATGTCATTTCCGCGTCAAGAGCCGTCCACAATTTCTACAGGGGCTCGAATTCCCTCTACAAGACCGAGGCAGAGCAAGATAATTACCAGCTTATTCTGCACCAGTCCGGTATGTCACCGGTGGATTTCTACCGCACATGCAACATTTTAAGTGAATACGGCACATGCAGCACCGTGGACGAGGCCGGCGAGGCTTTCCTGCGTGAGCATGGCACCGCGTTGATCTCATCAAACGCCCTGTACAGACTATCACAGCTTTGATCGTACGAAAAACTACAAACTACGAAAAAGAGCTTCCGGTTCAGATTCGAACCGGAAGCTCTTTTTCTATCTTTCCCGTGCCGAAGCCATAAGCTCCGACTGCCATATAAACTCGTATCACTTGTCCTGTGTGAGGTAGCTGCGGATATTTCGGATTGCTTCCTGCTCATCTGCGCCGTCAGCGGTTACAATCACATTCTCGCCGTTATCCAGTCCCAATGTCATCATTCCCATGATGCTTTTTGCATTTACCTTCTTCGTACCACTCTCAAGATAAATGCTGCTCTCATACTGACTTGCCACCTGCACCAGCATAGCGATCGGCCTGGTCTCAAGTCCGCTGGAAATCTGAATTGTAACATTATCTTTAATCATCCTGAAAATTGCCTCCTTGTTTCTCCCTCAGGTCCTCAGCAATGATACTGATCTTCCTTAATCTGTGGTTGACCCCTGACTTGCCCACCGGAGAGCTGAGATGCTTTCCAAGCTCAGATAAGGTCGCTGTCGGATATTTTAACCTAATGTTAGCCATTTCGTCAAGTGCTTCCGGTAAATTGGAAAGTCCGATCCGCTCCTGAATCAGCCGGATATCCGCGATCTGCTTTGCCGCCGCGGTTGCCGTCTTGTTGATATTTGCCGTCTCGCAGTTGACCTGACGGTTCACATTTCCACGCACGCCGCGTACAATCCGGATATTCTCGAACGCAAGCAGACAGCTGCTTGCGCCCATCATGCCGAGAAGGTCTGAAATCTGCTGGCTGTCCTTCACATAGACGACACGGTATTTCTTCCTCTGAACAACCTTTGCGTCCGTCTCCAGCATCTCCAGAATGTCCCTGACTCCCACGGCCTGTTCCTCTGTCGTGCACACGATTTCCAGATGGTATGAGGTGTTCGGATCGCTGATCGACCCTCCGGCCAGGAAGGCGCCCCGGATAAATGCCCTCTTGCAGCACGTTCTCTGGAGAATGATCTGACGGCTGATCGGAACACTGTCCGCCATGCATCCCCTCTCATCCAGAAACCGGACCGCCTGAAGAATCCGCACCGCCGTTTCCCGGTCATCCACAATAATCTGATACAGATCCGTCTTTTTTCTCCTCGTATCCTCGACCCTGACAAGCTCCGGACGGATGCGAAAGATTTTCTTCAGAAGTGACAGGTATTTATCCGCCACATCGATGTGCTCCGTTCGAAAGACAATCTGGAAATCGTCATCCTCAGTCGTCCGCACCGTCGCACAAAAAATGAGAATCGCCGCGAGCTCAGCGATCTGACAGTGTCTGGCCGGACTGACCAGACCGACAAGTTCTTTCTTTACCTCTCCGGAAAAAGACATACTTCTCATCCTTTTCTTCTCGCAGCATCCTTGTCAATGTCGCGGTGTTCGATTCGAAGACCGTATTCGCCGCTGCTGCCCAGCCGATGATACAGTTCCTCTGCAAGTGTAACCGAGCGGTGTTTGCCTCCGGTGCAGCCGACGGCAATCACAAGCTGCGTCTTTCCCTCCTCGATATAGTTCGGAATCAGGAACTGCACCAGGTCCACGAGCTTTGTGATAAACTGCTTAGACACATCGTATTTCATGACGAAATCCTGAACCTCGCGGTCCTTTCCGGTCAAGTGCTTCAGCTCCGGGACATAGTACGGATTCGGCAGGAATCTGACATCGAAAACCAGATCCGAGTCTGCCGGAATCCCGTACTTAAACCCAAAGGAGAGGATCGTGACCATAAGGCTCCTGAAATTCTCATCCTCGACAAAAATTTTTTCCAGCTCGCTTCTCAGCTCTCTTGTCAGAAGCTGACTTGTATCCAGAATATAGTCCGATGATTTTTTCAGCTCCGCCAGCTGCTCTCTCTCCCTGGCGATCCCGCTCTCCAATCTGCCGCCCTTCGCGAGCGGGTGGCTCCTCCTTGTCTCCTTGTAGCGCTTGATCAACGTGCTGTCGTCCGCGTCCAGAAACAGAATCTTGTACCGGATACCCTTCTCCCGAAGTCCCTGAAGAACATCGCGGACATCCGTCAGGCTTCCACTTCGAATATCGACTCCCATTGCCACCTTGTGAATTCTGCCCTCTTCTCCGTCAATCGTCAGTTCGATCATTTTTCCGATCAGAAAAACAGGCAGATTATCCACGCAGAAATATCCCATATCCTCCAGCATCTTCAGGGCCGTTGATTTTCCCGCGCCCGACATGCCGGTTACAAAAACAAGCTCCAGTTCTTCCATCCGCCTACATCCTTTCCTTCTCAGTCATGAAATCCCAGGAAGCGCACCTCCGGTTCCAGATGAACCTGGAATTTATCAAACACGCGCTTCTGCACCTCAGAGATCAGTTCTCGCACGTCCTCTGCTGTCGCGTGATCACGGTTGATGACAAATCCACAGTGTTTCTCTGAAACCTGCGCACCGCCTACGCGGAAACCACAGAGCCCCGCATCCATAATCAGCTTTCCGGCATAATATCCCTCCGGCCGTTTAAAGGTGCTGCCTGCGCTCGGATACTCCAAAGGCTGTTTGCTGACACGCGCATCCCGGAGCTCATTCATCCTGACCGTAATTTTCTCCTTTTCGCCTTTCTCCAGAAGGACCTCCGCTTCCAGCACGATCCACCTCCGGTCCATGATCCTGCTGTGACGATAGCCGAGATCCAGATCTTCGACCGCAACCGTGCGAACCTCCAGATTCTCATCCAGGACAGTCACAGATTTCAGCACATGCTTCATTTCACCGCCGTATGCTCCCGCATTCATCGTACAGGCTCCCCCGAGAGTTCCCGGGATTCCCGACGCGAATTCGAATCCGGTCAGTGAGTGATCCCTGGCCTCAGCCGCAAGCCTGGACAGAAGGATTCCCGCTTCCGCGCGGATGACACATCCCTCGGTGTGAACGCGCTGCAAATTCTGATCGATCTGAACGATCACCCCACGGTACCCGTCATCGCTGACCAGAAGATCACTTCCGTTTCCAATGATAAACCAGGGAATTCCCTGCTCGCGGCAGTATCTCAGAATCTCAGTGGTCGCCTCTCCCGACTGCGGGCAGACCATCAGATCCGCCGGCCCTCCGATCCGGAAGGTTGTATGGCGCGACATCGGTTCATCCGGAAATACATGATCCTCCCCAACGATCCTCTGAATTTCAACAATTTCTCTTTTATCCATATGAAATAATGATCTCCCTTCAGTCTCAGATCGTTCTCCTCAGCCGCCTTCTTCGTTATTCCCGCCTGCGGTTCCCGCACCGGCGATATCTGTTCCGGCGGTCCCGGTCTCATCCGGTATCCCGTCGCCGTCTGCATCGGTATAGCCACTGTTTTGCGCGCCATCCGCTGTGTCTGCTGTTCCGGCTGTGCTCTGGCCTGTCCCGGAGCCTGACGTCTTATACGTCCCGCCCAGATTGGTAATCGCGTACTCCGCGTACTCCGCCCTGCGCGTATCCGGATTTGCGTCGATGATCGCCTGATATTCCGCGATTGCCTTGTCCTTATCTCCGTTATTTGCATAGGCCTGCGCCAGAAGATTCATCACCTCGTAATTATCGGTGTCGGACGAGGAATCGGTCAGTGCCAGCGCCTTTTCCAGATAGGAGACCGCATCCTTCCAGTTCTCCTGATAGAACGCCGTCTGTCCCTGCGTCAAATAGGAATTATATGCCTGACTCTGAAGATCCGTTTTTATCGAATCATAGATCTCGCTCGCATCCCGGGAGAGCAACGTATTGTCAACCTTGGCGAAAGCATCCCCTGCCGACTCATAATCCCCATTCTGATAATTTACATAAGCCTGAAGCAGATTGTCGTAGGACTGCTCCGTCGACTGCAGATCGGCGACCTGCCCCTTTGCCGTGCTCACCGAGCTGGTCGAAGCATCCACCTGCTGCTGAAGATCCTTGATTTTACTCTGCTGTGTGGCAATTGTCGTTGTGTATTCCGTGATTCTGGAATTCGCCGACTCGCTGTAGCTCTTCCGCATGGCAGGTCCTACCACAAAGGCTGCCCCTGCAATCCCGATCAGAACACCGAACAGCACATTTACCAGCGTAAGATACGCCGGTCTTTCCCGGAAGGCCGTCTGCCGTTGTACCGCATTCTGCTGCAGATCCTCATCCACACTGTCATTCTTTTTCCGGCCTCTTTTTCTGTCCCGCGTACGGATGTCTACCGTTGTGGTTGTACCCGTTGCCTCATCAATTTCCTTCAGGTATCGGAGTGCGCACGGGTTCGATCTGTCAATACGGAGCACCCGCTTCAGCATCCTTCTCGCATGCGAATATTTCCCGTCCTTGATCTCGATCAGCGCCAGAAGAAGATAGGCGCTGACCAGCTTCGGATTGCGGCCGACAATCTTTCGCAGTTCAACCGCCGCGATATCGTCATTTCCCTCTCTGCAGAATCTCAGCGCCTCATTATACTGACGGATCGTCTGATTCAGCTGCTCCAGATGCTTCGGATCCGCGCGAAGATTCTGGATAAAATATGCGGCGTCATTTCCCGCCGGCCGGAGATTGGCGCTGATGACCCATTCACGCAGAGCAGAAACTGCTTCCCCCATCTCATAATATACCAGCCCGAGAAGATTTCTGGCCTGGATGTTATTCTTATTAAACTGAAGGCTGATGCGAAGCTTGTCAACCGCGCCTGTGAGGTCGCGGATCTGAGCCCGATCAAGGCCCTGATTGTAGTAGCTTCTTGACAGCTGCTCCG
This sequence comes from uncultured Lachnospiraceae bacterium, assembly GCA_900314295.1. GTDB lineage: Bacteria > Bacillota > Clostridia > Lachnospirales > Lachnospiraceae > Bilifractor. The sequence goes on along the minus strand of OMUU01000139.1, from coordinate 1,724 downwards.
CCTTATCTTGGCCGAAAACCATTCATGACTCCTTTTTTGTCTTCGAAGAATTCCTCTGGTTAAGTTCCAGTTCTCTGAGAAGATCAACAATATCTGTCAGATCCTGATTTTTTATCGCCTCCTCGACGTTTTCCACGTCGAGACTTGGCTTGAACTTTTTCAGTTCCTCATTATAGTCCAGCATACGCAAACCCGTTCCTTTCTCACAAGATAAAACAGGCATCCCGGATTTTATCCCGCTAGTTCTCTTTCCTTTGTTTAACGTAAGAAAGACAGAGTCTCAGTTTCTTTTCGTATCATTCAAATATGCCTTCAGCTCTCCCGCCAGATACAGGGACCCCACGCAGAACAGCATCCCGTCTTCCTTCAGCGCCAGGCCGAGATCAAATGCCCGCTCCGGCGAAGGCTCTGAAAAGACTGCCTCCGCGCCGTCATTCCGGAACAGCTCTGCCAGCTCTTCCTCGGAAACCTCGCGATACCCGGAGATCCGTGTCGTGATCACCCGATCGGGGTGGATTCCCTCCACCAGCTCCCGGATCATATCCTGATACCGCTTGTCCTTGACACAGGAGAAGAGCAAGGTGATCTCCTGATCCTTATGAAAGTGCTCCACTGTTCTGACAAATTCGGCGATCCCATCCGCATTGTGCGCGCCGTCGATGATAACATCGGGAAGCACCGTCTCCATCCGGCAGGGCCATTTCATCCTCGAAAGGCCCGCCGCCAGCTTTTCTTCCGGTATCCCGTGATCCTTCTCAAGCAGCTCCATCGTAAAAAATGCCAGCGAGGCATTCATCATCTGATACTCCGCAATCTGCGGGATTTTCAGCCGTACGGTCTTCTCACCGCATTTACCTGCGTCGCAGCCGGATGCGTTCCTCTGCTCGCGTAAATCAAAGGTGACCCCGTCCTTCGCCGTGTGAACCGCGTGATACATGTCCGGCATCAACTCATAGCAGGGAGCCCCGAGCTCTTCTGCCCGCTTCCGGATTACCTCCGCTGCTTCCTCGTCTTGTCCGTCAAAAACCACCGGAACACCCTCCTTGATGATTCCTGCCTTCTCAAAGGCGATTTTCGGAATCGTATCTCCGAGGTACTCGGTATGATCCAGGCTGATAGAGGTTATAATGGAGGCGAGGGGATGCCGGATCACATTCGTCGCGTCGAGCCTTCCTCCCATGCCGACCTCAAGAATGGTATAATCCACCTGTTCTTCCCGGAAAATCAGAACGCCCATCAGGAATAAGGTCTCAAAATAGGTCGGATGCGCATCCCCCTCTGCCATGGTCAGCTTCACTGCTGCCATTACCCTCTCAAAGGCATCCGTGAACATCGCATCGCTCACCGATTCTCCGTTGATCTGATACCTCTCATTGATCCGGATCAGATGGGGCGAGGTAAACAGTCCGACCTTGTATCCTCCCTCCATCAGCATGGAATTCAGATACGCGCAGACACTCCCCTTCCCGTTTGTCCCGGCCACATGGATGATCTTCATGCCTTTTTCCGGGTGCCCCAGCTTGTCCAGAATCCTCCGTGTGTGATCCAGAGATGTCTTGGTGGTAAATTTCGGAATGCTTTCAATATAATCTACTGCTTCATCGTATGTCAATTTCTGATTGCCTCTCACTTTTCAAGATATGGTACAGCTGTTACTGTTCACTCACAATTATGTACGGCAAGGATTTTACAGTCCTGTTGCCATTCGCAAACTGGCTGTAACA
>OMUU01000141.1 GCA_900314295.1 uncultured Lachnospiraceae bacterium | reverse complement strand
GCAGCGAGCCGGCGCCCTGGCCGTAGAACTTGAGCGGGCCCACGGTCTCGGCGTCAAGCGACAGGATGTTGAAGTTGCTGGGGATGCTGGCCTCCACGGTGAAGTCGGGCATGGCCACGGGCTCCACGGCGGCTGCGAAGCGGTCGCCCTCGCGCACCGCGCGGCCGATCAGCTTGACGGTGCGGCCGTGCGCCTTGAAGGTGTCCTCGTCCGTCTTGGTGAAATGGCGGATGCCCGTGACGGGGATCTGGTCGACCGAGGTCAGCGCGTCGAAGGCGGCGAGCGTGGAGATGACGACCTTGTTGGCCACGTCGATGCCGTCGATGTCGGCGGAGGGGTCGCGCTCGGCATAGCCCAGGCGCTGGGCCTCGGCGAGCGTCTCGGCGAAGTCGGCGTCGCCCTTGTGCATGGCGTCGAGGATGAAGTTGGTGGTGCCGTTCATGATGCCCGAGATGGAGCTGATGTCGTCGATGCGGCGGACCTGGCGGATGGAGCTCAGCCAGGGGACGCCGCCGCCCACCGCGGCCTCGCAGATCAGCTGGGAGCCGGTGGTGTGCGCGAGCTCGACGAACTCCTGCAGGTAGTGGGCCACCACGGCCTTGTTGGACGTGACGACGGACTTGCCCGCGGCCAGCGCCTTGGCAATGAAGGTGTGCGCCGGCTCCAGCCCGCCCATGCACTCGAGCACGAGACCGATCTCCGGGTCGTCGACGATGTCCTGGAAATCGGAGGTCATGCGCTCGTCGGTCAGGCGGTCGGGCAACTCGAGGATGCGCGTGACATCCACACCCTCGAGCTTCGCGCAAATCTCGTCGACGCCGCGACCTACCGTGCCGTGCCCAAGCAGTGCGATGTTCACGTTGTTATCCAATCTTTCTTTTCTGTATACGGACTGTCCGCCCGCGCCGCATGTCCGCAGCGTCGTATATCATTATCGCCAAACGGGACATGCGAGCGAGGAGCCACTTTGTCAAATTCGTATTTGTATCACAGCACGCGCAACGATAACGACGCTGTAACAAGCAAGCAAGCAATTCTTACAGGATTGGCACCTGACGGTGGACTTTATGTGTCTGACGCCCTGACCGACGACGCGACGACCGTCGACCTGGCGACCATCTGCGGCGAGGACTACCACGCCCAGGCGCGCCGCGTGCTCGGCACCCTCCTGCCCGACTACACCGCCGACGAGATCGCCCAGTGCGTGGCCGGCGCCTACGGTCCCCGCTTCGACACGCCCGCAGTGACCCCGCTCGTGCCCCTGGGCGCTGACTGGCTGCTCGAGCTGTGGCACGGCCCCACCTGCGCCTTTAAGGACGTGGCGCTCCAGATGCTGCCCCGCCTGATGTCCGTGGCCCGTACCGCCGATGGCACCGGCAACAACGTGATGATCGTGACCGCCACCTCCGGCGACACGGGCAAGGCGGCCCTCGAGGGCTTTGCCGACGTGCCCGGCTGCGGCGTGTCCGTCTTTTACCCCGACGGCGGCGTCTCCGACGTGCAGCGCCTGCAGATGGTTACGCAGCGCGGCGGCAACGTGGCGGTCGCCGGCATCCGCGGCAACTTCGACGACGCCCAGACGCAGGTCAAGCACATCTTTGGCGACCGCGAGCTGGCCGCCCGGCTGGCCGACGAGCACATCGTGCTGTCCTCGGCCAACTCCATCAACGTCGGCCGCCTCGTGCCGCAGGTCGTCTACTACTTCAGCGCGTACGCGCAGCTCGTGGCCGCGGGCAAGCTCGCCCTCGGCGACCCCGTCGAGTTCTGCGTGCCCACCGGCAATTTCGGCGACGTCCTGGCCGGCTACTACGCCAAGCTCCTGGGCCTGCCCGTCTCCCGCCTCATCGTGGCGTCCAACAGCAACGACGTGCTCACCGAGTTCATCCGGACCGGTGTCTACAACCGCCAGCGCCCCTTCGAGAAGACGATCTCGCCCAGTATGGACATCCTCGTCTCGTCCAACCTCGAGCGCCTGCTCTACTACCTGTCCGACGGCGACACCGCCTATGTGGCCGGCAAGATGCGCGAGCTCGACGAGCAGGGCTCCTACAGGGTTGAGGGCGAGGTCTTCGAGCGCCTGACCTCGCTTTTCGGTTGCGGCGAGGCCGATGACGACCAGACCCGCGCCGCCATCCGCGACGCCTGGGAGCACACGGGCCACCTCATCGACACCCACACCGCCGTGGCCAAGTGCGTGTCGGACGCCACGCCCCGCACCGCCGGCGTGCCGCGCGTCGTGCTCTCCACGGCCAACCCCTACAAGTTCTCGCGCGCCGTGCTGACGGCGATCAGCGACCCCGCCGACGCCGCCTCCATCGACGAGCTCTCCGACTTTGCCTGCATGGGTACCCTCCGCGCCAAGACGGGCGTGGCGGTCCCGCCCCAGCTGGCCGAGCTGCAGGAGCTGCCCGAACTCCACACCACCGTGTGCGACCAAGCCGAGATGGGCGGTTTCGTCCAGCGCGAGGCCGAGCGCATCTTCTCATAGGAGCGACCATGGGCCTGACGCGTGCATCCACAGCTGCAGCTAGCACTGCGGACATACCCTTGTCGGCTGCTGCCGACACCGGCTACTCCGCCGCGGAACCCCTGCGCGTGCGCGTGCCCGCCACTTCGGCCAATGTCGGGGTCGGCTTCGACTGCCTGGGCCTCGCGCTCACGCTCTATGCCGAGTTTGTCTTTGCCCCGTCTGCCGACGGCCAGCTGCACATCACGGGGTGCGAGGAGCGTTTCCGCGGGGCGGACAACCTCGTGTGGACGTCTTACCGGCACGCCTGCGAGGAGCTCGACGTCCCGACGCAGCTGCTCTCGATCGAGATCGACTCCCCCATCCCGCTCGCGGGCGGCCTGGGATCCAGCTCCGCCTGCATCGTCGCAGGCATCGCGGCCGCCTTTGCGCTGGCGGGGCTCCCGCTGGACCGCGACCGCATGCTGCGGCTGGCAACCACGCTCGAGGGTCATCCCGACAACGTAGCGCCTGCCATCTACGGCGGGCTGACCTGCTCGTTTACCGACAACGGCGACGTCACGACCCTGCACTTCGACGTCGCGGACAGCCTGAGCTTCGTCACCATCGTGCCGCCCTACGAGGTCCGCACCGCCCAGGCCCGGCGCGTGCTGCCCGGCGACGTGCCCCTCTCGGTCGTCCCCTGGCAGACCGGCCGCGCCGTCGCGATGGTCACGGCACTGACCTCGGGCGACGCTGCACTCATCCGGAAGTGCGCGCACGACCGCATCCACGAGCCCTACCGCGCCAAGCTCATTCCCGACTATGAGGCGTTCCGCTCCGCTGCGCTGGCGTGCGGCGCGAGCGCCTACCTGATATCGGGCTCCGGCGCGACCACGCTTGCGATCTGCCCCTCCGACACGGTCGCCAATCGCGTGATCCGCCGCATCGCCGGCATGGAGTCGGTCGCCGAGGCGGAGGGCTACCGCCGCGGCATCGTGGTGCACAACCTCCACGCGTCCGCCACGGGCGTCACGCTGGTGTAGCTACTTCTTGAGCTGTTTCTCGAGCATGATGCCGAGGATCGTCTCGTCGGTGTGCCGCATGCCCTCGCGCACAAAGGTCCCGATGGAGCGGATCGTGTCTTCCGCGTCGTCGAAGACGATGCCGTCGAGCGAGGACGGGGCGATGTCCGAGAGCGCGAGCGTCGAGCACTGGATCGCGGCGTTGGTGCCGGCGGCGATCTTGAGGGCGCAGGTGGCCTTGGCGCCGTCGCAGATCATGCCCTGGAGCATCGCGATCATGTTGTTGATGGCGTACTTGATCTCCTGGAGCGTGCCGCCCTGCAGGTAGGTCATGCCGCAGCAGGAGCCGGTGCCGCCCGCGATACCCGAGCCGCACAGGGGCGACAGGCGGCCCATGTACTCCTTCATGTGGAGCGTGACGAGCTCCGAGATCGCGAGGGCGCGCGAGAGCTCCTCGTCGCTGCTACCGAGCATGCGCGCGAGCTCGATCACGGGCACGGTACAGGCGATGCCCTGGTTGCCGCTGCCGCCGACGGACATCACGCTGAGCGGGCAGCCGGCCAT
>OMUU01000144.1 GCA_900314295.1 uncultured Lachnospiraceae bacterium | reverse complement strand
CGAAGGCAACAGGTATGAGCATGAAGTGGCGCGAAAGCGCCACGAGAATGCGAATGCCTGTAGCGACGCGAAAGCACGAAGTGCGAAGCGGCGCGTAGCTTATACAATAAATCCACTCCCAGCTCTTCGAAAACGCAGACAGACTCGTCGCACGCGAAGCGCGCGTAAGAGGCTGGTTGCGCTTTCGAAGGCAACAGGTATGAGCATGAAGTGGCGCGAAAGCGCCACGAGAATGCGAATGCCTGTAGCGACGCGAAAGCACGAAGTGCGAAGCGGCGCGTAGCTTATACAATAAATCCACTCCCAGCTCTTCGAAAACGCAGACAGACTCGTCGCACGCGAAGCGCGCGTAAGAGGCTGGTTGCGCTTTCGAAGGCAACAGGTATGAGCATGAAGTGGCGCGTAATTTTTTTAACGGCTCCACTTCACGATCATCATCTCCACGCTCAGCTTGTCATCCAGCCGCCCTGTCTTCACGTCCTCCTCAACCTGCACAAATTCCCTTACAATTTTCTCCAGCTGCGACACCGTATAATTTCTGCACAATCCCAGGCTGCGGCTGACCGCAAAGGGCGGCATCCCCACCTTGGGCGCAATCTCCCGGTTCGGCACACCTTCCGCTGCCAGGCTTTTTACCTGAAGAAGCTGATTGTACTGTCTCGCGAGGAGATACAAAATACGCATCGGCGCCTCCTTCAGCGCCAGAAGATCGTAGTAATAATCCAGTGCCTTCTTCTGCTGATGTTCCGTGACCGCCCGGATCATGTCAAAGATCTGGTTTGTAATCTGCGGAGCGCACACCGCATCGATATCCTGTGTTGTGATAACCTCTCTTCCCATGGTATAGCTGAGCAGCTTCTCCAGCTCACTGCTGATATTTGCCATGTCCGTCCCCGTCATATCCAGAAAATGGCCCATATCCCTCCGGGTGATTTTCTTCCCCTCCTTCGTCATCCTCGTCAGCACCCATCGCGTCAGCGTCTCCTCCGTCTGCGCCGCAAATTCCGCCACATGCCCTTTCTTCTGAATCAGCTTGTAGAGCCGGTTTCGCTTATCGATATCGTCCTCCACGAATATCATCACGAGATACTCGGGCAGATGATCCACATATTCTTCCATTCTCTCGCTTTTCCGACGGAAAAATCCGCTGTTTTCCACTAAGATAACTCGCCGCTCCGCAAAAAAAGGCAACGTCTCTGCCTGTGACAAAATCTCATGTTCATCCACGTCCTTGCCGCTGAACCTGGTAAAATTCATGGTATCTCCGTCCGGGACAAGAGCCTGAATCAAAAGATCCCGGTACTGATTCCTCAGATATCCTTCCTCTCCGTACAGAAGATAAACCCTTTTGAAACTGCCGCTTTTGATATCTTCACGAATTGTCTTCACACCTGTACCTTCTTCCCTCGGATTTTCCGCTTATTTTCTCATCTTACCATATCCATTCCCGTCCGGAAAGTTCGGATGCGAAAGCCTCCCTTTCCCTCGGTTTCCATGAAGATTGCACCGCAGTCTCTTGTCACGAAGCATTCGGATCCGGCCTTACGGATCCTGGTCATTGTCTCCCGGGCAGGATGTCCGTAGCGGCTCTTTTCCGGCGCGGAAATCGTACAGACGACAGGTGACAGCTTCTGTAGAAACGCTTCCGATGTAGAATAACGGGAGCCGTGGTGCGCAACCTTCAGATACTCCACCGCCCCGGCCTCTTTCAGAACCGCACTCTCTCCCTTGCCCTCGAGATCTCCCGTCAGAAGCGCATCAAAATCGCCGAAGGAAAAAAGCAGCACCATGCTGTCCTCGTTTCTTCCGCCTGCCTCCGATCCGGAACTGCTCACGAATGTCTTCCCATGCGAGGAAGAAACGTCCTGTCCCACGTTCGGGTGAAGTACACGGATACGCAGCTCTCCGTCCCGAATCTCATCTCCCTTTTTGAGAAAAGCGACCCGAATTCCCGCTTTCTTACACAGCTTTTTCAGCCGCACCCCCGCCGCATCCTCTTTCATCTGCGGTGTCATAAAGACGACATCTGCCCGGATGCGCACCCTTTTTCCGGCGATTTCCTCCAGCAGCTCCTCAACCCCATTCAGATGATCCTGATCTCCGTGGCTGACGAAAATGCCCCGGATTCTTGTAACGCCCCGGGATTTCAGAAACGGTATCATCCGGTACTTTCCCACCTGCTTCACACTGCTGCTTCCCCCGTCCACGAGATATACCGGGTCTCCCCCAGGCTTCCACATCCCCGATCCCCGGGATATGACCAGACCGTCGCCCTGTCCGACATCCAGCATCGTCACCGAGAAAGCAGGGCTCCACTTCAAAGAGAGAATCAGGAATGCTCCTGCCGCAAGAAAAACAGCCCACCTTCCCTTACCCCGTCTCAGACACAGCCACAGAAAAAAAAGGCACAAGCCATACAATACAAGCTGCCAGCCCTCCGGTTTTCCAACCGTCCACACAGACCCCGGTATATTTTTTACAAAAAGCGCTATTTTCTCAAAAATCTGAAGGGAAAGGTCCACCGGAATCAGAAGAAGCCAACCGACCGCAGGACAGAGCATCCCAACCAGACTCCCAACAATACCCAGAAGCAGAACTGCCCCTGTAGCCGGAACGATCAGAAGGGTCGCAAACGGCAGAATCGGGATCTCGGAAAAGGCCCGTGCCGCAATCGGAATCGTACACAGCATAACCGCTGCCCACATCAGAAATGCCTCAAGAATTTTCTCAAAGAATTTCTTGATCCGGCTTCCTTTGTGCCAGTAGTCCTTTGGAATCAGCCCGAGCAGCGCCGGATAGAAAACAGCCGCCCCTCCGACCGCGGCATACGAAAGCTGAAACCCGCTGTCAAAGAGATATCCCGGGCTCACAATCAGAATCAGAATGGCCGAAACCCCTATGGCGCATAAAATATCGTACGATCTCCGCGAGATTTTTGCTCCGAGTGAGACCACAAACATGACCCATGCGCGAACGGCGGAAACGGGCGAGCCGACAAACACGCAGTAGACCGCCATAACCATTCCTGCCCCGGCCACGGCCATTCCCTGTCCCACCCGGACATGGGACGGCATGCAGAGCAGAAAGATCCGGAACAGCAGCTCATAAAACAGCAGCCCTAACAGCGAAATATGAAGACCCGAAATTGCCAGAACATGCATGACGCCGCCGTACCGGTATCGCTCCATGCTCTCTTCGGCAAGCAGAGACCGGTCACCGAGCAGCATTGCCGACAGAACACCTGCCTGCTTCGGATGCATCAGCTCCGCCTGACGTATGCGCACACTCTCCCGAAACCTGGTAAGCCTCTCTCGGATATTACTCCCGTTATCTATCCCCACAACCTTCTCGTTCAGCATCTCATAAAAGATCCCCCGGCATGCATAATAATTTTTGCTGTCAAACTCTCCCGGATTTGTCGGACCCTTGATTTCGGAGAGCTTCCCCCGAAAGACTGCCTTGCTCCCGATCGGAAGCTCTCCTGTCCCAATTCCCGCCTTTCCGCATTCAGCGAATCCCTCATTCCCTGCGCCGACGCCTGTGCAGGAACGCTCCGGCAATATCGTCACCTTCAGGCATCCGATTGCAACGCTGTGCACCCGTTTTTCACGATCTCGGAACTCCGCCGTGCAGCCCTTTACGATGTACTGTATTGAATTTTTCTTCCGAATCCGCTCAGAAATCTCCCCGGAACATGTTGCTATTGTGCCCGATCGCAGGATTTTCTCCTCCTCCTCCAAAAGACGCGGACGTCCAAAGATCGGAAGATCCGCAAAATAGCAGCACAGGATTCCGAAAACGAATAAAAGACATGCGATACAGACGGGACGGTATTTCATGATTCTTCACCCCGATTCCCAACAGACTTCCAAAATACAGTCATCCCTGTCATACAAGAAAGAAAAGGAAAGATAAACGAAAGGATTCCATGAAAAAAAGACGTGAAAAAAGACGTGAAAAAAGACCTGAAAAAAGCCAGATAAAAAGATGTGTTTATGATTAGAACATAGCATCCGGACGGAAAATCTGCAATGTGCAGCTTTCACAAAACCGGATGCTATTTTTCATTCATATTCAACCCTCACGACGCTATCAGATCGTCGTTCCGGGTATACTGTACGCTGAGATCCATACTGTTCCGGAACACTGTGTCGCTCTCGCCGTCGATTGAGAACTGCACCTTTTTAGTGTGGCAGGTGTCCGACAGCGAATTCACAATCGCATAGATGGGGATCTCCTCACTGATACTCAGAATTGTCTTCTGAACGCTGTCATCAAAATTCACATAACAGATACCCGCCTGCGAAATCACGCTGAGCACCTGTGTGTCCGTGGAAAATACCGGATAATGTCCCTCCTCAGAAGGTCCCTGAATCAGTTCTTCCACAACCGCCTTCTCGACCGGTTCGTTGCTGCTGTAATAGACCTTCCTGGTCTCCGGAATCAGCTTTGACCCGGTCTGATCGGTGAAGTACAGTGTCATCTCCATTTCCTGATAAGCGTTGATATTCTTACCGGCGTTATCTACAAAGCTGTCATCCGTCAACGCTCCCACCGCGTTTCCACTGCTGTCAGTAAGATCTCTTCCATCTACCGTGAATAGAATTTTATCCACTCCATCAATCTGAACAAAGCTTCGCACCAGTCCCCCGATGCAGAGAGTCTTCCTCGTCTGTGTCTGATCGTCGAAGCCTGCGCTCAGATCCAACGTGAGTGCCTGATCGCTGAGCTTGTAATCCTGAATTTTCACCCCGTCCGGGAGAAGTAGAACATCCTTTTTGTTCTTCGGCTTCTGCGACTGTAGCGCGATCATCTCAACGACTCTTCCCTCTGTATCCGGTTCATTAAAGTGGTATTCCACCCAGCTGAGCTGGTCCTCGTCCTCGTTCAGGAAATAGAGATACGTTTTCTGCTCGGAAGCGCTCGGCTGTACACCCGATGAACTGCTTACCATCAATCCGCACCCGGCAAGGCCCACGACAAGGCCAAGGACCGTCAGGAAGCAGAGCAATTTCTTCATTCCCACCTTTCCTCCTTTAAACGATGTGAACCAGCGGAATCCGAATCGAGAAGGTCGTTCCTTCTCCAAGCTTGCTTTTGACGCGGATTGCGCCCCGATGCATCACAATAACCTTTTTCGTAATCGCGAGCCCGAGACCCGTTCCTCCGATCTCCCGGGAATGGCTCTTGTCCACGCGATAGAAGCGCTCGAAGATATTATTCAGAGAATCCTCCGGAATTCCGATTCCATTGTCCGAAATCGTCGTATAGCAGTACTTGCGGTCTGCGTTCAGAGAGATCCGGACCCATCCCCCCTCGGGCTTATTGTACTTGATCGCGTTCTCGATGATATTGGTAAACGCCAGAGAAATCTTTGTTTCATCCACCTGTGCCGTTATCGGACGGAAGCTGTCAAGAATCAGCTGTACATGCGCCTTGTCGGCGATCGGTTTCAGTCTTTTGATGATTTGTTCCAGCTCATCGTTGATGTTCACATCCGTGATATTCAGGTCTGTGGATTTCTTGTCCATTTTCACAAGCGCCAGAAGGTCCGTGATGATCGAATTTTCCCGGTCGATCTCCGCAGAAATATCCTTCATGAAGTCGCGATACTCTTCGATGGGTGCATCGGGGTTTTGGTTCAATACGTCCGCCAGCACCTTCATCGAGGTCAACGGTGTCTTCAGCTCGTGCGAAACGTTAGACACGAATTCCTCACGGCTGTCATCCACCGTCTTTACCCTCGCCAGCATCCGGTTGAACGCATCCGTGATCAGCTTTGTCTCCCGATAATCATTGACAGAGATACTCTCATCCTGGTATCCGTCCGTGATTCCCTCAATGGACCGGGTGATTTTCTGAAGGGGCTTGACAAGAATTCCCGACAGAACGTAACCGAGGATCAGGCTGACGACTGTGATGATCGCCAGAATCATCGCGCCTCGTTCCTCCAGAATCCCCTTGCTGATACTGATTTCCGTAGTAGATACGCTGACCAGAAGCACTCCGAGCGTCTCCGCATCTCTGCTCTTCTTGTCAGGATCCTTGATTCGGAACGTCAGCTCGATATACTTGTTGTCTCTGTCGTAATGGCTCGTCTCCTTCCCGTTGAGACAGGCTGTAACCTCCTGAGACAGCGAGTATTTCCCGTTATCCAGATTGAAGGTGTCCATAACAACCTTACTGTCCCTGTTGATCACGAGAATCCGCCCTCCGTAGATCCCGGTAAGCATATTAAACTCGCCGTTAATCACGTCGTCCCCGGTGTCCGACAGATAATTCCGGTTAAAGAGCTGATCCACCAGTAACTCACACTGGTTCTTGACCATTACTGTCCTCTGGCTCACCGCCCGGTTCTCATAGCTCTGCACGATGACACTTTCCACGATAACGGAGGGCACAACGCCCATTACAAAAAGAAGTATCATGATGTAGAACCGGATACTTCTGTAAAAAGCAAAATGCTTTATCTTTTTTTTCATAAAAAACTCCAGGTTTTCCGGCTTTTCCTTAATAAAACCGTTCAAATATTAAAGTATCTGGATGACGCGGAGGAAAAATCTCTCCAGCGGAAAATCAGAATGCCGATAAACATGAGAATGCATGCTGCGCTGCCGGCGACCGCAGGAATTGGAAAGGTATTGATGTGCCGCAGCAGAAAAATCCACTGCAGAAGCGACAGAACCGTATCCATCAGAAGATACAGAACAAATTCCTGAAGAGCCATTTTCAGACCGATTCCAATGAGTGTCGTAGTCACCATGACACCGACAAAAGCAACCGGAATCACCCAGTGGATCGACCACTTATGCCACCCCGTTACCATATCGATAATAAGACTCAGTATGATTCCCACGATCACCTGCACATGCATCATTTTCAGCACATTGTTTCGATAATACATGGTTACGCAGATATCCACAAATCCGACCAGGGCACTGAGCACAGAAAGAGGAATCCAGGAAGGAACCCCTCCCGTAAGGTATATCACTGCGCCATCCGAAATCAGAAAAGCGATCAGAAGAAAGGCAGCCAGCCTTACCGCACTGAGCCGACTGAATTTTTTTTTCGGAAGCGACGGGAAAGCCGGATTCTCCGGTTCCCCTGTCACCGGGCCTCCGCACAACGGACAGCAACGCTTATTTCCCCTGATCTCAACATGACACCTGCTGCACTCCTGCATCCCTTACACCCCCTCGTCACAGTCATTGCTTGCCACTTCCACACGAACTCCAAGCTGCACCAGCCTGCGGAAAAAATTCATTGCAACCGGATGCTTCTCAAAGCTGGAGACAATACCGAATACCATGTGGTCCTCATAGGTGCTGACACAGAGGAAGACCGTTTTGCACGCCATAAAGCTTGAAAATTTTTCAACATACGGCGCCATCTCTGCGGGAAGTTTTACGACACCCACATTGGAAACCGAGGTCGTGACTCCCGTATTCATCCGGTAGGCGATCCCCTGCAGCGCCATATTTTTGATAAAAAGGGGAATTACACGAACCGCCAGGTTGTGCTCGAGCGCAGAATAAGAGTTCATCGTCTTCCGGACATTTTCTTCCGTCAGCTGCTCCGTGAACTCCCTGCTGACCGGATCTATGATGCTTTTGAGTGAGCCGTCGTAATTGCCCGCATAGTAGGCGACCTGGATGACTCCGAAGAAATTCCTGCTGGTCTCAGACGGAAAAAACTGGCGGAGGTTTACCGGCACACTGACCACGATCGGCCGGTTATACTCCGAATGTTTCATCTCCTTCAGGATGGCCTCGATCCAGAGCGAAGTAGTGAGAATGCCGATTGTCACATGGTTCTCGTGCGCGACATGCAAAATCTCTCTGACAGAGACCGTTCCCTCCAGAAGATGTTCCTCAAGATTTGCGTCCTGAATCCCCCGGATCTGATAAGCCTTGACCGGGAACATTTCCCGAAGATAGTTTCTCTTCTTCCGCTCTCCCTTCTCATAATACTTGCTGAAGGCGTCGAGCTGTTTCTCCGTCACCGAGCTCCGATCCGACCGGGACAGACAACCGTCCAGGTTATGCCTCAGAATCAAGTAATTGGTTACGAGCGACTGAATAAACATATAACCGCCGGTTCCATCTGAAAGCACATGGAAAATCTCCACATTAATTCTTTTGCAGAAATAGCTCACCCGGTAGAGAAAATTCTTCTTACCGGGAATATAGAGCGCCTTCAGCGCCGGGATATCCTCCTCCCGCACCCGCTCACATCCCGGGAGCTCATCCATATAGTACCAGAAAATTCCCTTGCGCAGACAGCAATTCATGTACGGAAATTCCTTCAGCGTCTCCTCCAGCGCCCGCTGGAGAATATCCGGGTCCACTTCTTCCCTCAGCTCACAGACGATCCGGAAAACCCTGGTATCTGCCCCCGCCATAGTCGAGGGAATCAGCTTGGCTGCGTTGTCCAGCCGATACCACTCCTTTGCCTTTCGTTCCTTATCCATACATCATCCTCTGCTTTGCACAAGATTAATTCCGCTTCCGCCTCCCGCCGCGTCTCCGGAAGCATTCGAGTTGCCGGCCTCCGTATAAATATTTCCCGATGCGTCCATCCAGTTTCCCGATCCGAGCGGAGAATACACATTCTGATTCGCATCGTACCAGGCGACCCCACTGTCGTAGGTAACCGTTACCGTATTGCCATTTCCATCAGAGAGCACTGCCGTATCCCCCTTCTTGGCAGAAGAATCCGATTCGTTGTCTGTGGATACCGATGTTGCGCTCGTCCCGGCCGTATTTCCGGATACATCGTTGATAGAGGATGACGAGGATACGGATGCATCATTGATGGAGGATGACGAGGATACAGATGCGTCCGCCGCCACAGCTTCAAGCGCCTTACCACCTTCTTCAGACGTCGTACCGCCGTTCTCTGTGCCGACAGTCGGAGAAACAGATACGCTCCGGACCGCCTCTGTATTTTCCTGCGAGCTCTTTCTTCCCGACGGAGAAGCCATATATCGAATAAAAAGGACGACCATCACAGCAATCAGAATCACCACGATAACCTTAAGCGGACGGTCATTTAACGTTCGTTTCCTTCCAGCCATTTTTTATTCCCTCCCAAGATCTGCTGACTGCTATTATAGCAAAAACCATCCTTTTCTTCCACAATGAAGCCCCAGGACCCGCTGACTCTGCATCCTCTTTCTCCGCAAAGCCCCGGACCGGCTCCGACAGAAATTCCCACCGTCAACTGCTGCCAACGGTGGGAATTTTCTGCTGTTGCCTTCCTGCAAACAGCAGGTCTGTTCTCCTTAAGTTTTCTTATGCCTGAAAATAATAGCCGACTCCCCACTTCGTGTGAACATATCGAGGCTCAGACGGATTATCCTCGATTTTCTCACGGAGCCGACGGATATGGACATCTACCGTCCGCACATCGCCCGGGTATTCATAGCCCCACACGATATTCAGAAGGTTGTCCCGGCTGTAGACTTTATTCGGATTAAAAGCGAGGAGCTGCAGGACATCAAACTCCTTCGCGGTCAGATTAACCTCCCGGTCCCCGATGAAGACCCGACGGCTGTCAATATCCAGCCGCAGATCACCGGCCTGAATAATCTTTTTCTTCTCCTCGGTTTTCTCCGTCTTCCTGGTTCTCCGGAGAATGGCCTTGATTCTGGCCTTGACCTCCAGGATATTAAACGGCTTCGTGATGTAATCATCCGCTCCGTATTCCAATCCCATGATCTTGTCCATGTCTTCGCCCTTTGCGGTCAGCATGATGATCGGAACGTTGGAAAACTCCCGGATCTGCTGACAGACTTCCAGTCCGCTCATCTTCGGAAGCATCAGATCGAGAAGTATGATGTCATAATCATTCTCCTTTGCCAGATTCAGCGCCTCCTCGCCGTCATACGCGCAGGACACCTCGTATCCGTCCTGCTCCAGCGAAAAGCGGATGCCCTTTACGATAAGCTTTTCATCGTCAACTACCAGAACCTTGTTTGCCATTTTCCAGACCCCTACCTCTGCATGTACATCATTCTGCCACAATATCGTCCCTGATCTTCGCAAAGGCCTTTTCCTTGATACCTTCAACATTCATAATGTCTTCAATTCTGGAAAAAGCCCCGTGTTCTTCACGGTACGTAATGATTGCTTCTGCGCGGGCGGCGCCGATCCCTTTCAGGGTCATCAGCTCCTCCCTCCCGGCCGTATTAATATTTATCTTTTGCTTACCGGACTCTCCCGCTGACACAGCTGCGTCTGTACTACCGGAAGGATTTCCCGTTCCGGCAGCGCCTCCACTCTTTCTCAGGGTCTCCACCTCTTCTGTCGTATATACGGTGATCTGCTGACCGTCCTCGACAGGCGCCGCCTGGTTCAGGCTGCGCCCGTCTGCCTCTTTTGTCATTCCGCCTGCCTTCGCGATCGCCTCAAAAACCCGGCTTCCGGCCGGTAACTCATAAACTCCCGGCGCATTCACCGCGCCGCAGACATATACATAGCAGACAGTCGGCGAAGCATAATCGCCGGATGCAGGTGAAGCTTTTTCTTCAGATGCGGATGAACCTTCCTCACGGAAAGCGACTGATGACGCTGAAGTCTCTGATTCTGAACCGACAGAATCATACCGATAAACGCCCTCATCCTCCCCGCATCCTGACAGCAGCGCCGCACTAAGCAGCGCGGCAGACAACAGAACCGAAGCCCTGTGAATCCGTTTTCTGATTTTCATTAACATATGTATCTCTCCGGTCATAGTCATTTTCGAAATGTTTCCGGCAGAGAGATACCCGACCACAAATATTGTAGCTAATTTTTGTAACAATTACAAGAGCAAAGACTCAGAACGACGCCTCCAGTCTCCGGATCATTTCATCGATATCTTCCTTTTCGATGACCAGCGGCGGAACAAGCCGGATCACATCCGATCCCGCCGAGATGACGACAAGACCGTTCTGCAAGGCATTGCTGACGATCTCGCCCACCGGTCTTCCGCTCACGACCAGCCCCTGCATAAATCCTTTTCCCCGTCTCGCGGCAAGGAAATCATGCCCCGCGACAAGCGAATCCAGCTTCTGCTCCAGATACGGAGTCAATTCTTTCACATGCTCGACGATATGATTTTTTGCGAACAAATCAAAAACCGTGCTGACCGCGCGTGTCGCCAGCGGATTTCCCCCATAAGTACTGCCATGATCGCCCGGAACCAGCGAACGGGACGCCGCCTTCTCATTCAGAACAAAGCAGCCCACAGGAACACCACAGCCAAGCGCTTTGGCACAGGTCATGATATCCGGCTTCACACCGAATTCCTGCCACGCCCACAGATAGCCGGTCCGGCCCATACCGCACTGAATCTCATCCAGAATCAGCAGAATATCATGTTCGTCGCAAAGCTTTCGGACTCCCTGAAGGAACTCCTTTTCCGCCGGATAAATGCCGCCCTCGCCCTGCACGGTCTCCATAATGATCGCACAGGTCTTATCGCTGATACTCTCCTCAACACTCTTCAAGTCATTGAATTCCGCAAAACGAATGCCACCGATCAGCGGTTTAAACGGCTCCTGATAAGATGTGTTGCCGGTGACGGACAGTGCGCCGAGACTTCTGCCGTGAAAAGAATGCTTCATGGCGATGATCTCATGATCCGAGCTTCCGTCCCTCAGCCACGCATATTTTCGCGCAGCCTTGATCGCGCCCTCAATTGCCTCTGTTCCGGAGTTTGTAAAGAACACCTTGCTCATGCCGCAGGACTCTGCTACCTTTCTGGCTGCCTCCGCCATCGGTACATTGTAATACAGATTGGACGTATGGATGATATGGTCGATCTGGTCCTTCAGCGCATCGTTGTATTCCCGGTTTGCATACCCGAGACCGAAAACGGCGATTCCCGCCGCAAAGTCCAGATACTCCTTTCCGTCTGTGTCATAGAGATGAACTCCCTCGCCTCTCTCGAATACAACCGGAAAACGATTGTAGGTGTGGAGCACATATTCATCGGTTTCCTGCATGATTTCTTCAGTCTTCATGATTAAATTTTTCCTCTTCATTTCTCAGAATAGCGGTTCCGATTCCTTTGTTCGTGAAAATTTCCAGCAGCAGACAGTGTGGTATTCTGCCGTCCAGGATATGCACCCGGTTTACTCCATTGTGAATGGCGCTGATACAATTCTGAAGCTTCGGAATCATTCCTCCCGCAACATGACCGCTCTCTATCAAATCCCTCGCCTCATCAATTGTAAGAAGAGAAATCAGTGTCGACGGATCATCCTTGTCGTAGTACACTCCCTCAATATCACTGAGAAAGGCCAGCTTCTCCGCCTTCACCGCCTCCGCGATCGCACTCGCCGCGTCGTCCGCATTGATATTGTAGGAGTGAAAATCATCATCTGTGCCAACCGGGCACACAATAGGCAGGAAATCCTTCTCCAGAAGGTCGTTCAGGATCTTCGGATCCACCTTGCGGATATCTCCCACATAGCCGATGTCCTCGCCATCGGAATATTTCTTCTCAACCTGAAGCAGTCCGCCGTCCTTCCCGCTGATTCCCACGGCTTTCACCCCCAGGCTTTCCACCATGCTCACCAGTTCCTTATTTACTTTATTCAGAACCATCTCAGCGATTTCCATGGTGTCCTCATCGGTAACTCTCAGCCCATTGACAAATCTGGGCTGCATGCCGACTTTTCCGACCCATTTGGAAATTTCCTTGCCTCCGCCGTGTACAATAATCGGCTTGAATCCAACCAGCTTCAGAAGAACCACATCCTTGATGACGTTCCTCTTCAGTTCGTCGTCGATCATAGCGCTTCCGCCGTATTTTACGACAATAACCTTGCGATTGAATCTCTGAATATAGGGGAGCGCCTCAATGAGGACCTCCGCTTTGTCTAAATATTTCTGATTAACCATTTTTCACCTCCGGATCCATACAGACATCAGGATCTGTAATCCGCGTTGATTTTAATATAATCATAGGTGAGGTCACAGCCCCAGGCTGTCGCCTCCTCACTTCCCATCTTGATATCCGCAATACAGGTTACCGCGTCCTCGGAGAGAATCCTGGTCGCCTCCTCCTCACTGTATCCGGTTGAAACACTGTTCTCCACGATCTTGATTTTGCCCGCTTTGCTCTCAAAATAAAGATCCACGTTCTCCGGATCAAACTTTGCGCCGGAGTATCCCATTGCACAGAGGATTCTGCCCCAGTTTGCGTCTCTTCCGTAAATCGCGGCTTTCGTGAGGTTCGAAGTAACAATTGATTTTGCGAGTGTAACCGCCTGGTCCTTCGTCTTTGCATTCACGACTCTTACCTCAAAAAGTCTGGTTGCGCCCTCTCCGTCGCCCGCAATCATTTTCGCGAGCTCGCGGTTCACCGCAAAAAGCGCCTCTACGAATTTATCATAATCTTCTCCACGGGAGGTAATGTCCGGGTTGCCGGCAAGACCGTTTGCCATAATCACGCAGGTGTCATTTGTCGAGGTATCTCCATCGACCGAGATCATATTATAGGTATCCTTGACCACCGTTGACAGCGCCTCCTGAAGCATGGTCCCGGAAATCACGGCATCTGTGGTAAGAAACGAGAGCATCGTGCACATATTCGGATGGATCATGCCGGCTCCCTTGCACATGCCGCCGATGGTCACCATTTTGCCGCCGAGCTCAATGCTCACCGACACCTCCTTCGGATGCGTATCCGTAGTCATGATAGACTGTGCCGCGATCCCTGCCGCTTCTCTCGAATTGTCAAGCATCGGAGCCAGGAGATGAATTCCCTTTTCAATGACATCGACCGGGATCTGCGCACCGATCACCCCGGTCGATCCGATCAGCACCGAATCCGCCGGGATATGAAGCTCTCTGGAAGCGGCTTCCGCCGTTTTCCGGCAGGCCTCATATCCCTGCTCTCCTGTAGCCGCATTTGCAATTCCGCTGTTGATCACAACCGCCTGCGCGCTCTTGCTGTCATGCACCACATGCTGATCCCATTTTACCGGTGCCGCCTTCACAAGATTCGTCGTAAAGGTTCCTGCCACGACACAGGGAACGATGCTATAGATCATCGCCATATCCTTTGTATTTCCTTTTTTTATACCGGTATGACCACCCGCCGCCTGAAACCCCATCGCAGCCGTCACACCCTCATGTCCGATATTCATATGATAGATCCTCCTTGTCCATTCTCTGTTAAGAATAAACTTCTTTTCCGGAGATGTAAAGAGTAAAATATGTATATTTATGCACTCATTCAAGCATATATCGCATATTTATTCGATTATGTCCCATACTCCCTTGCATTTCATGCACAGATGATGTATATTGCTGTATAAGCTCTTCGAAAACGCAGAAGGCCTCGTCGCACGCGAAGCGCGCGTAAGAGACTTTTGCGATTTCGAAGGCAACAGGTATGAGCGTGAAGCCGTGTGCAACACGGCGAAAACGCGAATGCCTGTAGGATTGCGCGAGTGCGAAGCACGGAGCAATCCGTAGCTTATACAGCTTCATCATAAAAACAGCTCTTCGAAAACGCAGAAGGCCCCGCCTGTCGCGAAGCGCGCGTAAGAGACTCTTTGCAGTTACTGTTCACTCACAACTATATTCGGCAAGGATTTTACAGTCCTGTTGCCATTCGCAAACTGG
>OMUU01000147.1 GCA_900314295.1 uncultured Lachnospiraceae bacterium | reverse complement strand
GAAAAGCTATCTGATCGCCGTTTTTATTGAGTTTTCAAGGAACAGATCCCATTTTTGGTATGGGAAGTTTTAGTCAATGATAAGAAAAGTAAAACAAACCTTGGTAATTACATTATCCGTATCCGCGCTCTGTGTACCGGGCCTTCTAAAGATCCCGGCCGTTTCTGCCGCGGAGATTACACGAGCTCAGTCTTCGGCAGCAAATTCCGTTTCAGCGAAAAGCAGCACTATAGATGCTCCCGAAGCTGCCGGATTCGATACCGCACCGGATTCATCTGATTCGATGGACTCTGACGTGGGTGAGAAATCACAGGGCGCCGCCACGGAAATGACCGGGACGGACGCAGCCGCACTCACAGATCCATCCGTACCTGTATCGGCAGCAGATTTTACTGAGAGTTCTTCGCAGGAGCTTCTTTCCGAATCTGCGGAGACGGATGATACGGCTATGGTTATGAGCAGTGTTGATACAGCCCCCGCCAGTTCCGCTACTCCGACTCCGACGCCCGGCCCGATACATCAGGCAGTGCCTACACCTCTAATATTCGTTGATTCCGAGACTTATGAGAACGCAACCGAGGGAGATGCACCCGCGGATGAAGCACAGGCTGGCTCATCGGTTACAGAGCCCTCCGGCGGGAATACCTACTATTACCCGGGCAGTGTCTCCGACACCTATAGCGGAGATGTGTCCGCGAATTCCTCAGACAGATCCGGCGCAACTTCTGCAGTAAAAACCGGCGAAGATTCAAAATCCGGGAAGACTCATGCAGTAAAAACAGGTGCCGTGAAGACAGCCGATACCTCTCGGATTTTTCCCGAGGCGGTTTCCCTCGGATTTTCTTCGGTCTGTCTCGCTGTCCTTCTCAGAAGAAGAAAGCATAGAAACCAATTCCAGAATTGATCGGGATATTTCATGTCCCGGTATTATCCTTACATGCAGCTTTTTTTGATTCCGCCTTTCCCAGAGGCATCCCGGTATACTTCCGGGAGCCTCTGCGGGCTGTCGTTCACGCAACTGTAAGCTCCTTGCCTTACAGAGTTGTCGGGAACGGGTATCCCTGAGAACGGATCATCAGAAAAAGCTGCATTTTTTATCTTGTACGCAATACAGATTTCGTTTAAGATGAAGACAAACAGACAGCAGACGGAATATCCGGTTTTATAAAGCGGTCCGGGTGTTCCTTCTCATCACATACCGGTAAAAGGAGGGGATTCCTTGACTACTCAGACACTTCAGGCAATTCAGGGCGTACTAATCCCGTTCGTCGGAACGGCTCTCGGAGCCAGCTGCGTTCTGTTTATGAAAAAAGAATTGAGCAGCTCGGTACAGCGTATGCTGACCGGATTTGCTGCCGGAGTCATGACAGCAGCTTCCGTGTGGAGTCTTTTGATTCCATCGATGGAACAGAGCGCTTCCCTGGGAAAGCTTGGATTTCTGCCGGCCGTCATTGGATTCTGGATGGGCACACTGTTTTTGCTGCTTCTGGACCATATTATTCCTCACCTGCACATGAATTCGGACGATGCCGAGGGACCGAAAAGCCATCTGGCGAAGACAACGATGATGGTATTTGCCGTCACACTCCACAACATCCCGGAGGGAATGGCGGTTGGAATTGTCATTGCCGGATTTTTGTCCGGATCCGCCCAGATTACCGCGGGAAGCGCGCTCGCTCTATCCGTCGGCATTGCGATCCAGAATTTCCCGGAGGGAGCGATTATTTCCATGCCTCTTCACGCACAAGGGAAGGGCAAGGGGAAAGCCTTTCTGGCGGGTGTTCTGTCAGGGGCAGTAGAACCCGCCGGCGCGGCGCTCGTGATCGCTGCATCCTCCGTCTTTGTTCCTGTCATGCCTTATCTGCTCAGCTTTGCAGCCGGAGCGATGATGTATGTTGTGGTGGAGGAGCTGATTCCGGAGATGTCTGCGGGAAGACATTCCAATATCGGTGTGCTTATGTTTACACTGGGCTTTACTTTGATGATGGCGCTTGATGTGGCGTTGGGCTGACGCAGACAGGAATGACATAAGATTTCGGACGTGAGCCGGTCCTTTTGCTTACACGGCGATTTCCGATAAAAGGCAGATAATCAACATGGTAAAAAATTTTGACATCAATGAACAGAAATACAGTATCCGCTGCAGGTATTATTGTGGGAAGGATCCGCGTTCTGTGACAGATATTGTAATAGCAACATATGGATTCGGGGGCACCAAGGACAACAGCGCAACCGAAAAATTCGCAGAGCGGCTGATTGCAAAGTATAAACATTTCGGAGTGGTCGTCTTTGACTGGCCCGCCCACGGCGCAGACTCTTTAAACAGGTTCCTTCCGGACGAATGTATGAGGTACTTTGATCTGACGGTGCATTATGTGCTCGAAGGAATGCACGCAGAAAACCTGTACGCCTACGGCACCAGTCTGGGAGGGTACATCACTCTGCGCTATCTGACCGAATACGGCAACCCTTTTCGGAAGATCGCTCTTCGCTGCCCGGCCATCAACATTTATGATATCATGGTGGCTGACATCACACCGGAAGAGCAGACGAAGCTGGACAGAGGCAGAGAAATTGTCCGGGGATATACGCGAAAGGTCCGTCTCACGTCGGAATTTTTCAATCAGCTCCGCGCGTCAGACGTTCGAAAAAGGGAGTATTTCGATTTCGCCGATGACATGCTGATCCTTCAGGGGACAAAGGATGAATTCATTCCCTTTGACGAGGTTCGTCAATTTGCGGAAGACAATGTGATCGATCTGATTCCCGTGGAAAATGCGGATCATCCATTTTCGGATCCCGGAATTATGGATCTCGCGATCTCCAAGATCATAGATTTTTTTCACCCGGAGCAATAGGACGGTCATTTGTATGAAAAACATCTGGAAACAAACAAAATACCTTCGCGAAAGGATTCGACTGGACCGGAAAACCTTTCTTCTTTATTCGGTGCTGAGAATACTCGTTATTCTGACAGCTGTACGCTGCTTTTTTACCCGGAATTACGAGGGCTTTGCTCTCTGCCTCTTATCGCTGATTCTGTTTCTCCTTCCGTCATTTTTTGAAGAGAAACTGAAACTGGAGATACCGCCTCTCTTCGAGGGCATTATTTATCTCTTCATCTATGCGGCAGAGATCCTGGGAGAGGTGAATCACTATTATACAGCGATTCCCGGCTGGGATACCATGCTTCATACGCTGAATGGGTTTCTATGTGCGGCGATCGGTTTCTCCCTGGTAGATATCCTGAACCGGAAAAGTCACAACCTGAACCTGTCGCCTCTGTATCTGTCTATCGTAGCCTTCTGTTTTTCCATGACGATCGGTGTGATCTGGGAATTCATCGAATTCACCTTTGACCAGTTCTTCTATCTGGATATGCAGAAGGATTTCATCGTCAGAACCATCGGATCCGTCACTCTGGATCCGACGCACTCCCAGATTCCGGTCAGGGTCTCCAACATAACGCGGACGATCATCGAGACAGCGGGCGGAAAAACCTATACCATAAAAGGAGGATATCTTGACATCGGCATCATCGATACGATGAAAGATTTGATCGTCAATTTTGTCGGTGCGGTTGCCTTCAGTATCATCGGATATTTCAGTGTGAAATACCGTGACCGGAAGAATGGCGTCATAAATCTCGCTGAGGGCCTCCGGGTTCGCACGCTTTCCGATGAAGACCTCTTGAAACAGCGTGAGGAGATCGATAAACGGCTTGCCGAATCAAAGGAAGAACGATCGAATGTAAAGAATTCTCTGAGAAGAGGCATCGACAGGCAGGATCGCTAAATTTCCGGGGAGGAGGATGCCAATGAAGCGGTATATTTCGGATCAGCATTTTTATGATGCGGATGTCATGCGTGATCTCGACCATCGGCCGTTCCATAATGCGGAGGAAATGAATGAATACATGATCCTTCAGTGGAACGATACGGTGAAAAATGATGATGAAATATATATCATCGGTGACATGTTTTCGTGGTCCGGCACCGGCCGCGATCCCGAAAAACTGAATGCGGTTCTGAACCGGCTGAAGGGAAGGATCTTCCTGATCATTGGCAATCATGACTTAAAGTGGTTTGACCGTCCGGACATCGACAGCAATCGTTTCGGATGGATCCGGCATTACGCGGAAATTCACGACACGGAGAGGAACGTTATTCTGAGCCATTATCCCATGCCATTCTATGGTATGAATCATATGCGGGACAGGAATGGAAATCTCCGGACCTTTATGCTCCACGGCCATGTTCACGATACCACGGAGGCAAAGCTGCTCTACGACTTTGAGAGAAGAGCATCACAGGTCAGCGTCACAACGGCGGGTGGCCGAACTGAACCGGTGATCTGCAATCTCGTGAACTGTTTCTGCGGGTACTCGGATTACCGGCCTCTTACACTTGATGAATGGATCGCAAAAAGAGAGAATACTGTGCATCTTTTTTAAAAATGTGAAATATCTGTGTCCGTCTGCAAAAATCAAGGGGAATGTTTCCCTGATTTGCGCCACGATTTTTGGTGAATCGTTTCCGTCTGTCTGCGCTATAGTATATAGCGTAATCAACAATCGCATTCATCTTTCGCGGGATGACGACAAGGATGTAATACGATGTTTCTGTCCAGCGCCCCGCACAGCGGACGTATACATGATTTAGCCGGGTTAAGCGGCCCGGAGAAAGAGGTAGAGGTATGGAAACATTAATGGCAAATGTACGAGACATGAGCAAAAAGGGAAGACAGCTGAGAAAGCTGGGCTTTATCACCGGATCCATTTCCGGCAAAAAGCTGGAGCATTCCATCAGTCTTCAGATTCCGGAAAAGAACGTAAAGCAGTTCATGCTTCATCACACGGTTGGAAGCAAGGCCCTTGTCGATGTAGACGGCACGAAATATATGACCATGATCAAGAGTGCGGATTTCAGCGTTCTGACCAATCACTTCATAGATATGACCTTCCAGCAGCTCCAGGCAGATGAGAAGGTTAAGGGTGAGGCCGAAATTATCCTTGAAAATGAGGACCACGCAAACGGATTTATCACCAATAACTGCCAGGAAATTGAGTATGAAGCGTATCCTGCGGATATTGTCGACCGGATTATCATCAATGTCGCGGATTATCCGGTAAATACAGAGCTTCAGGTTAAGGATCTGGATATTGCCAAAAACGATAGAATCCATGTTCTGACCCCCTTGGATACCAGTGTACTTCATGTATCTGAGCATCGCCATATGAAGGCCGAGGACCGCGCACTGCTTGAGGAAGAGGACGCAGACAGTACGGACAGCAGCGCGTCCTGAGCACTTATAAAAACAAAACAGAGTACAACGAAGAGCCGCAGCATGCTGTGGCTCTTTTCTAATGCATGTATTTTCCCCCAACTGTACCTGTTCACACAACACCGAAGTGGCAAAGATTTCGTGTAAACAGAGCCCCCCCGACGATGTACGGCAAGGATTATCCGGAGCACGCCTTGACAATAGTCCGATATCGGACTATAATCAGCGACTGTAGGTCCGATATCGGACTTTGATAACTCGATAATTGAATTTTTTCTGTATTGCAAATGGAATGAAATCTGATCACGAAGCAGAAAGGACCTTTCTATATGGATATTTCGAAACCAGACAAGAATATTCTTCTTGAGCAGCAGAAAGAGCTTAATCGTATTGCCAAGGAGTATGATGAATGCTATCGCAGCCTCTCACGGCTGTATGGCATACCGGAAGGACAGCTGTGGACACTCTATGAGATGCGTTTGCGAGGCGGAGAGATGGCGCAGTCCGATCTTGTTAATGCAACCTTTATGCCGAAGCAGACGGTGAACTCCAGTATCAAGAAGATGGAAGTGCTTGGACTTATCGTTTTATCCCAGGCGGGAAACGGCAGGAGGAAAACGGTCACACTGACGGAATCGGGAGAGGCACTCGCCCAAAAAACCGCGGATCGGGTGATCGGCGCGGAAGCGTCAAGTCTCTGCAAAATGACCGAAACGGAACGGAAAGACTTTCTCCGACTGTTTGGGAAATACATTTCCGAACTTCAGCGTTCCGTTGATGACGAACAGCAAAAGAGCATTTTAAAGGAAAGTGCGCCCGCCGATAATGCCAAGAACGATCCGTAACCGGCAAATACAACACGTAGCAAGGAGGATTCCAATGAAAACCAACGCGATCCGTCTTTCGGATCATTTTACATACAGCCGACTTTTTCGCTTTACCCTGCCGTCCGTCATGATGATGGTCTTTACCTCTATCTACGGTGTCGTAGACGGACTGTTTGTCTCAAACTTTGCGGGGAAAACGGCGTTTGCAGCAATAAATCTGATTATGCCTTACCTGATGGTGATGGGCTCCATCGGTTTTATGATTGGAACGGGCGGCTCGGCGCTCGTTTCTATGACCATGGGGCAGGACAGGGAGGAACGGGCGAATCAGCTGTTTTCTATGATGATTCTGTTTACGGTGATTACCGGTGCGCTCACCTCCGTCCTCGGCAACCTCGCCATGGAGAGGATGGCGCTGTTTCTGGGCGCGACCGAAGAGATGATGCATGACTGCCTTATTTACGGGTGGATCGTAAATGGATTCAACTTTGCATTCATGCTTCAGAACCTGTTCCAGAGCTTCTTTGTTACTGCCGAAAAGCCGCGGCTCGGGCTCTACGTGACGGTCGCCGCGGGGCTTACCAATATGATCCTGGATGCTTTTTTTGTCGGGGTGCTTCGCATGGGTGTTGCGGGAGCTGCCTGGGCAACCGGTTTCAGTCAGGTGGTCGGAGGCGTTCTGCCCCTGCTTTATTTTGCGCGAAAGAACACAAGCCGGCTTCACATCGTGCCGGTGAGGCTTGAGCGTTCTCCGATATTAAAGGCCTGCGGCAATGGTTCCTCCGAGCTTATGAGCAATATATCCTCATCCCTTGTCAGCATGCTCTACAATTTTGAGCTGATGAAGATGCTCGGTGAGGACGGTGTATCCGCCTACGGAGTGCTGATGTATGTCAGCTTTATCTTCGTCGCCATTGATATCGGATACTCCGTCGGATCTGCGCCGATCATCGGGTATCATTACGGAGCCGGTAATACGGATGAGCTGAAAAACATGCTTCAGAAGAGCTCGGTAATCATGGGCGTCATGGGCGTTCTGATGACCGCCGCAGCCCTCGTTCTCGCAGAACCGGTTTCCAGTATTTTTGTCGGATACGACGCAGGTCTGTTTGCGCTGACGATGCATGCCTTCCGGATCTTCAGCCTCAGTTTCCTGCTGTCCGGGTTTAACATCTTCGCGTCCTCGTTCTTCACCGCACTGAACAACGGAAAGGTCTCGGCTGCGATTTCCTTCCTTCGGACGCTGGTCTTCCAGAGCGCCTGCGTCCTTCTTCTTCCGAAGCTGCTCGGCGCCGACGGCATCTGGTGGGCGGTTACGGCCGCGAACCTTGTTGCCTTCATCATATCCGTGCTTTTTCTCGTCGCAAAACGTGAAACGTATCATTATTATTGATAACCTGTGCGTTACTTTATGTATTTTTTTGCATGCACCCCTTCCTTTGCCTGGGAAAGCAGAGTATACTGATAATTATCAGACTTGACTGCAAAGTTAAGATACCGGCTCCTGTATTTGTCGATAACATCGACGCGGGAAATCGGGTTTTCTAAGCGGGAAAGGGTGCGTGTAAAAGGAAAAATTGCCGAAAGCTTTTCCCCGAAAGGGCAGAGCATACGGTCAACGATCTGAACTTTTAAGCCCCTTCGCGGGCTTTTTTTTTACGCGAAAAGTGAGCCGCAGCCGAATGCGAAGGATTCGTGTGCGGCGTTTAAACCATAAGCGACCATGATTCCGGAGGTTTTCATATGTTAAAAATCGCAGTATACGGCAAAGGAGGCATCGGAAAATCCACGATGACCTCTAATCTGGCGGCGGCATTTGCGGTACTCGGCAAAAAGGTGATTCAAATCGGATGTGATCCGAAGGCGGATTCTACCTCGAATCTCCTGTCCGGAGAACCGCTGATTCCCGTTATGAATTATCTGCGGGAGCATGAGGAGGATCCCGCGAGTCTTTCGGAGATTTCCCGGCGCGGTTTCGGCGGTATCCTTTGCATCGAGACGGGTGGTCCGACGCCGGGGCTCGGCTGCGCAGGCAGAGGAATCATCGCAACCTTCAATCTTCTCGATGAGCTGGAGCTTCTGGAAACGGAAAAGCCGGATGTTGTTCTCTTTGACGTTCTCGGTGATGTCGTATGCGGAGGATTTGCGGCTCCCATCCGTGAAGGATACGCAGACAAGGTTCTGATCGTGACCTCCGGAGAGAAAATGGCGCTCTACGCGGCAGATAACATTTCCACTGCCGTGAAGAATTTTGAGGACAGGGGATATGCATCGGTCGGAGGAATCATCCTGAACCGTCGGAATGTTCCGGAGGAAGAAGAGAGAGTGCATGCCTTTGCCGAGAGAAAGGGCATTGATGTCATCGCCGACATCCCGCGCTCGGATCTGATCAATCAGGCAGAGGATCTCGGTAAGACCGTGATTGAAAAGTTCCCCGACTCGGATATTGCCGGAAAGTTCATGGCTCTTGCCGCTGATCTCCTTTCCGATGCCGCCGAAGGGGATACGGCGCAAAAGCACCGTTTTCATTTTTCAAGACTGGAAGACTGCGACTGCTAATGCTTATACAGATTGTGGCACAATGTATTGTATGCGTGTTTCTATAATAGAGGATCGGTTTGAATAACGAATCAGGAAGAGAATATAAGAAAAAGCCGTGTTGCTATACCGCCGCCGAACTTTCCTCGGCAGGATCGGAACATATTCCGGATCTCTACGAGACAGGAAGACATCTGATCTACTCTTCTCCTGCGACACTGGCCTACAATTCGCCCGGTGCTGAGGGCTTTGGTGTGAAGCGGGCGGGGCTGTCCGTTCCCGAATCGGTCATGCTGATTGTATCCCCGGGATGCTGTGGGAGAAACACCGCAGAGATCACGAGAATCCGCGGATGCGAGGATCGTTTCTTTTATTTACAGATGGATGAGACCGACCTGGTTACCGGACGGCATCTGAAGAAGATTCCGGAGGCAGTCTGCCGGATCGCTGAGGCCCTGCCTCAAAAGCCTTCCGTGATCATGATCTGCATCACCTGTGCAGATGCTCTTCTCGGCACAGATCTGGAACGGGTGTGCCGCCGGGCCGAGGCGGAGGTAAATCTTCCGGTTCGTCCATGCTATATGTACGCGCTGACAAGAGAGGGAAGAAAACCGCCGATGGTTTATGTGAGAGAATCACTCTATTCCATGCTTCCCCGTCAGAAAAGGAGAAGCACGTCGGTAAATCTTCTCGGATATTTTGCCCCGGTACATCCGGAAAGCGAGCTTTCCTCCCTCCTGAAAGCTGCGGGCATTCGGAATATCCGGCAGATCTCAACGTGTACGGATGTGCATGATTTTTACCGGATGGGGGAGGCAAACTTTAATCTCGTGCTGAATCCTGAGGCCAGGGGCGCCGCGGACGCGCTCACAAAGCGGCTCGGAATCCCCAGCATCGAGCTCACCCGTTTTTACGAGACCGATCTGACGGAGAGGCAGTACAAGGCGTTCTTTGCCGCACTGGACATGGATGTTCCGAAAACGGAAAGCAGCATGACCAGAGAGAAGGCGGACCTCGCCGGAGAGGCGCTCCGTTCCGAATACCCCCATCTTTCGTTCAGCATCGGTGAGGTCGTCAACGGCAATCCCTTTGAGATGGCGCTGACGCTTCTTAGGATGGGCTGGAGGGTGACCGAAATTTTTGCCAACCCGTCTCCGGACTGGTACCCATACATCGACCGCATCGCGGCTCTTTGTCCGGATCTCCGCGTGTATTCGAACACCGATCCGACCATGCTTGACTATAAAGCCCAGCCCGCAAAAGCCGGGAGTGGAAGACACATCACGATCGGCAAGGATGCCGCTTACTATCATCCGGATGCCCTGCACCTCAATTTCAACGAGGACGCACAGCCCTTTGGCTATGAAGCCGCCTGGTATCTGTGGAAAAGGTTAGGAGAGCTTCTCCGGGGTGAACCCCAAACAGGGACAGACCCCGAGAACGGGGGAGACTCGGCATCGGAATTGCATGAGCCGGGAAAGGTGCCCGCAAGATTGCCCGACAGGTCGGTCAAGGGACTCGGCATGTATCTGACTCCCTTCGCCCCGGATCAGTCCGGCGCGGTCTCGGCACTCTATTCGCTCGACGGAATGATCGTAGTTCTGGATGCCGGAGGCTGTACCGGCAATATCCTGGGGTTCGATGAGCCCAGATGGCAGCACCACAGGACCGCTGTTTTTTCCGCGGGGCTTCGGGATATGGACGCGATCATGGGCAGAGACCGGGAACTCGTTCAAAAAACCGTGTCTGCGTTTAAGGGGACGGGCTGTTCCTTCGTCGCACTGGTCGGAACCCCGGTACCTTCCATTATCGGGACGGATTACCGTGCCCTGGAGCGCATACTAGAGAAAAAATGCGGCTGCCCGGTTATCAGCATCCCGACCAACGGAATGAAGACCTGCGAGTCGGGGCTGGAGCTGACATATCTGACCTTGTTTCAGCGATTCTCGGCTTCTCCGGATCGCCCGGGCGGCATGTCCGGAACAGCCGGCGTCATCGGATGTACCCCGCTGGAGCTGATAGATCTCACGGATCAGGAAAGAATCCGCGCCATTCTGAAAAAGGAAGGGTATGAAAGGGTTATTTTCTACGGCGCCGACGCGGGCAGAGAAGATTATGAGGGCGCCGGCGGAAATGTCAGGAATTTTGTCCTGTCCGCGGCAGGAATCCGACCGGCGGAATATCTGCAAAAAACCTTTGGCACTCCCTTTGAAATTGGATACATCGGTGTTTCCGAATACCTCCGGGATTTGCCTTCCGGTTTTGAAAAAAATATGTCAACAGATTCTCCGAAGATTTTGATCGTGCATGATCCGGTTGCAGCGGCTTCCTTGAAGGCTGCTCTTCTGGAGAAATTCCCCGGATCAAAGGCCGAAATCGAATGTGCTTCTTTTTTCGCAGGAAAAGCATGCGAAAAGAGTGACTATCTTGTGCACGGAGTACCGCTGAAGTCTGGGATATCTCTCCGGGAGGAAAATGACCTGTTAACGCTTCTGTACGGCAAAAATTATGATTATATTTTTGCAGATCCGGTCATCGCAAAAATTCCGACAGAAAAATCCTCGCTGATTCCGTTCCCGAGCTTCGCCTTATCCGGAAAAAGAATTCTCACCTGAGCCGCCAAAGCCCCGGTCATGACAGATCGGGAAGTAAGCTTACCCATACGATGTACCATTAAGTTGTCTGGCAGCGTTATCAGAAATGAAAGGAAAGGAATAAATCATGTGTGTTGGATTATCCGCAAAAGTAGTCAGTATCAAGGGCGGTGTCGCGATCGTCGATGCCGGCGGAGCGAAGAAGACCGTCTCATCCGAGCTTCTCACGGATTTGAACCCGGGAGACTATGTGATGGTGCATGCCGGCTCGGCAATCGCGAAGATTACCGATGACGATCAGGACGAGACGGATTCCCTGCTGGAGGATATCAGATGAACCAGATGGAAAGAGCCATAAACATTCTCCGTGCGTACGACGGTCCGGAGGTGCGAATCATGGAGGTGTGCGGTACGCACACGCATGAGATTTTCCGGCAGGGAATCCGAAGCATCCTCTCTCCGGCAATCCATATGATCTCAGGACCCGGATGTCCGGTCTGTGTCACAGGAACGGGCTATATCGATGAAGCAATATGGCTGGCAGAGGAAAAGGGATGTACCATTCTCACCTTCGGTGATCTGGTCCGTGTGCCGGGATCCCGGGAATCTCTCCAGCTTGCCCGCGCAAAGGGCGCGAGGATCCGCACCGTGTACTCCCCGCAGGACGGAGAAGCATACGCGGCGGAACATCCGGATGAGGCGTGCGTTTTTCTCTCGGTCGGCTTTGAGACGACCACGCCAAGCTCCTGCATTGCGGTAAAAAACGCGATCCGGGATGACATTCGCAACTTCAGCCTGCTCACCGCCAATAAAACGATGCCGATGGCCTATGAGGCGATGAAAGACGCTACGGACCTGTTCCTCTATCCCGGTCATGTACACGCGATTACAGGGCTCTCCGTACCCAGGATGCTCGCGGATACCCATCAGGTGTCCGGTGTCTGCGCCGGCTTCACGGCCCGTGAACTGGTGACGGCGCTTGCCGTCGCTGTGACAAATTTCAAGAAGGGCGGATATTTCTTCGTCAACTGTTATCCGAGAGTCGTCCGGGAGGAAGGACAGCCGGAGGCAATCCGACTGGTCAATTCCATGATGGAGCCCTGTGATGATTTGTGGCGGGGAATCGGCCGGATCGAGGGATCCGGGATGAAGCTTCGACCGGAATATTCGGCCTACGACGCCAGAATCCGCTATCCGATTCCGTCCATGTCTGGAAAAGCAGCCACAGGCTGCAGGTGCGGGTCCGTGCTTCAGGGACGGATTGAACCTGTGCAGTGCCCGCTGTTCGGCAAGGTGTGCACACCGGAACACCCGACCGGAGCATGCATGGTTTCCTCGGAGGGCGCGTGCAGTGCATATTACCTGTACGGAAATCATCAGAAACTCCTCTGACAGCAGTTGAAAATAGGATCATAGTCAAACCGGATGCGAGGTTCCCGGGGAATATCGGGAAAAGCAGCAAACTGCGAATTAACATAAGAAGAGTGAGGACTCCGAAGAAACCGAGCAGCTGCCGGGATCCTTTTTACGATAATATAATGGCATGAAAGAAGGGCTGACAATTATGAACGATACCGTTACTCTTGCGCACGGCGCAGGAGGTAAACAGACGGCCGAGCTGATCGACCGCGTTTTCAGAAAGCATTTTCAGAACCGATTTTTCACATCCGATGACGCCTCCGTGCTGCCGTCGCCCGCAGGAAAAATGGCGATGACGACAGACGGATTCATTGTATCCCCTGCATTTTTTCCCGGAGGAAACATCGGTAAGCTGTCGATCTGTGGAACCGTGAACGATCTGACCTGTATGGGCGCAAAACCTCTGTATATGACCTGTGCGTTCGTTATAGAAGAGGGCTTTCCCATGAAAGAGCTGGAGCAGATCGCGGATTCGATGGAAAAAACCGCTGCGGAGGTCGGCGTGGTTCTGGTCGCCGGAGATACCAAGGTGGCCGGAAAGGGACAGGTGGACGGATGCTTTATTACAACCACCGGAATCGGTGAAATTCTCGATGGCGTGTCAACATCGGGAAGCTTTGCCGCTCCCGGGGATTCGGTAATCGTAACCGGGGATATCGGAAGACACGGCACGACCATTCTTCTCGCACGGGACGACTATGGAATTGAGGCGGATGTGACGACAGACTGCGCGCCGCTGTGGAATCCGATTCATGCACTTCTCCGGGAGGTTCCCGATGTTCACGTTATCCGCGACGCAACGAGGGGCGGCGTAGGCACCGTCCTCTATGAAATCGCCCATGAGGCGGGCGTTGGAATCTCTCTTTCAAGAGAAAAGATACCTGTTGCCGACGAGGTGAGAGGTGTCACCGGTATGCTGGGCCTCGAGCCTCTCTATCTGGCCTGCGAGGGAACCATGGTGCTTATTGTGCCCGAGGCACAGACAGAGAGGGCTCTGCACATCCTCCGCGAACAGAAATATACCGCCGGAGCAGCCGTTATCGGTTCCGTAACCGCAGAGAACCGCGGAAAGGTGATCATGGAAACGGAAATCGGCGCGAAAACCTATCTGCCGGAGCCGGGAAATGAACTCCTGCCGCGGATCTGCTGATGTGATAGATTGTGCAACATGCTTTAGAAGAGGAGAGGAATTGACATGGAAAAGGAAACACGAGTAGCGGTGATTTCCATGATTGTCGAGAATCCGGATGCGGTACCGGAGGTTAATCGAATTCTGCACGAGGGAAGTGAATATATTATCGGAAGAATGGGAATTCCCTACCGCACCAGGAATATTAATATCATCAGCATTGTTCTGGACGCACCGCAGCCGGTGATCAGCGGAATCTCCGGAAAGCTCGGAACGCTTGACGGTGTCAGTGTGAAAACCGCCTACTCCAACATCTGAGCTTTTTCTCATACATTTTTCCCGATGCCACGATCCGGGCGCAACCGGAAAGATAAAGATGCGCCTGGTTTTGAACTCTTTTCGAGGTGCCTATGCTTCGTTCGTCAAATACGCCGAAAGGCAGTCAGAACAACACCATAAGGATCCGGGACGCTGTGACAGGGCGCACTTTTCCCTGGGGGCTGGAATATAACTGTCCGGTACACGAGCACTGGAATATCGTTCATACCGGCATGCTGATTCCCGAGTGTCACCAGATCTATATCTGCACGGATAATTGTCTTCGCGGCGTCATCATGACCGCGGACGAGATGAATGCCGCCGAACGCATTTCCTCTGTCATGCCCGATGAGACCGAAATCTTTGACGGAAGACTGGAGGAAATCACGATACGCGGAATTATTGACGTAATCCGCAAGCTGCCAAAGAGGCCGCGGGCGGTGCAGCTCTTTCCGGTATGCATGCATCATTTCATCGGATGTGATATGCGGTATATCTTTGATCAGGTAGAAAAGCAATTCCCGGAGATTGATTTCATGGAATGCTTCATGGATCCGATCCGGCAGAAGCTGACGACCACACCGGAACAGCGGCAGCGCTATCAGATGATGAAGGTCCTTGCGAAGAAAGCGGAGCCGGAAGACCTTTCAAAAGTCAGTATAGTTGGTGAGAACCTGCGGGTTCAGGATAGTGATTTCACGGAACTCCTTCAGCAGGAGGGAATCCGGATTCTGCAGGTACAGGACTGCCAAAGCTATGACGAGTATCTTGCAATGGGTCAGTCCTTCCTGTGGATCACAAAATCTCCGCTTTCCAGGTATGGTCTGGAAAAAGCGGCGTCTCTCGCCGGGAGAAAAAGTCTGTATCTTCCGGTGGCGGTAAACTATGAGGAGATCGACGGACAGCTCCACGCTCTCGTGAAGCTTTTGTGTGAGGCGTCCGGCAGATCTCTCAGCGAATCGGAAAAAAAGCTCGACGAATGGATTGCGAAACAGCGCTTTCTGACAGAGGAAGCCTTTCGGAATGCAAGGAAGATCATCGCAGACACGCCGATCGTCGTGGACTATATCTGCGAGCCCAGACCGGTGGGCTTCGCAAGGCTTCTTCTGGAGCATCATTTCCATGTCGTGCGGATTCTCGCGGACCAGATCAGCCCGGAGGAAGCCGGAGATCTCGAGGCGCTGAAGGAAGCGTACCCGGACCTTGCGTTGATGTCTACCTCTGCGTCAGATTCGCTGTATGAGCGGGAACGCCCCTTCGTTTCGTCGGAAGCAGAGCGCTTCGGCTCCGACCCGGCTTTGGTAGGCGGAACCTCCCATTGTGGATTTGCGAAGAAAAAAATCCTTGCGGTCGGACCGAAGGCGTCTTTTTTTACAGGAAGTCCCTACTTTGTGAATGCGATAGAGGCAGATGGCGCCTCCGGATATATGGGGATCCGCCACATGCTGCGACTGATGTGCGACGCATTTCTTGCGCCGAAGAATCCCGAAATTGTCACCGGAAAAGGGCTGGGCCTTCCCGGCGTGTGGAATGCAGGCGACAAAGATATCGAAAAGAACGGGGCAGTTTTTCTTACATGACCAGCTGATGCTGACAGAACAAGAGAGGATCGGACAGTCAACTACCCACGACCTAAAGGTGTTGGGTTTCCGCCTATGGCAACGAAAGGATTTTAATTATGAAAGAAACCTACAGAGTGCTTCCGGTCTGGGCCGGGGACGTCTCCGGCATAGCAGGAGCCTTATACGAATTCGGAGGGATGACGGTCATACATGATCCCTCCGGGTGCAACTCCACCTACAATACACACGATGAGCTGCGCTGGTATCGGGAGCCCTCCAGCATCTTTATTTCCGGTCTGAACATGAAGGACGCTGTTCTCGGAAATGACGATCGGTTTATTTCCGATATTCTCGACACTGTGGGTAGTCTTCCCGCCCGGCCGGAATTCATTGCGTTGTGCAATTCGCCGGTTCCGTGGCTGAATGGGACCGATTTTGAGGCCATCGCCGCAATTCTAGAGCATAAGAGCGGAATCCCGTCCTTCTATGTTCCTTCAAACGGCTGCCATGACTACGCGCGGGGAGCGGGTCTCGCCTGGAAGAAGCTATTGCAGACGTTTGCCGGGAGGCCGGAAACGTTTGCTGGAGGAGGACAGGGAGAAGCAACGGCGGAACAATTTGACGGCGGAAAAACCGACGACGGGGCGGTTTCCGTCAATGTCCTGGGCATGATGACGCTCGACTATGCTGCAGAAGGATCCGCGCATTCCCTGGAGACACTTCTCCGGAAAAGAGGCTTTCGCATACAGTCCTGTCTGGGACTCGGAGATTTTGCCGACCTTCGGCGCATCCCCGACTGTACGAGAGCCGATGTCTCTCTGGTGCTTTCGAAGGCGGGACTTCTTCCCGCCAGGTACCTCCGGGACAAATATGGTATTCCCTATGTGACAGGTGTCCCCCTGGCCGATGAGAGCGATCCTGTCCTGAAATCTCTCGGGGATGAAAAACCCCAAAGTGATTTCAATGAGAAAAGACACGCGGATGGTGAACAGGATTCTCATTCACCTGTCATTTTTATCACGGAACCTGTTCTCGGAGCTTCCCTTGCGGCGATGGTTCGCCGAAAAACCGGGCGAAAAACAATAGTCATAGATCCTCTGGAAACAGATCCGTCCGCGCAGATACCGGGTGTCGATGCTTCTCTTTTCGGGGAGGAGGAAATCGAAGCCTTTCTGGCCCGCTTTCCGGA
The DNA here is from genome assembly GCA_900314295.1 of uncultured Lachnospiraceae bacterium. Lineage (GTDB taxonomy): Bacteria > Bacillota > Clostridia > Lachnospirales > Lachnospiraceae > Bilifractor. The sequence goes on along the minus strand of OMUU01000147.1, from coordinate 10,980 downwards.
TGCAGATTTTATCTGCGATCCGATGTATGATTCTATTCTTCCACACGAAAACCGTACACGCCGGTTTTTCCTTCCGACGCTGGCCTTATCCGGAAGAATCTACCGGAAACATTTTGTCAATTATTTTGAAAAAGGAATGTCGGACAGACTGCTTGGGGCTCTGGCCTCCGGCTGATTCTCGTTATACCTTCATCGGTACTTCCCGGGCACAGCATTTTCAACACAGCATTTCAGATACCTATCAAATTCAGGACATCAGGAGGAAGCAGCTATGAGCATGAATGAAACACCGTCATCAGAGAGAGTGCAGATCGGATTTTTCGGACGAAGAAATGCCGGAAAATCCAGCGTAATCAACCGTCTGACCGGGCAGAGCCTTTCCGTTGTGTCCGACGTTCCCGGGACCACAACGGACCCGGTACGAAAAGCCATGGAAATTCACGGACTCGGTCCCTGCGTTGTTATCGACACCGCAGGCCTCGATGATGTGGGCGAGCTCGGAGCCCTTCGGGTCAAGAAAACGAAAGACATGATGGAGCGCATTGACCTGGCCGTCATTGTCATAGGAGACGGACAGATCACGGCAGACGAAAGAGAACTTCAGGAGCGGTTTGCAGAAAAAAACATCCCGGTTATCCTCTGCTTCAACAAGCAGGATCTCGGTATCCCTGTGACACTTCCGAAAAATGCAATCCAGGTCTCTGCGGAGACGGGATACGGCTTCGACGAGCTGACACAGGCCATCCGGACACGGGCGAAGGAGAAGATCCGGACCACGGGAATGCTGGACGATCTCATAACAAAAAACGATACCATCATCCTCGTTATTCCCATGGATGCGGAGGCCCCGAAGGGAAGAATCATCCTGCCGCAGCAGATGGTTTTGCATGAGATTCTGCTGCATCATGCATCTGCCTGTGTGTGTCAGACCGAGGAACTGGCTGCCGTCCTGAAGCAAAACCCGGATTGCCGGCTGGTCATCACCGATTCGCAGGCATTTTACAGAGTCAAGGATATCGTTCCGGAGGAGGTTCCACTCACCTCGTTTTCCATTCTGATGGCTCGTTACCGCGGCTACCTCCGGGCTGCTGTCGAGGGTGTGCAGGAGATCGAGAGACTTAAGGATAACGACACGGTACTCGTGGCGGAGGGGTGCACCCACCGCAGAACCTGCGGAGACATCGGGTCCATCAAGATCCCCGCGCTTCTGAAAAAATACACCGGAAAAGACCTGAACATTGAGCTGTCCTCCGGAAGCACAATGAAGGAAGATCTTTCCTCCTGCAGGCTTGTGATTCACTGCGGAGGATGTGTGCTCAATGACCGGGAGATGGCGTCCCGGCGCGATCATGCCCTCTCGCAGAACACACCGATCACCAATTACGGCATCGCGGTATCTTATATGCGCGGCATTCTCGGCCGTTCGCTCCGCATGCTCCCGGAATTTACGGAGCTCGCCGCAAATCTCCCGACTGCGTAAACACCGTGCATAATAAGCGGCCGGAGGTGGCGCAAACCTTCCGACCGCGTAAACGCCGTGCGGCAATCAAGAAAACTCCGACCGGTATAAGAGGTTCCGGAGAGTGATCCCTGTAAATATACAAAGGAACGTTTCACACGCAGCGGAAGGAAAGCTGCAAAGGACAAGACACATGAACAATATGGACAGAATCCGGAATCTCCGGGAACAGCAGGTACTTCCGACGGAGGATTTCAAGTCGCTGCTCACGACGATGAATTCGGAAGAGGAAGAATTTCTGGCCGCGAACGCCAGGGAAGTCCGCGAACAGTACTACGGAAATGAGGTTTATCTGCGGGGCATCATTGAATTTTCCAGCTACTGCAAGAATGACTGTTATTACTGCGGGATCCGAAAAAGCAACACAAAGGCGCAGCGCTATCACCTGACACGGGAGCAGATTCTCGAGTGCGCCGACATCGGCTACCAGCTGGACTTCCGGACCTTTGTCCTGCAGAGCGGAGAGGATTTATCGTACAGTACCGACGAGATCTGTGACATTGTGAGCGATATCCGCCGGATGCACCCGGACTGTGCCGTAACCCTTTCAATCGGCGAGAAGAGCAGAGAAGAATATCAGGCATATTTTGATGCAGGGGCACAGCGATACCTGCTGCGGCAGGAGACCTCGGACCCGGCGCATTATGCCATGCTTCATCCCGCCGAGCTCTCCATCCGGAACCGAAAAAGGTGCCTTCGTGACCTGAAGGAGATCGGCTACCAGGTCGGCTGCGGAATTATGGTCGGAAGTCCGTATCAGACCTGGGACAATGTGATCACGGACCTCCTGTACATGCGGGAGCTGCAGCCGCAGATGATCGGGATCGGACCGTTCATTCATCACAAGGATACCCCTTTTCGCGATAAACCCGACGGAACCCTGGAGGACACCCTCCATCTTCTGAGTATTCTCAGGCTCATGTTCCCGGCCGTGCTCCTCCCGGCGACCACGGCACTCGGGACCATTCACCCGAAGGGACGTGAAAAAGGTATTCTGGCAGGCGCAAACGTCGTTATGCCAAACCTCTCTCCGAAGGGGGTCCGCGCAAAGTACATGCTTTATGATGGAAAAATCTGCACCGGAGACGAGGCAGCGGAATGCCGGGCGTGTATGGCACGTCGGATTGAGACGACCGGCTGTCACGTCGTGATCTCCAGAGGCGACCACCCGGACTTCCGCTGACCGGGAGAAAAACGGAAGAGCGGTATACAAACGACTTGCAGAAGACACTACTCACACAAACATCGTTGACATGCCGAAAAAAGGGGATTCTTAAAATGACAGACAGCAAAATTGTCATCCGACAGATCAAAATATATGGAATCGTACAGGGCGTCGGGTTCCGTCCGACCGTCTCCAGACATGCGGCATGCTGTGGAATCCGTGGCACCGTCTGTAACCGGGGTTCCTTCGTTGAGATCATCGCAGAGGGAGATCCTGCTGCCATCGATGCCTTTGTGCGGCTGATCCGCGAAAAACCGCCAAGGCGGGCTGTGATTCTGAAGGTAGATGTACGTCCGCTGGAGTCCATGAAGCATTTTCGAGGCTTTGAAATCATTGAGAGCCAAAAGACAAAGGGAGAAATCTTTGTGTCCCCGGACATCGCCATCTGTGACGAATGCCGGGCGGAGCTTCTGAATCCTTCCGACCGGAGATATCTGCACCCTTTTATCAACTGCACCTCCTGCGGTCCGAGACTCACCATTCTGGAGTCTCTTCCCTACGACCGTGAGCGCACCTCCATGAAGGCCTTTCCCATGTGCCCGGAATGCCGTCACGAATATGTCACGCCCTCCACGCGCAGATATGATGCCCAGCCGGTATGCTGCAACCACTGCGGTCCCGAGGTATATCTCCTCCCGAAGGACGGAAGCAATCCCGGTATCAGAGGCAGAGAAGCAATCCTCGAGACCCGCCGGGTTCTGATCGAAGGAGGTATTGCGGCAGTTAAAGGCATCGGCGGCTTTCATCTCTGCTGTGACGCCTCCAATACACAGGCCGTACAGCGTCTTCGGAGACTAAAGAAAAGACCGGCCAAGCCATTCGCTGTGATGATGCGGGATGAGGCAGTTGTTCAGGCGGAATGCTTCCTGACGGAAGAACAGCGTGCTATTCTGACCGGTCACCAGAAGCCGATCCTTCTCCTCGAAAAAAGAGACGCCGCCCGCCTTTCCCCCGCTGTCGCGCCGGATAATCCAAAGGTCGGTGTCATGCTGCCCTACGCGCCGATTCAAATCCTTCTTTTTCAATATGACGACGGCCGATCCATGACGCCTATGCTGGTCATGACAAGCGGAAATGTCAGCGGAGCGCCGATCTGTCACAATGACCGGGAGGCACTGGAAGAGCTTTCGACCTTCGCGGACGTCATCCTCTCAAACAACCGAAGCATCAACATCCGCTGTGACGACTCTGTCATGGATTTTTACCGGGACAGTCCCTATATGATCCGCCGATCCAGAGGCTATGCCCCGCTCCCATATATGATCTCCGCCGGACCGGTGCCCGGCCGGACCGTACTTGCCGTCGGAGGCGAGCTGAAGAATACCTTCTGTATCGGAAAGGGCAGCCTTTTCTATCCGTCTTCCTACATCGGCGATCTTGCAGATATCCGCAGCACACAGGCGCTTCGAGAGACCATCGGACGCTTTGAAACGCTGCTGGAGGCGAAACCCGACCTGGTCGTCTGTGATCTTCATCCCGGTTATCATTCCACGGAAATAGCCGGAGAGCTTGCATCCGGCATTCCGCTCGTGCAAATCCAGCATCATTATGCCCATATTCTTTCCTGTATGGCAGAAAATGACCGGACAGATCCCGTTCTCGGCCTCTCCTTCGACGGCACCGGATACGGATCAGACGGAACCATCTGGGGCGGCGAAGTCATGCTGGCAGATACCCGCGGATTCCGGCGCCTTGGCAGTGTAGAGCCCTTCCTGCACATTGGCGGGGATACCGCATCGCGGGAAGGCTGGCGGATTGCCGCATCCATGATTTGCAGTCTGTTCGCCGATGGTGAGCTTACACCGGAAGAGATCATGACAGCGCTGGATCTTTGTTCCCCGGCGGAAGCCGGAATCATGCATCGGATGCACGAGATGCGTCTGAATGCCGTCGTATCTACGAGCTGCGGGAGAATCTTTGACGCGGTCAGTGCGGTCCTCGGCATCCGCAGATCTTCAACCTTTGAGGGAGAAGCTTCCACTACTCTGATGTACCGCGCCCTCGCATACCGCAAGAACGGAGGCAAAACAGAGATTCCATACCAATTACCGGACGCAGGGATCTCCGGGTCCGGAATATACCGGATTCCCACGGATTCCATTGTCAGACAGATCATTATGGAAAAACTCGGCGGAGAAGATCCGGACCGGCTCGCCTGGCTTTTCCACGAGCTTCTCGCAAAAGAGGCCTGCCGCCTGCTTCTTCAACTCCGAGAGGCGGACCGTCGTCTGCCCGATACCGTGGCCCTGTCCGGTGGCTGCTTTCAGAACACCCTCCTGCTCGAACTGACGCAGGAACTTCTCGAAGAAAACGGCTTCCATGTACTCCTGCATCATCTGATCCCGCCGAATGACGGAGGAATCGCCCTCGGGCAGGCCTTTTACGGAGCCTGTCTCCAGGTTCCGCCACGCACTTCGTAACTGTTCACACACCACTAAAGCGGCAAAGATTTTACAGTACCTTTGCCGGAACGCTACTGTTTGTTAAAAGTTTTATCCGTATGATCTTCATAAAGTGGATAGCGAGGACCGTTTAACGAAGGCGCTTGCGAAAAAAAGCGGATCCGTTATAATAGTCGCAGAAGAGTTTCAGGGGGGAGAAGATCAGTCATACATGCTTGGAAGGACCCATTTTTTTATCGGAATCACAACCGCGCTGGCGATATTCGAGCCGTCCTCCCTGCCGATTCTGGTGGCAGGTACCGGGGCGGCCGCCTTGGGCGGTATCCTTCCGGATATCGATGCCGGAACATCGGGAGCATCACGCGAGACCGAGAAGATCATCGGCGTTTGTACCGCGGCAGTCTCTGCGGTCATTCTTGTGGACTATTGTTTCCATATCGGAATCTACCAGGCGCTGATGGCGAGAAGCAGCACATCGAGGGTGATCGCCGGAATCGCAGCCTTCCTACTTTTGTGTGTCATCGGAAAAAGAACACATCACCGGAGCTTCATGCACTCCTTCGCAGCGCTGCTTCTGTTTTCCCTCTGCGTCAACGTTATTTTTCCCCAGATCACCTGTTATTTTGCCGCAGGATACCTCTCACATTTGCTCACGGATCTCCTGAACCGGCAGTGGGAGCTGCTCCTGTGGCCCTCGAAACGCGGATTTTCCCTGAAGATGTTCCGATCAGACGGTGTCGTGAACTGGCTGATGTTTGCCGTTTTCCTATGTACCTCTGTGTACCTCATGATCTGGTTTTCCCCCTTTAAACCACTGGCAGCAGCAATGATATCCTGGTTCAGAGTCAGAAGATAAAACGCATTATTCTGTGGATTGTGCCTTGCTGTAAGTGCACTTTCAATTTCATTCCGATGTCGGTAAGTCTCACGGGAATAGATTTTCCGTACTTCCGATTGTTCTTATGAGGGGACACTTTCATGCTTCTAGAGATAAAGGAAGGAACCGTAAGCCGCGGCGGTATTCCGGTCCTGAACCGTTTCTCCTTTGAGATCAGGGGAACGGAAAAGGCTGCAATCGTCGGCCGCAACGGCGCGGGAAAAACAACATTGCTCGACGTGATTTCCGGAAAGCTCGATCTGGATTCCGACGAAAAGCATCCGTATGCCGGGCTCGCCCGATCCCGGGCTTTTACGACAGGAACGCTCAGTCAGACCTTTACGGACGACCCCGAGAAAACACTGGAACAGTCGATCCTGGAGGCTGTGATGTCCGGAAAGCCCTCCGGATACCAGTATTCAAAGGATCGTTATTCCTATGAACAGCTTTATGACCGGATGCTTACCGGATTCGGGCTCTCCAAGGAAGATAAGGGCAAAAAACTCTGTGAATTTTCCGGGGGCGAGCAGCGGAAAATCATGCTGATGCGGCTCCTTCTTGCCGAGCCCGACGTTCTGATTCTTGATGAGCCCACCAACCATCTGGATCTGGAATCGGTGGAGTGGCTCGAAAACTATATCCGTCGCTATCCGAAGGCGGTGGTTATGGTCTCACATGACCGCTATTTCATGAACCGGACCGCCGATGTGATCTGGGAGGTGGCTGACGGAAAGGTCACCCGGTATCCCGGCGGGTACACCGCCTATACGGAAGAGAAGGCCCGGCGATACCGAAGGCAGAGGAAGGCATATGAGGCGCAGCAGGCGGAAATTCAGAGAGAAAAGGATCTGATCCGGAAGTTCCGCAACAAGCCGAAGAAGGCCTCCTTTGCCCGGTCCAGAAAAAAAATCCTCGACCGGATGCATCCGGTGGAAAAGCCAAGACCGGAAGATGCTTTTCTTCACACCGGGGAACTTCTCCCGGCGCACCTGGGAAGCAAATGGGTCTTTGCATGTATCCATATGGTAATCGGATATGAAAAGGTGCATCCGCTGAAGGAAATTTCCTTCCGGATACGCAGAGGCCAGAAAATCGGTGTGATCGGGCCGAACGGATCCGGAAAATCAACCTTTCTCAAGACGGTGGCAGGGCTCCTTCCGCCTCTGGACGGGGAGCGGAAATGCGGGGCGCACATCGAAACGGCCTACTTTGATCAGTTCTCTGCAGAGATTACCGGAGAAGAAGCAGCAAAGAATGTTCTGGAGTGGTTCCACGATCAGTATCCTGCATTAAACGAAAAAGAAATCCGTGATTTTCTGGCCGGCTACCTCTTTCGCGGACGTGATCTGGGAAAAACGGTCGGAAACCTTTCCGGCGGAGAAAAGTCACGCCTGGTGCTCGCTGCTCTGCTGTATCCCGGCCCGAATTTTCTGATTCTGGACGAGCCGACCAACAATATGGACATCCCGGCGAAGGAGACACTGGAATCTCTCTTTCGATGCTACCGGGGAACCATCCTTTTTGTCTCTCATGACCGGTACTTTCTGAGCCGTGTGGCGGATTCCCTCTTACTGTTCGATTCCCGGGGAACCGGAATTCACTATTATCCGTTCGGATACGATCACTATATGGAAAGGAAGGAAATCGCGAAGAGCGGAACGGATATCGCGGCTCTGCGGACGGCAGAGGATCAGCGCCTGATTGAAGAACTGAAAGCGGTTCCCAAAGCAGAACGATTCCGCCTGCGCGAATACTCCACCGAGGAGGCGACACTTGACTGGCGTTTCAGCCTAATCCAGCCGGAACTGGAGGATGCAGCGGAACAGTTCCGCAGTATCTGCCGGAAAGCGGAAGAAGAACAGCTGCGGATCCCCGAGAGCTTAGATGAGTATATGAACGCCGCTTCCCAATCCTCCTGCAGCCGGGATGATCTGGAAGCGGCTAGAGATGTGTGGACCGCAAAATGCCTGGACTGGTATGAGGTATGGCTCGACACCAGAGAAGGAGAAGAAGCGGCCTCGACAATTTAAAAAAATTCAGAAAAAATCCCCGGAGCTGCTAAAGTACTGCGGCTTCGGGGAACTTTATTTATGCGAACAGTGAGCCGCAGCCGAATGCGCAGTATTCGTGTGCGGCGAGCGTCGCGATAGCGAGATAAAACTCGCGCAGCGTGTTTTATCTCGTTTATGCGGATCGGAAATCCGATCAGAGAAAACAGATCACATCCGGAAGGATCAGATCAGTTTCTCGATTTCCGCGCTGACATCCTTCATCTTTTCTGTCGGCTCAAAACGTGCAACGACATTTCCGTTCCGGTCTACCAGGAACTTCGTGAAATTCCATTTGATTTCTGGATTGTTCTGATAGTCGCTGTCGATCTTCTTCAGCATCGTGCTCATCATCAGAGCAGTCGGGCCCTTGCCGAATCCGTGGAATCCCTGCTGACTCTTCAGATATTTATAGAGCGGGAGAGCAGTCTCGCCGTTCACATCTGATTTCTTCATCTGCGGGAACTGTGTATTGTACTTCAGGGTACAGAACTCATGAATTTCTTCGTCGGTTCCGGGCGTTTGTCCGGCAAACTGGTTGCACGGAATATCGATAATTTCAAGTCCCTTATCGTGGAAGGTCTCGTAGATCTCCTCGAGATCCTTGTACTGCGGAGTAAAGCCGCACCCGGTCGCGGTGTTTACGATCAGCATAACCTTTCCCTTGAACTGTCCCAGTGAAATTTCCTCTCCCTGAGGAGTCGTTACGGAATAATCATAAATACTCATTTTGTCATCCTTTCTGCTTTTCTTCAAGCGTTAAGATCTCTCGTTCTTTCAATTCCGTGTTATTTGCGAATACACCTGGCAACTGCCAGGGCTATAAAACACAATAACCTGCCGTTATGGCGATGCGTTGAATGGATATATATTTTTTACAATTGTATTGTATCAAATATATATGAAAAAGCAAGCCCTTTTTCAAGTTTTTTAAGAGGCCTCTTATACGTGAACGAGAAAAAACGCGCTGCGCGAGTTTTTTCTCGCTATCGTGACGCTCGCCGCACACGAATACTTCGCATTCGGCTGCGGTTCACTGTTCACGTAAAAAAGCTGCAGGTTTTCTTGCCTGCAGCTTCCCATCAGCAATATGAGCAAAAACGTAACCGTTTCCGTCACAATGCTCCTTTCTGTATTTTTCTTTCCTCTTACATCACTCTGGCCATCTGATCGTCCTCTACCAGATAGTCGCGGACTGCCTCCTCCAGCATTTCACGGTCAGTCTTCCTGTCGGTATGCGCTTCGAGAAAAGCGTTTCGTCCAACTCCGAAGTAAATGACACCCAGAATTGATTTGGCGTCGATTACGGTTCTGCCGTTGCGCAGATCGACATCGAAGGGCATCCTCTGCATTTTATTGGAAAAAACAGATGCTTCCTCAACGGTAGGGATATTTACGATAAAACGAGTCATACACTCACTCTCCTTCATGCTTACAACACCGATCGGTTTCAACTGCCGACATCATACCGGGATGAAATCGATCCCACATACGATATGAAATTATCTCCACTCGTTGGGGACATCATAGCATTAAAGTGCCGAATTTCAAATTATATTACAAGAAAAATCAATCATAATTTGCAGATCTGCTGTCGAGTCCGGAAGTAAACCATGTGTTTATTTGCAGACCGCACGTCATAAGATATTCTCTTGAGAAATCCTCTCAAGATCTTCCGGACGTTAAGTATTTCGAAGCACGATGTACTTGTTTTTCACCCATAATCAGTTGTTCGCCTGTGAAAAATGTGCTATTGTAGCTAAGTCAGAAGTACTTGACCTACAACGAGAGATCACAGGAGGGATGAACCATGAGCAGCATTTTTATTCCGGAGGGCTATCATTCGGAACTTGATCTGAAGGAAACGCAGATCGCTATAAAGAAAGTTAAGGATTTTTTCCAGAATCAGCTTGCCGCAGAGCTTAATCTTCAGCGTGTGTCAGCGCCTCTTTTCGTAGACCCGGAATCCGGCCTGAATGATAACCTCAACGGGGTGGAAAGGCCCGTGAGCTTCGGAATCAAAGAACAAAATGAGAGAAGAGCGGAAATTGTTCAGTCCCTCGCAAAATGGAAGAGATACGCTCTCGGTCGCTATGGCTTTCAACCGGGACAGGGGCTCTACACCGACATGAACGCCATCCGCCGCGACGAGGACACGGACAACATCCATTCCATCTATGTGGACCAGTGGGACTGGGAGCGCGTCATCACAAAAGAGGAGCGGAATCGCGAGACGCTTCACCGGATTGTGAAGAACGTCTATGAAGCCCTCCATGTGACAGAGAAGTATGTCGAGAACAAATTCGAATACGTGCACTGCATCCTGCCGGAGCAGATTACCTTCATAACCTCCCAGGAACTTGAGGATATGTATCCGGACGACACACCGAAGGACCGCGAGTACAAATTCGCTAAGATCCACGGGGCAGTCTTCATTGAGCAGATCGGAGGAAAGCTCAAATCCGGCGAGAAGCACGACGGACGTGCGCCGGATTACGACGACTGGTCTCTGAACGGCGATATCATTGTATATTATCCGGTTACGGACATTGCGCTGGAGCTTTCTTCGATGGGAATCCGCGTCGATGAGAATTCCCTGAAGCTGCAGCTGAAGGAGGCCGGCTGTGAGGAGAGGGCGGAGCTTCCCTTCCAGAAGGCGATCCTTGAGAAAAAGCTTCCATATACTATTGGCGGAGGAATCGGACAGTCGCGCATCTGCATGTTCTTCCTCAGAAAGGCACACATCGGAGAGGTTCAGGTGTCTCTGTGGCCGGACGAAGACCTGAAGTACGCCGCTGCTCACGGTGTCACGCTTCTGTAAGCGGGTTACTGTTCACTCACAACTATGTACGGCAAGGATTTTACAGTCCTGTTGCCATTCGCAAACTGGCTGTAACAAAGTTTTATCC
>OMUU01000148.1 GCA_900314295.1 uncultured Lachnospiraceae bacterium | reverse complement strand
AACCCACGTATCCAGCTTGGAAGGCTGGTGTTCTACCATTGAACTACACCTGCAAGTCGTCGGCTTTTCGTAAATCTCTTTGATCTGCCGTGTCAACGTGTTAGATTATATAACACCTTAACACGGCTGTCAATCACTTTTTTATATAAACATCAATAAATCTCAATTGCAAAACTAAATTCCACTGGAGGCAAATCGGGTGGAATTTAATCTTGCAAAGTGGAATTTACTTTTTCAACTCACCTAAACATCAATAAAATCCAATAAAAAATCCAAAAAGAATCCGTTACTCTGTTCGCGCACCACGAAAACGGCCAAGATTTTTCAGTTTTCTTGCCGGAGCATTACTTGCTGTTAAATATCCGTGTCTGCGGTACATCCTTCGGGATTATTATATCACGAAGTTATTTACCATCTGCTCGCTCCAGTTCACGAGATCTTCCAGCGTATATTTGTCCACAACGCCCCGTATCGCCTCATCGAGTTCCTTCCAGATTCGAAGCGTCACACAGGTGTCTGCTCGCGTACATTCGTTCGTATCCGTAGACAGACATTCCACCGGTGAGAGGCTTCCTTCCGTCAGTCTGAGGATGTCGCCGACTACATATTCTTCCGGCTTCTTCGTAAGCCTGTAACCGCCCTGCGGACCTCGTATACTGCGCAGATAGTTCGCGCGCACCAGTACGGACACAATCTGTTCCAGATATTTCAGAGAGATATCCTGTCTGGCGGAAATGTCTTTGATTCTCACCGGTTCTCCCGTATCATGCTGTGCAATGTCCAGCATCATTCGCAGAGCGTATCTTCCTTTTGTAGATATTTTCATCTGATTTCCTCCATCGGGGTACTATAGTCTTCAATGGAAAAATGTCAGCCGCACTAGCTCCGGCTGACATTTTTCCATCTGACTCTATCTCAATCTTTACTGTTTTACAGCCTGAAATGCCTCTTCAAGATCCGCAATAATATCATCGATGTGCTCTGTGCCGATGGACAGGCGGATCGTGTTCTTTCTGATGCCCTGATCCGCAAGCTCTTCGTCATTATCCTCGGAATGCGTGGTTGATGCCGGATGAATAACCAGTGACTTTACATCCGCTACGTTTGCGAGAAGGCTGAACAGCTTCAGATGATCGATAAAATCCTTTGCGTGTCTCTCATCGCCCTTCAGATCGAAGGTGAAGATAGACCCGCCGCCGTTCGGAAGGTATTTTTTGTAAAGGGCCTGCTGTGCCGGATCCTCGGATGCCGCCGGGTGGCTGATCGATTCTACTTCCGGTTTTGTCTTCAGATACTCAATCACCTTCTTGGTATTCTCTACCTGGCGCTCCACACGAAGACTCAGTGTCTCCAGGCCCTGCAGGAAGATCCATGCATGGAACGGAGAAAGGGTCGCTCCCTCGTCGCGAAGGATGATGGCACGAATATAGGTTGCAATCGTCGCCGGAGCGGTGTCCTTGGCAAAGGTAAGTCCGTGATAGGACTGGTTTGGAGTGGACAGCCACGGCCACTTCGGAGAATTGTAGTCAAACTTTCCTGCGTCAACGATAACGCCGCCGATGGTGGTTCCGTGTCCGCCGATAAACTTTGTCGCGGAATGAACAACGATATCTGCGCCGTACTCGATCGGGCGAATCAGATAAGGTGTTGCGAAGGTATTGTCGATAATCAGCGGAAGGCCGTGCTTATGTGCAACATTTGCCCATGCCTCGATATCAACGACCTCACCGTTCGGATTGCCGAGAGTCTCGATATAGAGTGCCTTGGTATTTTCCTGAATTGCCGCCTCTGCAGCCTTCAGATCGAAGGGATCCACGAATGTTGTGGTAACACCGTAATCAACAAAGGTGTGAGCAAGGAAGTTATAGGTGCCCCCATAGATGTTCTTTGCCGATACGATGTGATCGCCTGCCTTTGCGACTGCCTGGAATGCGTATGTCACAGCGGCAGCACCGGATGCAACGGCAAGTGCAGCAACACCGCCTTCGAGAGCTGCTACACGTCTCTCAAAAATATCCTCGGTCGGGTTTGTCAGTCTTCCATAAATATTTCCCGCGTCCTTCAGTGCAAATCTCGCCTCTGCATGATCGCTGTTGCGGAATACAAAGGAAGACGTCTGATAAATCGGAACGGCTCTGGAGTCGGTGTAGGGATCTGCCTTCTCCTGTCCAACGTGAAGGGCAAGTGTCTCAAAATGAAGCTTTCTTTCTGTTAATTCGCTCATAGTTCTCTCCTGTAATTCTGATCGTTATTTAAACGGTTCCAAATCCGTGCTTTTGCCGAAACCGCCGGTAACTTCTTGTATATCCATCAGGCCGCCGGTTTCAGCCGTTTCCGTCTACTTGTCCGGATTACTGTCAGCTTTTTAAGCCTTGTGCCTCAATGTTTTCGTTGCATTAATTTTCAAAAAGCGCGGTAGAATAATATCTGTCTCCACTGTCCGGGAGAAGCGCTACGATTGTCTTGCCCTTGGCCTCCGGGCGCTTAGCGACCTGAAGCGCTGCCCACAGAGCGGCTCCGGAAGAAATTCCGACAAGGATTCCCTCTTTGTGCGCCAGTTCCTTCGCTGTCTGGAAGGGAACCTCATTATCAACAGTGATTACCTCGTCATAAACCTTCTGATCCAGAGTGTTCGGAATAAATCCTGCACCGATTCCCTGAATCTTATGAGGACCGCCATGACCTTCCGTAAGAACCGGAGAGGTTGTCGGCTCAATCGCGATCACCTTTACGTCAGCCTTATGCTCTTTCAGGTATTTTCCGGTTCCCGTGAGCGTTCCGCCCGTTCCGACGCCGGCCAGGAAATAGTCCACCTCACCATCTGTGTCGTTCCAGATCTCCGGACCGGTTGTCTCATAATGAGCCTTCGGATTTGCCGGGTTGTCAAACTGTCCTGTAAGAACCGCTCCGGGTGTTGCTTCCACGATTTCCTTTGCCTTTGCAATCGCGCCGGTCATTCCCTTGCTGCCGTCTGTCAGGACAAGCTGTGCGCCGTATGCCTTCAGAATATTGCGGCGCTCAACGCTCATGGTCTCCGGCATCGTCAGAATTACCTTGTAGCCTTTTGAAGCAGCGACAGATGCAAGACCGATTCCTGTATTTCCGGAGGTGGGCTCCACGATTGTTCCGCCCGGCTGAAGCTTTCCGGATTTCTCCGCGTCCTCAATCATATATTTTGCGATTCTGTCCTTGACGCTGCCCGCCGGATTGAAATACTCCAGCTTAACCAGCAGTCTCGCCTCAAGATTGTATTCCTTCTCAAAGCTGGTAAGCTCTACCAGCGGTGTCTTCCCGATCAGTTCTGTTGCGTTCTTATAAATATTAGCCATGATAAATCTCCTTTTCTTCCTCTGCTGAGGATCATTCTTTTTCGATTTTCTTTTCAAAATCCGTATCTTATACTGCTTGTGGTGCAATGTATCCTATCCATGTGCCCTATCCATGTACCTATTACTGTACCTTATCCACGCTTACTGTATTGACTCTCTCACGGAGGCAACAACATCGCATGTCCCCATTTACAACCGGAAGCTTTTTCTGATTTTTCAATTCTTTGTTACCTCCCTTTTCTATATTTCCTAGCTGATATATAGGATTATAGGGATTAATCCCCGGTTTGTCAATAGGAAATAAGAAGTTTTTAAACTGTTCGCGTAAAAAATTATGCCGGGGCAGGGATGCCTCTCCGACATACCACTGCTCCGGCAATATATATCCACGGACGCTTCCTGAACGCCCTTCTTCTTTCCATATCTCTTGATCATTATCCGGTCGTTATCTGCGGCGGATGCGTCCGGCCGGATTATAGAAGGATTTTCTTCCCTTTCGGTCCGGGCCCGAGGACACCCGGTAGGTCATACCGTTCTCTCCGGCTTCGCCTGCGTCCTCAGAAAGCGGCGTATTTCCGGCACCTCCGGAGGGAAGTGTGCCTGAAGCGCCCTCATTCTGTACGCCCTCGTCTTCCGGGATAATTTCCCCCGCAAGCCGGAGAATATCCTCGACCTCATCCTCGGAAATATTCATATACTCGGCAAGCTCATCCACATATACCTTCCGTCCGAGCTGCTCCTTCAGACGGGTGATACTCTGCTTCAGCTCCTCAACCCTCTCCACCATACGCTCATCCCTGGTGTGGACATCCCGCTGCTCCTCCAGCATCGCAAGGATCCCCTCCCGGACTTCCGTCATCACCTTTTCCCGGACGCTGTCACGGTCCGCCAGCTCGGAAGGCTGCAGATTGTCGACGTAAAGAACCAGATTCAGGCTTCCCTCCTGAATCATGTCCGACAGGTGGACACCGGGTTCATACAGCTGCTTGGCGGTTTCGACAACCTCCGGAAGCAAAAGCTCCGAGATCCTTCGTCTGGCATCGGCACTACCGTTCCTCAGCTCCTCCGTCAGTTGTTTCCATTCCCCATCTCTTTCCGGCTGAATCCCACGCAGATCTGCGCAATAGTCCTCCAGCCAGGCCTGATCCTCCTCCGTCCAGAGATAGCCGTCCTCTTCTTCCTCCGCTTCTTCTCTCTCCAGGTTGTCTGCGGATCCGTCCTTCCCTTCCGCACTTACCTTCCTTTCAAACCCTTCCACAATGATCTTCTTCGACAGCAGAAAATCATATACCAGGTCCATCTGCTCCCCGGTCAGACCGTCCTTTTCAAAAAAGCTTAACACATCTGCCTTTTCTATGCGGCCTCCCAAATTGTTTGCCGTCTGCAGAAGCCGCTGCAGCTTTTCCCGGAATTCCTCCGGATTCCTGTTTTTATCCTTTTCCATTGTGACACACCCTTACCTTGCGACGAGATCTTTTTAACAACACGATACACTCCCTGCATTAAATCGACGGAAGCGTGATCAGCAGTACCTTCCTATTCGGAACTGCTTAATCGTTTTCCTTCACATCAGCATAGCCGATGATCCGGTCCAGCACTACCTTTGTCATAACGTAGTTGTATACATTGTCCTTTCCATTCTTGCTGATCAGATCCTTCGAAGAGACTCCGTAGAGGTCCGCCGCCTTCTGAAGCTCATCTTTGTAATCGCGGCTGTTTTCCGAGAGTTTCTCCGCTTTTACCAGAGCCTTCAGCAAAAGCTCACTCGCCGCAGCGTATCGGCCGTTCTGTTCCTTCTGCTTATTATAGGTATCCTGATCCATGCCGGACTGTTCAATATATTCATCCAGCGAGAGTCCGTATTTCTCCGCCTCCGCCTTGACATTGTCCTCAAACGTTTTTTCTCCGTTATCTACATATTCTTTTGGAAGAAAATGATAGACGCTCGCCTCCTGCACCTGGTTCCAGGCATCTCCCTGAAGTGCGGATTCCGCGGATTCCTCATTCTGCTGCGTCAGTGATTTTTCTACCGATTTCTTGTAATCCGCAACCGTACTGACGGAACCATTGGTATAGTCCTTCACCCACTCGTCGCTCAGCTCCGGCGTCCTCTTGATGGCATTCACCGTGACGGTAAAAACGACATCCTTTCCGGCAAGATCCGCGGAAAAATAATCATCCGGAAAACGGAGATTCAGATCCTTCGTCTCTCCCTTCTTCATGCCAACCACACCGTCTTCGAACCCTTCGATAAAGCTTCCCGATCCGAGAGTCAGGTCATAGCTGTCACTGGACCCTCCGTCAAAGGCCTTTCCGTCAATTTTTCCCTCATAGGCAATATCGACGGTATCTCCAAGTGCTGCCGCCGCTTCCTTGTCTGTCACTTCTTCCGGCGTCATCTGTCCTTCAATATATGACGTGATGTCGTCCTCCGTCACTTTCTGAACCGTTTTTGTGAGATTCAGTTTTTTGTAATTGCCCAATGTAATCGCGTCTGCGATTTTAAACTTCCCGTCTTTGACCGGAGCCGCGAGGATCCTGTCCGCAAGACTTTCCGAACCGGAGGATGAAGAAACCGCCGACAAGGACGACTCTGTCACCGAAGAAACCGCAGAAGCTGCCGCCGTCTCAGACGCACTGTTTTCTCCCCCGGCCGCTCCGCAGCCGGCTGCCGACAAAGAAACCGCCAGACACATAATGGTAATTAATATTTTCCTTTTCATAATCTCCCTACATCTTGTAATCCCCAACAAATGGGACTTATACAGTTTCAATCCGTATCTTATACAGTTTGTGGCACAAAGTATTGTATAAGCGTTTACTGCATATCCATGACACGGTGATAGACATCCATGGACGTGACGATATGCATTCCAATTCTCAGATAATCTCCTCCGGCCTGAACCCAGGTAAACTCCTGATTATTTTCCGTCATAAAATAACGGAACCCCAGGCTCTTCAAATATTCATACCGTGAATCTCCGGCTGAATAGCCGCTCCAGCTGCCGATATCCCCTCCATGAGGGAGCACCAGTATATCTGTATTTCCGAGAAGACTCCCGATTTTTTCCGACCAACGGTCCGCATCCGCTTTTACGAGCTCATAATCACCGGCATAACTGATATCCGCAAAGGTACCGCTCGCGAGCGTCCATCCCTCGCTCCGGAGCGCCTTTATCAGCGAATCGAGTGTTTCTTTATTCTGTTCCACCTGCTTCTCGGTGATTTCCGAAGCCGAAGCTCCTGCGTCTTCTGCATTCCCCGTATCATCTGCGCTGTCTGTTGACACGCTTTCTGTCCCCGAGGAATCCCGGGAAGTGTTTTCACTGTTTCCGGACTGAATCAGATCAGTTCCTGAACCGCCGGTCCCGGAAAGATTCCCGGCATCTGTGGTCCCATCCTCCGTGCTCTCTCCAGCGGAGGCGGAATAACGGGATGCATTTTCCTCCACCTCACGGACCGCCTCGGCACTCAGCTTTCCGACCTGAGACCCGCTTGCCTCCAGCGCGTATCCGAACATGCCGTCCTGTCCGGTCACACCGATAACTCCGCGCGCACCCTGACTGGAAAAATCCGGATGTTCTTTGACAAAGGCATCAAGGCAGGTTATCACATCGACGTCTCCCGTCTGAACCTTACCGCTCGAATCGGTATAGGTATTCGTCAGACTCCCGTCAGGGTTCAGCGTCAGACTGTCCGCATGCCCGTCATAGCCCGAGATATACCCTGCGCCCGCTTCCGTAATTGTCAGCGGCTTCTTGCCGGTGGGAACCGATACGGTGCCCTCCTTCATTGTACCGTCGGTACTCTTGGCCAGACCGGAGACATCTGTCAGGACATAATTTTGACGATACAGGTCCTGAAGGATATTCTTGAAATCTGTCACCGTCAACGCAACGCTTCCGCCGGTTTCTGATGCGGAATTCGCAGTGACGGTTGCATCCGCTGATGCATCCGTTCCGCCGTCAGACGTTCCACTCTCCCCATCCGCTGTATCATCCTGATTTGTCGTACTGTCCTGTCCGGCTGCGCCATCCTGATCCGTCGTACTGTTCTGTCCGGCTGTATCATTCTGATCTTCCGCACCACTTTCTCCGGACGTCCGGGAAGAGGTCGCGTCATCCAGCGTCAAAACCGGAAAGGTAAGATTCAATACCTCTGATGCCGGATAGATGTCCATTGTCTGCGACGCCGCTTTTGCCGCCGCAGCGTCCGCCGCTGCTCTTTCCTTATCCCGCCTGTACTTTCCGACGACAGCCAGCACGCCGACGATGGCCAGCACTGCCACTGCGAAACACAGGAATATCCGGACCAGACGTATGATTCTGCGGCGTTTCCGGCGCCTTCGCGCCTGTTCCTGCCGTCTTCGCCTTCGCCGCGCCCGCTCTCTGGCAAGCTGTTCCTCATTCTGTCCCGGTTTCTTTTCCTCATCTGCCCGCTGCTCACGCTTACCGGGTCCGCCTTTGAAATTCTCTCTATCTGCTCTGTAAAGATCTTCTCCCGGTTTCTTCTCATCTGCTTTGCCGGAATTTCCACCTGAACCTCTTCTGACAGCTCTGTTTTGATCTTCGCCTGAATTGCTCTGCCTGTTCCTCTTGTCCGTCAACAGATACCCCCTGCAGGCATTTTTCTCCTGCAAATATGTCTCTTTCTCTAACCCGGTTATATCTCGTCGGACTACCCCCGACCGTGTGAATTATCATAACGCAAATCCGGATTCTTAGCAATATCCGTGCCTTCAAAATGGATTGCCTTTTGCCCGCGGGAATGCTAAAATAATATAGATATTCCCAACAAACAGGTAGGAGGTACGAGGACATGCGCTGGTGGGTAGTTCTGATCATCGTAATTGCGATCGTCGCCGCTGCAATCGCCATCCTGTATTTTCTGGGCAAACGCGCCGAGAAGAAACAGGCGGAGCAGCAGGAGCAGATTGATGCGCAAAAGCAAAATGTCACAATGCTGGTCATTGACAAGAAAAAAGTAAAACTGAAGGATGCCGGTTTTCCGGATATCGTCCTGCAGCAGACGCCGAAGATGCTTCGCGGTCGCAAATTTCCAATTGTCAAGGCCAGAGTCAATACCGGACGAGGAGCCATGGTTTCTTCTTTCATCTGCGACAAGAACGTATTCGACGTGATTCCCCTGAAAAAGGAGGTCAAGGCTACGATTTCCGGCCTGTATATAACAGATGTCCGCGCAATTCGCGGCAAGCTTGATAACGCCGGCAAGAAGAAGAAGGAAAGCAAGATGGAGCAGCTGCTCCGCAAGGGACGCGGCGAGGAATGATTCCCGTTTCCGCAGTGATTCACATTCAGCAAACACAGCCAAAGAGGCCGGAATCCTGTGATTCCGGCCTCTTTCATACTGTATAAGCTCTTCGAAAATGCAGAAAAGCTCGCCTGTCGCGGAAGCGCACATAAGAGCCCATCCAGCGTTAAAATGGTAATTCAGCCAGCGGTCAGATGAAACGCACCGCCCCGCTGCGACTCGATACGGATCTCAATCTCGCAGTCCGCCGTCACATCGTCCTCCACGGTAAGCGCGTATCCCACCTTGTAATCAATACGATTTTCCTGTTCCTCTAGCCGAAACGATGTCGCCGAGATCTGCAGATTCATCATACCGAACGGCGTGTGGTATGAGGCAGATGTTCTCTTCTCTTTCTCAAAGAGCATTTCTACCTCGATCACTCCGCTTCTGCGAACGAGAAGACGATCCTCCGTGAATTTCAGCACGCTGTGCGTCTTCCCGGATAAACCCTCCTGAATCTCGTCAAATACAACATAGTGCTGCCCGTTTTTATGGTAATACACGCCGGGGATCATGATCTCCACCGGCTTGTTCTCGTCCTCCGACCGGATATACTGAAAACCCTTTAATGAGACAATGACATTTTTATCCATATCTATTGTTCTGTTTCTGTTCTCTATCTGTTCTGTAACTATTCTCTATCTGTAGCGATTACATATGACAGATATTCGAGGAATCAGAAGGTCCCTTGATCGCCGTAAAGTTCTTCTTTGCCTTTTCCGGGTCATCAAAGATCTCGTCCATGGTATGCCATCCGAGAACCGCACATTTCACACGGGCAGGCATATGGGAAATATCCTGAAGCACGCCTGCCTCCTCCAGCTCGTCTCTCTCCTCATCTGTGATTTTTCCCTTGATCATACGCAGGAAAATATCAGAGAGATGCCTTGCCTCATCGATGGTCTTTCCGATGACCAGGTCCAGCATCATATCCGCCGAGGCCTGAGAGATGGCACAGCCGTCGCCGACATACGCTCCGTCCGTGATTCTTCCGTCTTCGACCTTGAGCTTGAGAACGATATCGTCGCCGCAGCTCGGGTTCACGCCTTCAAGCTCATAATCCGCATCCTCAAGCTCGTGCTTATGCGCCGGATGAAGATTATGGTCGGTCAGGATCTCGTTATAAAATGTATTATTCTGCATAACCCATTTCCTTCCTTACCGAATTCAAAGCATCAATCAATCTGTCCGCCTCATCTTCCGTATTATAGAAGCAGAAGCTGGCTCTCGTGGTGGACGGAATTCCGAGGAACTTCAGAAGCGGCTGTGCGCAGTGGTGTCCCGCACGCACATCCACATGAAGACTGTCCAGAATCGCCGCGATATCATGGGGATGAACTCCCTCTATTTTAAAGGTGATGATGCCGTGATGATTCTCCGGATCCTCCGATCCCAGAATCGTGATATACGGATTTTCCTTCATCCGCTCCATCGCGTAACGGGTCAAATGTTCCTCCCTCTCCACGATACGGTCAAAGCCGATCCGATGATAGTAATCAATCGCCGCATGAAGCCCGACGGCTCCTCCGGCGTTCACGGTACCCGCCTCGAACTTGTGAGGCAGCTCCGCATAGGTGGCCCCCTCTCGGGTCACATACTCGATCATCTCACCTCCGAAAAGGAACGGCTGCATCTCCTCCAGGATTGCCTTCTTGCCATACAGCACGCCGATGCCCATCGGCGCCAGCATCTTATGGCCGGAAAACGCCAGAAAGTCGACATCCAGATCCTGCACGTCTACAGGGATGTGGGGCACACTCTGCGCACCGTCACATACAAACACCGCTCCCTGCTCGTGGGCAATGGCCGCAAAAGTCTTCACATCATTTTTGCAGCCGAGAACATTGGAGATCTGTGTCATGCACACCAGCTTGGTCCTGGGAGTCAGCGCCTTGCGAAACATCTCTTCCGTGATGGTGCCGTCCTCCTGCGGCTCCAGGTATTTCAGAACCGCGCCGGTTCTCCTGGCTGCCTGCTGCCACGGAAGCATGTTGCTGTGATGCTCCATGACGGTGATCAGTATTTCGTCGCCTTCCCTCAGATGATCCGCGGTCCACGAATAGCCGATCAGATTCAGGCTTTCCGTCGCGTTTCTGGTAAAAACAATCTCTTCGGTGCTCTTCGCGTTGATAAAGGAACGGACAGCCTCCCGCGCATCCTCATATTCCCTGGTTGCCTCCACACTCAGTGCATACAGTCCTCTGAGCGGATTTGCGTTTGATTTTCGATAATATTCTGTAACCGCGTCCAGAACAGCCTGAGGCTTCTGGGTGGTAGCCGCATTATCAAGATATGCCTCACCGGGAGTCAGGAGCGGAAAATCCCTGCGGATCCGCTCGTCCTCCTCCCTGCGTTCAGTCTTCGTCATCCTCCAGGCCTCCTCCCAGAAACTCGTTGATTTCCTGTTTCGTCTTCTCATCCGGAATCATCCGGACTGTGGCGTCGATTCTGGCCTTGGCCATCATTTCATAGATTTCTTCCTTGTTCAGGCCTCGGGATTCGAGATAGAACATAAGACCTTCATCCAGCCTTCCGATTGTAGCGCCATGATTTCCTACCACATCCTCCTCCGTGCAGAGGATCAGCGGTATCGTCTGGTTTCTTACGCCCTCATCCATCAGAAGGACATCTTCCTTTTCATTTCCTACCGCTCCGACCGCACCGCGTTTGAGATCGATGGTGGCGCGCAGAATCTTCGATGCCTTGTCACGGAGCACACCATTGACATTGATCTCGCACTCCGTTTTTTTCGCGATATGATTTGCGAAGTAGTTCATGTCGAGATGGCCATTTCCGGCAACCTGATATGCGATATCGGTCTTCAGACTGCTCTTGTAACCCGCAAGATCAATCTGATACCCCTGATAGACTTCCTTTCCGGAAAGCACCAGATGAATCACCTCAACTCTTGCATTATCTTCCTCTTTTCCTCCGAGGTCATTGATGAAGCTGAAGTTCTGGCCAACCCGGACGATCTGTACCAGACGGAGAACCGAATTTTCCCCGGCAGAAAACTTTGTCTGGACCGCCGCCGCACCGGAAGCGTCCGGAGCCGCCGTATAATCCATCACTACCGTAAGCTCACTGTTCTTCTCTGCCACGAGATTCACCGCATTTACGCTTCTGTCGCCATCCTGATAGAAATACTTCAGCCGAAGCGGCGCATCTGCCTTCCTACCTGCCGGCGCGGTGTACACCTGCACGCCCCTTGCGGACGCTTCAACGGCCTCCGTGAAGGCCTTCCCCGCTCCGGTCGGCTGCTCCGGAAACAGATTTTTCTCTTCTTCGCGGGTCTCGATTCCCTCCGGAATCTCCGCGTTTACCACAGCCTCGCCGGAAAAATCCGCTCCGACACTTGCCTCGTTCATATTCAGCCAGTACCAGGTGATCGCCGGCAGCCGGTTGAGTTTAATATCTCTGATTTCTCCCATGTCTGCCTCCTTAACCTATACTGCCCTTCATCTCAAGACGGATCAGATTGTTCATCTCAACCGCATACTCGAGAGGAAGCTCCTTGCCTACGTTGTCCGCAAATCCGCTGACGATCAGCGCGCGGGCGTCTTCCTCAGACAGGCCCCGGCTCATCAGATAGAAGACCGCGTCATCGCTGATACGCCCGATCTTTGCCTCGTGCCCGATATCCGCCTGCTGCGTCCGGATATCCATAGCCGGAATGGTGTCCGATCTGGACTCGGCGTCAAGCATCAGAGACTGACAGGATACCGACGATTTGCTGTTTTTCGCCTGGCTGTTGACCACGACAGAGCTCCGGAAGGTGCTGATTCCGCCGTCCTTCGAAATAGATCTGGTGCTGACATAGGATGACGTGTCCGGCGCGCTGTGCACCATCTTGCATCCCGTATCCAGATTCTGTCCTCTACCCGCAAAGGTCACGCCGGTGAATTCCGCCCTGGCGCCTCTGCCTGCCAGAATACTCATGGGATACAGGTACGAAACATGGGAGCCGAAGGATCCAGAAATCCATTCCACCTTTCCGCCCTCCTCGACACGCGCACGCTTTGTATTCAGATTGTACATGTTCTTTGACCAGTTCTCGATTGTGGAGTAGCGGAGGGTCGAGTTCTTTCCGACGTAAAGCTCGACGCAGCCGGCATGAAGATTCGCCACATTATACTTCGGGGCCGAGCATCCCTCGATGAAGTGAAGGTAAGCGTCGTCATCCACGATGATCAGCGTATGCTCAAACTGTCCCGCTCCCTTGGCATTCAGACGGAAATAGGACTGCAGCGGTATATCCACATGAACTCCCTTCGGCACGTATACGAAGGATCCGCCTGACCACACGGCGCCGTGAAGGGCCGCGAACTTGTGGTCGGTCGGTGGTACAAGCTTCATGAAATGGCTTCGGATCATATCCGCGTATTCTCCGCGAAGCGCACTCTCGATGTCCGTATAGATAACGCCCTGCGCCGCCACCTCGTCCTTTACGTTATGGTAAACAAGCTCCGAATCATACTGTGCGCCTACGCCCGCAAGGGATTTTCTCTCCGCCTGCGGAATTCCCAGACGTTCGAAGGTATCCTTGATCTCGTCCGGAACATCGTTCCAGTCCTTGGCCATTCTCTTGGAGTTCGGCCTTACGTAGGTGACAATATTATCCATGTCCAGCCCTTCGATGGACGGTCCCCAGTCCGGAACCTGTTTCTTATTGTAAATATCCAGAGATTTCAGACGAAAATCTCTCATCCACTCCGGGTCATTTTTTTCTTTTGAAATCTCGAGGATGATATCCGGGGTCAGGCCTTCCTCAATGCGGAACTCATCTTTTTCCTCATTTCGGAAGTCGTACATACTCCGGTCTATATCCTCGACGTATGTCTTTTCCTTTGCCATATGATCTCCTTATGCCTCTTTGGTTTCTTCCTTGATGAATCGCTCAAATCCATGCTCATTGATCTCGTCAACCAGCGATGCATCGCCGTTCTCAACGATTGTACCGTCTACCAGAACGTGGGTGGCATCCACATGCAGAGACTCCAGAATACGGGTGCTGTGCGTGATGATGATCAGCGCGCCGTCCCTGTTCTTCTGATACTCTTCAACGCCCTTGGATACCGTACGCACCGCGTCGACATCCAGTCCCGAGTCTGTCTCATCCAGAATGGCAAGAGAAGGATTCAGCATCAGAAGCTGGAGAATCTCCGCTTTCTTTTTCTCGCCGCCGGAAAAGCCGACGTTCAGGTCGCGCTCCGCGTAGGAATGATCCATCTGCAGGACATCCATCGCCGCCGCGATCTTCTTGCGGAAATCCCAGAGACGGATTCTCTCGCCCGTACGATTCTCCAGGGCATTGCGGATAAAGTTGGAAAGAGAAATTCCCGGAACCTCAAGCGGATTCTGGAAGGACATGAACAGTCCGTCCTTCGCCCTCTGATTCACCGGCTCATCCAGAATGCTCTTCCCGTTGAAAAGAATATCGCCGCTCTTAATGATATAATTCGGGTTGCCCATCAATGCATTCCCGAGCGTAGACTTACCCGCACCGTTCGGTCCCATCAGAACGTGGGTTTCTCCTTTTCTCACCTCAAGGTTTAACCCCTTCAGGATATCCTTGTCCTCTACACTGACTGACAGGTCCTTCACCTGTAATAAAATATCTGCCATAACATCCTCCTACCATAACTCTCCGATAAACACGTATACGATGTATGATGCCACAAACAATATGTACTGCGGATCCCATCATGATGTATGCTTATGAAATATATTGTATTTCAGACTGTGCGCAGCACCAACATTCAAAAATAAACCCTAGTAAAATGCTACACTTTCCAGTCGCTTCATTATATAACACTGTATTTTCAATTGCAAGCAACATTCTCAAAAACAAAGGCAGTTGCGCCGTCACAGCTACTGTTCACTCACAACCATGTACGGCAACGATTTTAGTCGCGCGTGAACCCGTCACAGCAGCGGTGCGACGAATCGTAGAAGTGCGCGGACACAGCGCTGCAGAATCGTCTGTGCTCCCTTGCGGTAGCGGTCTGTCACTTCCTCGGATTCCAGCAGCATCTTCTCGAAATCCGCCTTGACCTCCCCGACAATACTGCTGCGATGGAACAGCACGCCGTCCTCGAAGTGAAGGTACAGGCTCCGATAGTCGAGATTGATCGTCCCGACCGTGGCCGATCTGTCGTCGACGATGCTCATCTTTGCGTGACAAAAGCCCGGCGTATATTCGTAGATCCGAACGCCGCCACGAACCAGTCCTGAATAATACGACCTTGTCTCCTGATAGACCATTTTCTTGTCCGGGATGCCGGGTGTTATAATTCGCACATCGACTCCCCGTTTTGCGGCGCCTACCATCTCCCGCCGCATTTCATCTGTAATCAGAAGGTACGGTGTCACAAAATACGCGTAGTTTTTGGCTGTCCGGAGCATATTCATATAGACCTCTTCACCGGTCGGCTCCTCATCCAGAGGACTGTCTGCGTACGGCTGCACATATCCGTCACTCTTGATATGATACGCATATGCCGGCATGTATTTGTCCAGATCACCCTGCGGGGAAGTGTGGCTGAGCAGATCCCACATCTCCAGAAAGATTATCGTCAGACTCCGAACCGCCGCACCTTCAAGGCGCACGCCGGTATCCTTCCAAAACCCGTACGGCTTCGTGATGTGGAAATACTCGTTTGCCAGATTGTATCCGCCGGTATATCCGATCCTACCGTCAATCACCATGATTTTCCGATGGTCTCTGTTGTTGGCAAAGATATTCAGAAAGGGGAGAACCGGATTGAACCGGATACAATGAATGCCGGCCTCCTCCATTTTCCTGTTGAATTTCCGGTTCAGGAACGCAATACTTCCGATATCATCATAAACCATGCGGACCTCTACGCCCTCCGCCGCCTTTTTCTTCAGGATTTGAAAGGCCCTTTCAAAGGCTCCCTCCTCCTCGATGGCGAAATATTCCAGGAAAATGTGATGCTTTGCCGTTTTCAGATCCTCCAGCTGCGCTTCAAACGCGTCCTTTGCATCGGAAAAATACCTGACCTTTGTATTTTCGTAAACGGGAAACCCGCAGGTTTTCCAAAGATAATTCGATGCCCCGGCAGATCTCTGATCTTCCTTTTCAAGAGCTTCTTCCGTATCCGGGTCCTGCTGCATCCTTCGGAAAAGGATGTGATCAATTTCCTCAAATTCGCGCCGCATCCGGCGCGTAGAATTTTTCCTCCCCATCACAGCGTAAAAGACAATTCCCACCATCGGAAAGGCCATGACGATCATCATCCAGAACATCCGGTAGGATGCGTTGATATGCCGTGAGAAAATCGTCAATGTCAGAATCATGGCCCCGAAGCTGATCACAGTCGAAAGCCAGGTCACCCTCGCCTCCAGATACGTGATCATCTCAAAAATCCACATAAACTGAATTGCAATCAGTATCACGAAGAAAAACACACGAACAATGCTTGTCTTGGTCCAGCTCTTCTGCTCGACCCTCATCTTATCACTCATACCGCCACCCCTCTGCTTCCGTCTGTTCTTATCTTCTGTCCTCTCCGGGAATGATCTGATATCCGAAACAAATTCCGAGCTCAGAGACCGGCAGATATCTCAGATGCGGCGCCCAACCGTCCGCAATCGCGAGATAGAGCGCATGCTCCTGCCGGTCCTCACTCTCCACCTCAACTGCCCCGCAGCAGATCACGTGATGGTTTCCATAGCACGGATGATGTCGTAGCACCAGATACAAAATCCGGTCCTGCTTCGCCCGCTCCATGAAAAGTCCCCTCCGGAACGGTATGAACGGAAGCACAGAGCATTCCAGATGGTACTTCTTCAGACAGGTGCAAATATAAAGTCCCGTAAGAGCGTCACTGGTTCCTCCGAAATGATGAAAAAGATCCATATTGTGATAGATCAGCATCTTTTCACCGATTCCGCTCACATGAAGGAAGACCTCCTCCGGCTGCAGAGGTCTCCCGGAATCCTGTTGTTTTTGACCGAAATCCGGATTTCCCCGGTTTATGCTTTCCGAATTTCCCCGGTATATACTTTCCGGATTTCCACGGATTATGCTTTCCGGACTTTCCACATCCACTCTTTCTAACTTACCCCGATCCGCATCAGGGAATCGATTATGCAGTGCAAGAATCAGATTCGTGATCGCAACAGGTCCGCAGTGTCTCTCATATCCCTTTCCCAGGGAAGAAAACTGCGAGGTCACACATACATTAAGAAACGGTTCCCACGGTATCACCCGCTGTACAGCCCGAAATTTTTTGTGATGCACGGATTCCGCGTGACGGACCGGATCATCAATCACATCCGTATTTTTCTTCTCGAATCGCATATCGTCCTCACATTTCTTCAGTCTATTTTTGTATATGGATTGCGGTAGTGCAGAACACGGAGCAATCCGAAAACCTATGCGGTATGCGGCGCAATTAATAACACGCACATCCACCTTCTATATTATAACTTCAGACACGTAAAAACAATCCGGTTGCGCGTTCGCTTTGCTTCTGCTATCATTATTTTCAGAAAATATTTGATGCAGTCTCGGATATGTCATGATATACTTCTTATATAAGTTAACCCGCAATTCTATGAAAGCACGGACATCTATGAAAGGAGTATCAATAATGTTTGTTATCTGGATTATTCTGGCAATCCTCGTCATCTGGCTGATTGCGGCGAACATACGAATTGTTCCCCAGGCAGAGGCATACGTCATCGAACACCTTGGAAAGTTCAAAACGATCTGGAACGCAGGTCTTCATCTGAAGATGCCGATCGTTGAAAAAATAGCCAAAAAGGTTTCCCTGAAGGAACAGGTACTCGATTTTCCTCCGCAGCCGGTCATCACGAAGGATAACGTCACCATGATGATTGATTCGGTTGTCTTCTGTTATGTATTTGATCCGAAGCTCTATACCTATGGAATTGAAAACCCCATCTCCGGTCTGCAGAATCTCTCTGCCACGACGCTTCGAAACATCATCGGCGACATGGAACTCGATCAGACCTTAACCTCCCGCGAGACAATCAACGGAAGGATGCAGGCCATTCTGGACGAGGCGACCGATCCCTGGGGCATCAAAGTTACCCGCGTGGAGATTAAGAATATTCAGCCCCCGAAAGAGATTGAAGAGGTCATGACAAAGCAGATGCGTGCGGAGCGCGAGCGCCGTCAGACCGTTCTGGAGGCGCAGGCACATCAGGAAGCCGTTGTCAGCCGCGCAGAAGGTGACAAGAAAGCAAAGATCCTTGCTGCCGAAGCGGAGCGCGATGCGCAGATCGCTCTGGCCGAAGGACGTGCGAAATCCATCAAGCTCGTCTACGAAGCGGAAGCAGCAGGTATTACCGATCTGAATAAGGCAGGCATCAGCGAAAGCGTTCTCAAGCTGAAGGGAATCGAGGCTCTCAAGGATGTCTCCGATGGCAGAGCCACCAAAATCTACATGCCTTCTGATATCGCAAATGTCATTTCCTCTCTCGGCGTAGCCGGAGAAGCACTGGGAATCGGTGATGCGACGCCTGTCAACCGGAACGCCAAACCGAAGCCGGCTGTTCCGAAGGATCCCTGCATCACAGAGGAAACCGGCCGGGGCGGACGGGAAGCTGCAGCCGCTTCCGCCGCAATCAATTCCTCCGTTGTCTCTGAAGATCAACGCTCTGATACCACTGAAATATAAAACGCGTAAGCAAAGACCGCCGCACCAACTGCAATACAGCCGGTGCGGCGGTCTTCCATATCTATAATCAATCACTTACCGTTATTTTCGTGCGCAAGCTCGTCATTCAAAATTTCCAGAATGTCATAAACATCCAGCCCATGCGTCAGGCAGGCTTCCTCCAGCGTCTCCATCTCGGAAACGCCGCAGCTGATACAGTGAAGACCGCAGCTGAGCATAACCGGAACCAGAGACGGATAGGCCTGTACGATGTCGCCGACAATCATATCTGCGCGGATGAGCTGATCAGAGCCTCCCAGCATCGCATCCATATCCTGCTGTACCGTGCTGATCCCGGAAATTCCGAAATATTTGACCAGCACATTTGCGACATTCGGCGAAAGGAATGCCGGAAGCGTCGGGCCGAGATGAATGTGCTTTACGTCCAGATAGAGAAGAGCCAGCAGTACAATCACAGCCTTCTGCTCGTACCATGCGATATTGTAGACAATCGGCAGCTGATTCAGATTATCGTAGCCAAACGCCTCCTTCAGCTTGAGGGCAATCTGAACCAAGGAATACGAGTCGTTGCACTGTCCCGCATCCAGTACCCTCGGAATGCCGTTGATATCTCCGAGATCAAGCTTATTGTATCTGTACTTTGCGCAGCCGGCTGTCAGAATCACGGTATCCTTCGGCAATGCCTTTGCAAAATCGGTGTAGTAGCTTCTGGTCTTTGCGCGGCCGTCGCAGCCTGCCATCACGACGAACTTCTGGATCGCTCCGCTCTTTACCGCATCTACCACCTTGTCCGCAAGCGCAAATACCTGATTGTGCGCAAAGCCTCCCACGATTTCTCCGGTTTCGATCTCCGTCGGGGAAGGCAAAGACTTCGCCATTTCAATGATCGGAGAAAAATCCTTGTGACCATTTTCGTCCGCGTCGATATGAACGCAGCCCGGATACCCCGCATTCCCGGTTGTAAACAGGCGGTCCTTGTACGAATCCTTCGGCGGAACCAGACAGTTCGTCGTCAAGAGCACCGGACCGTTAAAGCTCTCAAATTCTTCCTTCTGCTTCCACCAGGCATTACCGTAGTTTCCGACAAAGTTGTCATACTTCTTGAAGGCAGGATAATAGTGCGCCGGGAGCATTTCGCCGTGTGTGTATACATCCACACCGGTACCCTGTGTCTGCTCCAGAAGCATCTCCAGATCCTTCAGATCATGGCCGGAAATCAGGATTGCCGGATTGCTGCGCACACCGATATTTACCTTTGTGATCTCCGGATTGCCGTACGCCTCCGTATTCGCTTTGTCCAGGAGATCCATTCCGCGGACGCCATATCGTCCGGTCTCCATGACAAGCGCAAGCAGCGTGCCGCCGGTGAGCGTATCATCCATAGTCTGCGCCAGCGCCCGCTGCATGAACATATCGATATCGGTATCTTCCTTCCCGAGCGCATTGGCGTGGCTGACATAAGCCGCAAGACCCTTCACGCCATAGATGATCAGCTCGCGGAAGCTGCGGATATCCTCATCTTTTGTGGCAAGAACGCCGACGCCCGCGGCCTTTGCCGCAAATTCCTCACGCGAACCCCTCCACAGAGAAGCCCCCGGAAGGGCTTCCTTTTTGCTCACCTTTGCCAGAAGTTCATCTTCCTTTCGAAGTGTCGCTTCGATCCGGGAGATGATGTCTTCCTTATCAAAATCCGCATTCGTGATTGTGGCAAAAAGGTTCGCCGTCACCATGTGGTTCACGTCCGCCGTGATCTCGGTCTTCTCTCTCCGAAGCTGTGTGGTAATCGCGGACAGCCCTTTCGTCACATAGATCAGCAGATCCTGCATTGCGGCCAGATCCGGCTTCTTACCGCACATACCCACTCTCGTGCATCCTGTGCCGCCCATCGTCTCCTGGCACTGGTAACAGAACATTGCATTATTTGTATCCATACTCTATACCTCCTGGAATTGTGCTCATTATCAGAATGATTCCAGTATACCAGAAAAAATAGATTTTGCCGTAACAAATCTCACAAAATTTAATTTTCTTTACTGTAAAATCCTAGCCGTACAAAGTCCGGAGGACAATATTAATATCTGTCGCAGCTTCCGTCCGCATGTCTCTGAAGGACATTGGTCACTTCAAATCCCGCTTTCCTCAGTACCTCTGTCATTCGTTCCACGGAAACCTCGCCGGTAGCCTTGATCTCGATCTCAACGCCCCGCTCTGTGTGATAAACCGCAAGATTCTCCAGATTTGCATCTTCCTCCGCAAACAGCTGTACTACCTTCAGAAGCTGTCCCGGACGATCCTCGCAGGAAATTACAAACCGCGTTCCCTGCTTGCGGTATCCGGTAAGGTCAATAAACGCGCGGTAAATATCGCGGTCCGTAATGATTCCCAGAACCTTCCGGTCATCGTCCACGACCGGAAGCACCGAGATGTCGTTGTCCGCCATTATTCCGGAAGCCTCCTCCAGAAACGCGTCCGGACCTATGGTCCTGACATCGGTAATCATGACATCGCCGACCGTCGTGCGCGTCAGAAGATAATTCAGCTCATAGATCGAAAGCGAAGTCCGGTCTGCGCCGGATTTTTCCTTGACCAGTCCGCCTGTCACGAGTCCGATCAGCCTTCCTTCCTGATCCACGACAGGAAGACGGTGAAATCTTCCCTTCCCCATGATATCTGTCGCCTTCATCAGCGAAACATCCCTTGTAATGACTGCCGGGTCCTTTGTCATATGATCCTTTACAAACATAGTTTAACCTCCCAGATAAGCCTTTCTCACCCGCTCATCTTCCGCCAGCTCCGCGCCGGTGCCCTCGAGCGTGATCTTTCCCGTTTCCAGCACATAAGCTCTGTCAGCAATTCCGAGTGCCATACGTGCATTCTGCTCAACCAGAAGCACCGTTGTGCCCTGTTTATTGATATCCTGAATGATGTGAAAAATTTCCTTGACAAGAAGAGGGGACAGTCCCATCGACGGCTCATCCATCAGAATAATCTTCGGCTTTGCCATCAGCGCGCGTCCCATGGCAAGCATCTGCTGCTCACCTCCGGACAGCGTTCCCGCCAGCTGTGTCCTCCGCTCCTTCAGTCTCGGAAACAGCTCAAAAACCTTCTCCCGGTCTTCCGCTATCGCCGTCTTGTCCTTTCTCGTATACGCTCCGAGCACCAGATTCTCCTCCACGGTCTGCTGCGCAAAGACGCGCCTGCCCTCCGGAACCTGTGCAAGGCCGAGTGAGACAATTTTATGAGGCGGCATCTTCACCAGATCATGACCATCCAGGGTAATGGACCCCGCCGCCGGTTTTAAAAGTCCGGAGATCGCATGCATGGTTGTTGTCTTCCCGGCGCCGTTTGCGCCGATCAGTGTCACGATTTCTCCATCTTTTACCTCGAAGGAAATACCTTTAATGGCTTCAATCATGCCGTAGCGCACTTTCAGATTTTCAACTTTCAGCATAATGTATTTCCTCCTTAATCACCGATATAAGCCTTGATAACATCCGGATTGCTCTGGATCTCCTGCGGTGTTCCTTCCGCAAGGAGCATGCCATAGTTCAGCACGGTGATGTGCTCGCAGATCTGCATAACCAGCTGCATATCGTGCTCAATCAGCAGAATCGCGATCTTAAAGTGGTCGCGAACCTCACGGATCATCGCCATCAGCTCCTCTGTCTCCTGGGGATTCATGCCGGCAGCCGGCTCATCGAGAAGCAGAAGCTTCGGCTGCGTCGCCATGGCACGCGCAATTTCAAGCCGGCGCTGCTGGCCGTACGGAAGATTGCCGGCGGTCAGATCCGCATACTCCGACAGATGGAAAATCTCCAGCAGTTTTCTCGCATCCTGATCCGCCTGCTTCTCCTCGCGACGGAACCGCCCGGTACGGAAAATGGCGTCAAAATTATTGTAGTGAAAATGATTGTGCATGCCTGTCTTTACATTGTCTATGACAGACATATTGTAAAAGAGGCGGATATTCTGGAACGTCCGGGCAATTCCCGCCTGCGACGCCTCTACCGGATTGAGCTTTTCCAGATCCTTTCCTTCCAGAAAAATCTTGCCCCGGGTCGGCTGATATACCTTTGTCAGCATATTGAACACGGTGGTTTTTCCGGCGCCGTTCGGGCCGATCAGACCGTCAATCTGTTTCGGATAGATCTTCATATTCAGGTTATTTACGGCGGTCAGACCGCCGAAGTCAATGCCCAGATCCTGTACCTCCAGAATCGGCTTTCTGTTCTCCTCAGCCATTGGTCTTCGCCCCCTTTCCGTTCACTTTCCTGTTCCGGCGTAAATTTTTCAATCTCAGACGGATTGTCTGGTTATTGGTCACAATCATGATCACGATCAGAACAACCGCATAGATCAGCATCCGGTAGATCGAAAGGAATCGCAGCACCTCCGGAAGCACCACGAGCAGCGTCGTGGCGATGATCGTGCCGGTCATATTCCCGAGGCCGCCCAGCACTACATAGACCAGAATCAGGATAGAAAGGTTGAAATCGAATTTCGTCGCCGCAAAAGAGGAGTAATTCATACCGTAAAGCGCACCGGCAGCGCCTCCCAGGGCCGCGGAGATGACAAAGGCAAGTGTCTTTTCCGAGACCGCATTGATTCCGACCGTAGATGCCGCAATCCGGTTGTCGCGGCAGGCCATGATGGCACGGCCGTTCCGGCTGTTCATAATATGATACACCACGATCAGTGAGATCAGCACCAGGATAAAGCCGGCAAGAAAACTGGAAGCCGTATTGACACCGGTAGCTCCCATCGGACCCGAGATCAGCATGTTCCCATCTTCCTGCATCTGAATGGTGTTATTCACAAAGCTGAAATGCAGCCCGTTCTCGTCAATTCCCAGATATACATTGTTGATAATATTAACGATAATCTGTCCGAATGCCAGCGTCACAATCGCCAGATAGTCTCCTTCCAGCTTCAAAACCGGAATCGACATCAGCCAGCCGAGAAATCCGGCGACCAATGTCCCGCATATAATACAGATCAGAAGAACAAGTGCCGGAGCGGTGACCCCGTGAAGATTCAGAGCGCCTGCTACAATCACCGCGGTAAACGCGCCCAGTGACATGAATCCGGCCTGACCGAGATTCAGCTCTCCGGAGATACCCACATTCATGTTCAGTCCGATCGCCGCCACAATATAACAGCACACCGGAACAAGCAGGGCAGAATACTTGCGGCCCAGAAGTCCGGCTCCGCTCATGATGCTCAGCACGATAAAAAGCGCAACCACAAGAGAATAGGAAACCGCTGAATTTCTGTTGAGTTTTAATTTTTCTTTCATCTTCGGCCTCCTCCTTATACTTTCTCACTTACCTTACGGCCCAGAAGTCCGGCAGGCTTGATCAACAGGATCACAACCAATACTCCGAATACAATCGCGTCGGAAAGCTGCTGCGAAATATACGCCTTGGACAGGTTCTCGATCACGCCCAATAGGAGTCCTCCCAAAAATGCTCCCGGAATCGAGCCGATTCCTCCGAGTACGGCCGCGGTAAACGCCTTGATACCGGGCATCGCTCCCAGTGTCGGTGAAATGGAAGGATAGGTGGAACCCAGAAGCACCGCCGCGATTGCGGCCAGTCCGGAACCGATGGCAAAGGTAAGGGAAATGATCGCGTTGACATTGATTCCCATCAGTGTCGCCGCTCCCTTGTCCTCCGAGCACGCACGCATTGCGCGTCCCGTATTCGTACGTCCCACAAACAGCATCAGCAGAATCATTATCACGCAGCACACCGCAATGGTAATAATGGTCAGCCATGAAATCGTCAGAGAACCGATGGTCGGTCCTCCCTGCGGGAAGATGTTGGACGGGAAGAACTTGGAATCCGCGCCCCAGAGAATCAGCGCGCCATTCTCCAGAAAATACGACACGCCGATT
Organism: uncultured Lachnospiraceae bacterium; assembly: GCA_900314295.1. Classification (GTDB taxonomy): domain Bacteria; phylum Bacillota; class Clostridia; order Lachnospirales; family Lachnospiraceae; genus Bilifractor. The sequence continues at coordinate 14,746 of OMUU01000148.1, read as the reverse complement.
GCGGTAATCAGAACGGCCAGAGAAGACGCTTCACGAAGCGGCTTATAGGCCAGGCGTTCGATGACAACGCCAAGCACGGTGCAGACCAGGACAGACAGAAGAATTGCGACTGCAGGCGGCATTCCGGCTCCGGAAATTGCAAAGAACGCAACATACGCGCCGACCATGATGATGTCGCCATGCGCGAAGTTCAGCATTTTTGCAATTCCGTAAACCATGGAGTATCCGAGCGCCATGATCGCGTAGACGCTTCCCAGCCCCAGACCGCTGATCAGATATGACAGGAATTGCATGGGAGTACCTCCTCAAATTCAGAAAAAACAGATATCTGCCCCAAAGGCGCCGCAAGAGACCGGCGCCCCGGGACAGATTCCTTACTTATTCAGCAGAAACATAAGCGCCATCCTTGATTACAATGGCACGCGGCTCCTTCGAAACCTCTCCGTTCTCATTCCAGGTGATGTCACCGGGAGCGGTAATACCCTGGAAGGTCATGGAAGTAAACTGCTTCGTCAGTGCTGCCGTGATATCGTCGGTGGAGCTCTTCGGCGTTACATCCGAATTCTCCAGCGCCTGAGCCAGAGCGTTGACCGCATCGTATGCATCCGCCGCAAACTGGTTCGGGGTCTCGCCGTATTTATCCTTGTAGGCCTTTACAAAGCTCTGGGTCTTCTCATCGGTTGCATCTGCCGAGAACGGTGTCAGCATGTACAATCCCTCCGCCAGAGACTTGTCAAAGTTGTCCTGGGTAAGAATGCCATCCATTCCGTCGCATCCGAAGAAGGTCGGTGTGTAGCCAGCGTTCTTTGCCGCCTGCAGAACCAGAGATGCCGGCTGATAATAAATAGGAAGGAAGACAATATCCGCACCCGCGTCCTTTGCCTGCTTGATCTGAACCGAGAAATCGGTTGCCCCCTTTGTGAAGGTTCCGGTGCTTACGATTTCCAGATTCTTCTCTTTTGCTTCCGCTACAAAGGTATTGTAGATACCGGTGGAATAATTATCGTCATTCCGGTAGATGATGCCGACCTTTGTACCGAGGTCTGTGTGCTCTGCCAGATAATCTGCAGAAGCTTTTCCCTGGTTCGGGTCTGTGAAGCACATCTGGAAGATGTTTCCATACGGGTTCTTGTTGTTCTCCGCGTCCTGATAAATCACGGCCGTAGAAGAACCGGAAGGTGTAATAGCAAAAATATTGTCCTGCTTGTAAAGCGGAGCAACCGACTGTCCGGATCCGGAGGTAACGGTCAGAAGGGATACCTGCATACCCCAGTCAGCAAGAGTATTGTAAGCATTTACCGCCGCCTCGGTATCCGCCTGATCATCCTGGAAGTTCAGCTCGAACTGAACGCCGCCTTTCTTGTTGATCTCGTCAATGGCAAGCTCCGCGGCATTCTTAACCGCAATTCCATACACGGAAGCATCACCGGAAAGCGGACCGGAAGCTCCCAGCTTAAAGGCATCCCCGGATGCCTTTGTCACCGTCCCGGAAGCTGATCCAGACGATACGGAGGTTGAACCTGCTGAAGAACCGCAGGCAGTCAGCGCGCCACAAAGTGCGGCAATAAGGCCTAAACACAAAAATTTCTTTTTCATAAGTTCTCCTTTCCTTTAATAAATCCTATAAAAATGATACAGACCCTATCATATACGAAAAATATCCGGTATGCAATCCTGATTTTCAAGGCGAAAATGCCATTTCTTCGCAAGGAGCACTCCACAGGCACTTCGTCATCAGGACTTTCGCACCGCCTGTTTTCTCACGTTGTATTGTTTCACTGACGGTGGTACAATTCAGATATAGAAAAAAGTGCTTCTGAGCCGGGAAAGGAAAATCCCTTCACAAAAAGGACGGACGTCACATTGAAGAAAAGTCCCTTGTATAAAAGCTTCGGATATGCCTTTCAGGGCATATGGGCCTGTATTCGAAGAGAACGCAATATCAAAATTCACCTGACTATTATGTCACTCGTTATTATAGCCGGCTGTATTCTTCGGATCAGCATCATGGAATGGCTGATCTGCCTGATCCTTTTCGCACAGGTTCTCAGTCTTGAAATTGTCAATACCGCCATCGAGGCCTGTGTTGACCTGGTTTCCGAGGAGAGGAAGCCCCTGGCCAAGCTGGCAAAGGACGCTGCAGCCGGAGCTGTTTTGATATCCGCGATTTTTGCCGCGATCATTGGGCTTCTCATCTTTGTTCCAAAGGTGTTCTGACGTTGCGCTGTCCTTAATCGCTTACCAATGCGATCAACCATGCTGCACCCTTTGTAGCTCTATTCGATGCGTCGTACCTCGGTTTAACCGTACCCGTCCTGTGTCTGCTCCATACGTGGTACCTCGCGCTTTCTGGATGCTTCAGCAAATGACATACTTCCTGGATGCTTCAGCAAATGACATATTTTCTGTACATAAAACGATAAAGGAGGAATGAATGATGAGTGATGATTTGAAACTGACGGATACCTTCCGCAAAATCTTTCTGGCTGGCGTAGGCGCGGTAGCCCTCGGCGCAGAAAAATCAAAGGCTGCGATTGACAGTCTCGTGGAAAAGGGAGAGCTGACCGTTGAGCAGGGTAAGGTTCTGAACCAGGAGCTTAAGCACAAAATTGACGATGCCGCTGCTGACGCAAAGGCAAAAGCGAAAGAAAATGTAAAAGCCGGATCCGGCGAAGCGTCCTCTGCTCCGAAGCAAGACGACTTCACCGAGATGCTCGATAAGCTGACTCCGGAACAGCTTGCCGCTCTGAAGGAGCAGCTTGCCCGCAAAGATGCGACTGATACAGAAGAATCTAAGAACGACTGATCCTGTCATCCGGGAAGTCTGATCCCCCGTCTACATCGCCCCACAGAAAAGAACAGCCTGCGGCCTCACCATCTGCAGCGTTCCGCCTGCGGGGCTTTTACTGTATAAGCTCTTCGAAAGCGCAGACAGGCCCGCCTGTCGCGAAGCGCGCGTAAGAGGCTGAGTGCGAATACCTGTTAGCGGCACGGCAGCTGCGAAGCAGCTTTCATGCCGCGGGGACTTATACCGCCTGCGGCACAATTTACAGCGCGGCCATTTACATAGAATGTGAGAATTGCCCATGAATCATGCAGAAGAAAACGCAAACAGCAACCATTCCGTTCCGGGAATGTCAAAAAATAAGCCGGACAGCTCTTCTCGTCTGAAGGAGATCACGCAGATTCTGTTCGAGAACAAGGTCTTTCGCGGTGTCACGCCGGAGAAGCTTCGGATTGTCATCGAGGAACTGGGCCCCACCTATATCAAGCTCGGACAGATCATGTCGCTTCACTCTGACATACTTCCGAAGGAGTACTGTACGGAGCTGATGAAGCTGAATTCCGAGGTGACGCCCATGCCGTTCTCCGATGTCATCTCCGTCATTGAGAACTCCTATGGGGAAAAATGTTCCGAGATTTTTGACCGCATTGATCCCGTCTCTCTCGGCTCCGCGTCCATCGCTCAGGTACACCGCGCGCGTCTGAAAACCGGTGAGGACGTCATCGTCAAGGTTCAGCGAAAGGGCATCTACGACACCATGTCCCGGGACATCCGGCTTCTCCACCGTGCAGTGAGACTTCTCCCTTCCATCGGCGGTCTGAAGAATGTCGTAGACCTCAGTCAGGTGCTGGATGAATTGTGGTCCGTCGCACAGGAGGAAATGAATTTTCTGAAGGAAGCGGACAACATGGAGGAATTCGCCCTCTGCAACAGAGACGTTGCATTCGTCGGCGTTCCGACCCTTTACCGGCAGTACACGACATCACAGGTTCTCGTTATGGAATACATCGACGGTTATTCCATCACGGATACGGATTCTCTTCAGAAAAACGGCTATGATCTCCATGAAATCGGGGCAAAGCTGGTCGACAACTTCATCAAACAGGTCATCGACGACGGATTTTTCCATGCGGACCCGCATCCCGGGAATCTTCGGATACGGGACGGAAAAATTATCTGGATCGACATGGGAATGATGGGACGCCTCACGGAGAGAGACCGCAATCTTCTGACCGAGGCGGTCAAAGGCATTGCCGATCACGATGTCTCCCGCGTGGAAAATGCGGTGCTCTCTCTCGCAGATTTCCGGAAGGGAAAGCCGGATCGGGAGCAGCTGTACCAGGATCTCAGGGATATCCTTCAGCGCTACGGCGACACAGATATCGCCGGAATTGATATTGCAGACTTTTTCATGGATGTCATGGATGCCATGAAGAAAAACAGGATCACAATGCCTCACGGTCTCACCATGCTGGCAAGAGGACTGACCCATATGGAGGGCGACCTGGCTGAGATCAGCCCCGACATCAATATGGCGGAAATCGCCTCTCAGCGTCTCCGTTCCTCCTATATGGACAGCTTTGACTGGAAGAAAGCGCTAAGCCACACCGGAGAAGATATTCTCCACGCTGCCATGGACTCTGCGAAGCTTCCATCCCTGATGAGCCGCATCATGAAGGAGTACCTGAACGGACAGAGCCGTGTCAATCTGGAGCTTAAAACCTCCAAAAATCTGGCCTGGCTCCTCCGGAAGCTCGTCCAGAACATCGTCATCGGCATGTGGGTCGTCGCGCTTTTGATCTCCTCCAGCATTCTCTGTCTCACGAATCTCCGTCCGAAGGTTTTCGGAATGCCGCTCCTCGGCTTTCTCGGCTATTCTGCCGCAGGTGCCATTGTGCTGTTCATTGTCATCCGGCACTTTGCCACAAAACAAAAATAACATTCATGATTCTGCAGGATGTAATCCTGCTTTTTAAAAGGAAGTGCTGTAACAAGACGCCGTGCAAACGACGCTTTGATCAGAGTGCTTCCTTTTTCTTCTGCGCGAGGAGCTTCATTTCTCTTGCATTATCCCGCACGGCGCGTGTAATCTCGGCCCCGCCCAGAATACGCGCCAGTTCCTCTACGGACTCCTCGCTGTTCAATTCCCGAATCCGGGAGATGGTCGATGCGTTTTCCACACTTTTCGCAATCTCGAAATGATGGTCTGCCATTGCCGCGATCTGCGCAAGATGTGTGATGCAGATCACCTGATGATTTCTTCCGATCCGAGCCATCTTTTCCGAGACCTTCTGCGCGGTCCTTCCGCTGATTCCCGTGTCAATCTCATCGAAGATCAGCGTCTCCGTATCGTCCTTGTCCGCCAGAAGTGTCTTGATCGCCAGCATGATTCTCGACAGCTCACCTCCGGATACGACCGATGCCAGTGGCTTGACCGTCTCACCCGGATTGGTCGAGATCAGAAATTCAACCGCGTCATACCCTTTTCTGCTGAAGGTCGCGGTTCTGCTAAACCGGATTTCGAATTCCACGGAAAGAAAATTCAGCTCCTTCAAGCCTTCCCGGATTCCGGCAGAAAGGTCCGAAGCTGTCCGTTTTCTTTCGTCCGATAACGCCCGGCTCTCCTGTTCGAGCTTCTTTTCCAGCTCTTCCTTCTTCTTCAACAGCTCCTGCTTCCGCTGGTCGAAATTTTCCATCTTTTCCAGCTTTTTCTTCTGCTGCTCCTGATATTCCAGTACGTCCGCCGTCGTTTTCCCGTACTTTGCCTTCAGTCCGTTGATCAGATCAAGCCGCTTTTCCGTCTCGAAGAACTCCTCCTCGGAAAAGGTAAACTCTGACAGGTAATCCGAGATCTCCCGGTTGAAATCATTCAGGAGATTATCGATATCCGAGATGCTTGCGGCAAATCCGGAGAGAGCCTCATCGTATCCCGCTACCTGCTGCAGCTCACGGACCGCGCGACCGGTCATATCACCGGCGCCATCCTCGTATCCCGTCAGGCGATGCACCTCACCCAGCGACTCCGCGATCTTCCGGCTGTTCGACATCAGGCGGTACTTTTTTTCCAGCTCTTCCTCTTCGCCGGGAACCAGCGCAGCATCCCCGATTTCCCTAATCTCATACTTCAGGAACGAAAGCTCCCGCTCTCTTTCCTTCTCATCCATCTGGAACGCCTTCAGCTCCTCACATACCTCTCGCCACGCCTGATATGAATTCTCCACCCGTCCGAGCAGACTTGAGAGAGCATCCTGGCCGTACTCATCCAGAATTTCCAGCTGATTTTCCGGGTAGAGCAGCTTCTGATGCTCATGCTGTCCGTGAATATCCAGAAGCAGACTGGAGATTTTCCGAATTTTCGCCGCAGTCGTCACCTCTCCATTGAGCCGGCAGATGCTCCTGCCATCCGTGATCTTCCGCGTAATGATCAGCTGCCCCTCTTCGGTCTCAACATCCATGGCCTGAAGGCGCTTAACAATTTCCGGATTCTCGATTTGAAATACAAGCTCAACAAGACAGGGTCCGCCACCGCCGCGCAGCATTTCCTTCTGCAGCTTGTGGCCGAGCGCCAGATTGATCGAACCGATCAGAATGGACTTTCCTGCTCCTGTCTCTCCGGTCAGAATATTCAACCCCGGGCCGAACGCCACCTCTGCCTCATCAATCAACGCCAGATTCCGGACATGAAGCTCTGTAAGCATTCTCTTTTCCTCCTGTCTGCTGCCTCAAATTTTCACCAGCATTCTCTGATCTTTTCAGCATCCTCAGATCTTTTTCCAGCATCCTCTGATTTTTCCACTATCCTCAGATCTTATCCAGCATCTTCTGAAACCGATCTCTCACCTGGAAGGCATCGTCTTCGCTCCGTGTCGCACAGAAAATGGTGTTATCCCCTGCGATGCATCCGACAATTTCCTCCCAGTTCATCTCGTCAATGACAGCAGCCGCCGCCATTGCCATTCCAGAACCCGTATGAACCACCAGCAGGTTTCCCGCCACGTCAATCGCCGTGACCGCGTCCTTGAGCATGCGCACATAACGTCCCGCGGTATCCTTCGCCTGACTCTGAAGAAGGGTATACCGCAGATGACCATTTTCTCCGGCCACCTTTGTAAGCTTCATGTCCCGGATATCTCGCGAGACCGTGGCCTGCGTCACGTCAAAACCGTTCTCCTGCAGCCTCCTGGCGAGTTCCTCCTGCGTGTCGATCTCATATTCATGGATCAGTCTTAATATTTCCGTCTGTCTCTCAAGCTTCACCCGCATCCTCCATCTGTAAACGCACTCCGGCGCATGCTCACACAGCCACGCCATTTCTGCATTTTCCTTCTTCAGATATGACTCATTTTTCTCCGCAGCGTACCGAGAAAACTGTCGTTGTGTATTTTCGTGATCTTCACATCCTTGTCAGCCCGGACGATTACGACGCTGTCTCCGGTCACCATCGGGGCCTTCCGGTCGCCGTCAAAATACGCCATCGCGTGTTCAATGGTGTTGTCCCTTCCGGGTCCGAGTCTTACCGTGATTCTGTTTTCTTCCGGAAGGATAATGCTTCTCGTATTCAGGGTATGAGCGGCGATGGGCGTCATCAAAAACAGATGCGCCTCCGGCGAGATCAGCGGGCCTCCCACAGACAGGCTGTATCCGGTAGATCCGGTCGGTGTGGAAATGATCATGCCGTCCGCGCGATAGGAATTCAGAAATGCGTCATTGACATAGTTTGTAATGGAAATCACATGCATGGAATTCTCCCGCCCGATCACGATGTCATTCAACGCACGCTCTTCACTTACCAGCTTTCCCTCATGATAAACCTTCCCGAGGAGCATCATGCGGGATTCAACCTGATACCTCCCCTCAAGCAGAGCATCCAGTGCAGGAAAAATAGAATTCCGGTCAATCTCGGTCAGATATCCCAGCGTTCCCAGATTCACACCAAGAAGCGGAATCTGCCTGTCCACCACGTCGTCCGCCGCCCGGATCAACGTCCCGTCGCCGCCGAGCACAATGATCCCGTCGGTGTCATCCGGAATATCGTCCGGCTCGGTATTGCGGCGTCCGGATCCGGAAACCGCACTGTCACTGTGAACCTCCGCTTTTCCGCCCCGGTTCCCGATATACCTTACAATAGAGTCTGTGATACTCCGGTCCGGATCCTTGGCAAGATTCGTGATGATAAAAAAATTCTTCATTGGTGTCATGGGTATCAATTCTCCGTTTTTCTGTCAAGAGCGCCGTGTGCGTTCTCCACCGTTTCCCGAATCATCTCCTCCGTAATCCGGTTGCTTCCGCTTTCTTCGTCTGCGTATTTTCTCAGGTATACCAGGTATTCGATATTGCCCTCAGGTCCCTTGATCGGTGAAAAATCGAGCTTCTGCGGCCAGAGCTGAATGCCTCCGGCAAAGGATACAATCGTCCGGATCACCTCCTCATGCACTGCGGGATCACGGACAACCCCCTTCTTTCCGACCTTCTCCCGTCCGGCCTCAAACTGCGGCTTGATCAAACACGCCAGCTCTCCCTCCGGCTCCATCAGCGCCTTCACAGCCGGAAGAACCTTTGTCAGCGAAATAAAGGAGACATCCACCGAGACAAATGAGGGCCGTTCCTGTATATCATCCGCCGTCACATAGCGGATATTCGTCTTCTCCATCACGACAACTCTCGGATCCTCGCGGAGCTTCCAGTCCAGCTGCCCCCGGCCTACATCTACCGAGTACACCTTTACCGCTCCGTTTTGCAGCATACAATCGGTGAAGCCCCCGGTAGAGGCCCCTACGTCCATACATACCTTCCCGGAAAGGTCCAGCCCAAAGCTCTTCACCGCCTTGTCCAGCTTCAGCCCGCCCCGACTCACGAAGGGAAAAAGATCCCTCCCCTTCCGCGTGATCTCCGATGTCTCCGCAAACGTCATTCCCGGCTTGTCCTCCCTCTGTCCGTCCACAAAGACTTCACCGGCCATAATCAGCACCTTTGCCTTTTCCCGTGAGGGAGCAAGGCCCCTCTCTGTCACAAGTATGTCCAGACGTTTCTTTGCCACACTTCTTCCTCCCCTCCTATTGATTTGCCTTTATCTACGTTCACACTCTACCTGCTTCATGCGACTATCCCGCCACCGGATTTCAGCAGAATCGCGAATCGCAGCGAAACTGTGCCATTCCTGTCTTTCTATCAAACTAAGGGCGATAACTGACCGTCAGCCTACAGAATCTCACGGATCCTCTGATAAACCGTCTCTGCATCGATACCGGCCGTCCGCATCTGGGAATCCCGATTCGCATGATGAATATAGGCATCCGGAACGGCGATAATTTCCACGTGCACCGGATTTTCCCGCGGAAGGCTCTTCATCTCATCGAGGACCTGCTCTCCGAATCCGCCGCGTCTTACATTCTCCTCCATCGTCACAAAAATATCGTGGTAACCGGCCAGCTCCCGCAGAATCTCACGGTCGATCGGTTTGACAAACCGCATGTTCACCACGGTAGGATTCACTCCGTCCGCTTCAAGACGTCCGGCCACTTCCTCGGCCACAGCTACCATGGATCCGATAGCGAGTAGAGCGATTTTCTTCCCCTTCCGGATGATCTCTCCCTTTCCGAGAACAATCTCCTCGCGGCACTCCATCAAACCGCTATAGGCAGCTCCCCTCGGATACCGTATCGCAATCGGTCCTTGATACGCAACAGCGAACTTGATCATATCCGACAGCTCCCATTTGTTCTTCGGCGCCATCACCGTCATCCCCGGAAGCATGCTCAGATATGACAGATCGAAAACGCCCTGGTGAGTCTTTCCATCTGCTCCAACGAGTCCGCCCCTGTCGATCGCGAAGATCACATGAAGATCCTGCATACAGACATCATTCATGATCTGATCGAATCCTCTCTGAAGGAAAGAAGAATAAACCGCAAATACGGGAATAAGCCCTCCCAGAGCCAGACCTGCGGAGAACGTGACACCGTGCTCCTCTGCGATTCCGACATCGAAGAACCGATCCGGGAAACGGTTGGCGAATCGCTTCAGGCCCGTTCCCTCCTTCATAGCCGCCGTAACCGCAACGACATCCGGATTTCTCTCTCCCATCTTCACCATCACCGTGGAAAAAATATCCGTCCAGGATACGACTCCCCTGCTCTCCGGTATTCCGGTGGCGACATCGAATGCGCCGGTCCCGTGAAATCTTGACGGATGCCGGACCGCAGGCGCATACCCGTGCCCTTTCTCTGTCTTCACATGAACGATTACCGGTCCGTTGATTCGCTTCGCGTCCTCAAAAATCCGGATCATCGCGGAAATATTATGTCCGTCTACCGGTCCCAGATAGGTAAGCCCCATATTCTCGAAAAGCATTCCCGGAATGACCAGCTGCTTGATGCTGTTCTTCGTCTTTCGGATTCGCTCGATCATTTCATCACCGCCATGCAGCTTCTCGAGCTTCTCCGTCACCTGCTCCTTCAGGTCGGTATACGCGTGCGAGGTCCGAAGCGTCGCAAGGTAATCATGCATTCCTCCGACATTTCCGGAAATTGACATGTTGTTATCATTCAAAATAATGATAAAATTCGTCTTCAGCTGAGCGGCATTGTCAAGCGCTTCATACGCCATGCCTCCGGTAAGCGCACCGTCCCCGATCACAGAAACAACCGTATACTGCTGTTTTCTGAGATCCCTGGCCCGGACATAGCCGAGTCCGGCAGAGATCGAATTCGAGCTGTGCCCTGCGTCCCAGACATCACAGCTGCTCTCCTCCCGCCTCGGAAATCCGGAAAGCCCGCCCTCTTGCCGCAGCGTACAAAAGCGGTCCCTTCGCCCGGTCAGGATCTTATGCGTATAGGACTGATGCCCCACATCCCACAGAATCTTATCCTTTGGAAGGTTCAATACATAATGAAGAGCAATCGTCAGCTCAATCGCGCCGAGATTGGAGGCGAGATGACCTCCTGTTTTACTTACAGACGAAATCAGAAACTGACGAACTTCCTCCGCAAGCTCCGGGAGCCGGTTCGCCGGAATTTTCTTCACATCATTCGGTTTATTGATTTTTTCCAGCATCTCCCTGCCCCCTTAAGCATTTTCTTTCAATACATCTCCTGCACCTGTCTGGCAAAACCAATGCAGTACCCCGCCTGCGTTTTCGAAACGCTTATACAACACCGGCAGCCTCTATTTGCTTCTCGATGCCATGTGAACAAGAAGCTCCCGCAGAAATTCCTTCTCTCCCGGCATGCTCTCCAGAAGTCTCACCGCAACGGCTGTCTGTTCCTCTACCGTCTCCCGTGCACGATCTACTCCCATAAGCGTGACATAGGTCGTCTTGTCGTTTTTTGTATCCGATCCCACCGGCTTACCCAGTTCCTCTGTCGTCGCGGTCACATCCAGAATGTCATCCTGAATCTGAAAGGCCAGACCAATCCGTCTTCCGATTTCCTTCATGCAGCCGATCTCACCCTTGCCGGCGCCCGCCAGAGTCGCGCCGATCATCAGCGGAGCCTCCAGCAGAGATCCTGTTTTGTGAAGATAAATATAATCGAGCTCCTCCTTCGACAGAGCGCTTACGCCGTTCTTGTCATTTTGTACATCCACACTCTGTCCGCCGAGCATACCATACAGACCGGTTTCAGAGGACAGAATCTGAAGTGCCCCGGCGACCCGCTGTACATCCTCTGTGTGCCGAAAAGCCTGCAGAGCCGTCTCATAGGCATAGTTCAGCAGGGCATCACCGGCCAGTATACCGATTGCCTCTCCAAAAACCGCGTGGGTTGTCCTCCTGCCCCGGCGAAGTTCATCATTATCAATGGCAGGAAGATCGTCATGCACCAGAGAATGGGTGTGGATCATTTCAATAGCCGCCATGAAGGGCTCCACAACCGTTTTATGTCCTCCGAACATCCGGTAGCTTTCCATCATCAGGATCGGCCGGATCCGTTTCCCCCCGATCCGGATGCTGTAATTCATCGCCTCTGCCAGCTTTCCGGGAACCGCGTCCTCCTTCGGAAGATACCGTTCTATGATGTCATTCACACTGTCCCGGCGTTTTCTCAATTCCTCATCAAAATTCACGTAATTCACCATCTTCGCTTATCTGAAGCATCTTTTTCTCAACGGTATCGATTTTTTCACGGCTGGACTTCAAAAGATCCATCCCCTCTTTGTAAATCGCAAACGAATCCTCCAGCGGGATTTCCCGATCCTCCAGCCTTGCGATCAGCTCATCCAGTCTTTGAAAAGACTCTTCCAGGGTAAGCTCCTTCTTCTCATCGGCTTCCATTCAGACCTCTCTCCTTCTCTTCTTCGTATCTGTGACGCTGCTGCGGATGACTCCGTCTGTAACCTCAAGCAAGAGCTCATCTCCCGGCTTTACCTGCTCTACGGAAAAAATATTCCGGCCGTTTGCGTCCTCCGCATACGAATATCCCTGTTTCAGCTTCCGGATCGGCGAAAGGCCGTCCATCTGCCGGATCAGCAGCTCCAGGCGATGTCTCTGGTCCGCCATGATCTGTTCCGAACGATCTCGCAGCAGGTGCAGCTCATCGTTCCACCGTCTCTTTGTATCGCTGAGAATCCGATCCTGGCGCTCCAAAAGCCGCTCCTCCAGATCGGCAAGGCGCTGTTTTTTCTCCCGCAGCTGGTTCGCCGGACTCAGATACCGGATCTTTGCCCGGTCCGTCAAAAGCCGGTCACGCGCGAAGGAAATACTCCTCTCCATATCGGTCGACATCCGCTCACGATATCCTTCCATTCGCTGAAGGATATCCCGGACGTCCGCGACAGCAAGCTCTGCGGCCGCGGACGGCGTCGGAGCGCGCAGATCCGCGACATAGTCCGTGATCGTCGTGTCCGTCTCATGCCCCACGGCGGAAATGATCGGTGTCTGACAGTCGAAGACCGACCGGGCGACCTCTCTCTCATTGAATGCCCACAGATCCTCGATGGATCCGCCGCCCCGCCCGATGATGATACAATCCACTCCAAGCCGGTCCAGCGTCTCAATTCCCCGGACAATACTCGGAACCGCACCTTCGCCCTGAACGAGAGCCGGATACAGAATCAGCTGAATATAAGGATTCCTCCGCAGCGAAATATTGCGGATATCCTGAATCGCCGCCCCCGTCGGCGCCGTTACAATGCCGAGCGTGCGGACGTACTTCGGAATCGGCCGCTTATATTCCGGCGCGAACATTCCCATATCCTCCAACTCCTGCTTCAGCTTCAGAAACTGTTCGTATAAAAGACCGGCGCCCTCCAGCTCAACCTTCTTGGCATAAAGCTGATATTTTCCGTCCCTTGTGTAGACCTCGATCGGTCCCGTCACAACGACACGATCGCCGTCCTTCATCAGAAAGCCCAGGCCGCCCCTCCGGTCGCCCGAGAACATCACGCACGAAATGGCCGATGACTCATCCTTCAGTGTAAAATAAATATGGCCGGAGCGGTGATATTTGCAGTTGCTGATCTCACCCTTCACCGATATCATGCGCAGTGCAAAATCCTGCGCAAACATATTCCGGATGTATGCATTCACCTGTCCGACCGAATATATATTATGATTCAATACAGATCATTCCTTCTCTTCCCGCGCGATCTGCCCGAGAACACCGTTCACAAAGGAGCCGGACTCCTCTCCGCCGTAATGCTTTGCAATCTCCACTGCCTCGTCAATTGCCACTCCCGTCGGGATATCCTCGTCGTATAGGATCTCATATACTGCGAGCCGCAGAACGCTCAGATCCACCTTCGCCATACGTGAAGTCTTCCAGTTCCTGGAAGCCTCGTTCAGCTTCCCGTCAATCTCCGGAAGCTTTTCGAGTATCCGGGAGAGCTTTTCTCGAATGTACTTCTCGTCCTCCAGGGTCACATCCTCGGCGTTGGCGAAGGCAGGATTGTTCTCCCTCTCCTCCTCCTGGTCCTCATAGGAGGCATAAGGCATCTCCATGAGCCCTCCGCGCATCTCATCCAGGTACAGTGTTACCTGATCGTTCATCTCCTCCTTATCCGCGAACTGCTTCATGAAAAGAAGTCGAAAAATAGTCTCTCTCAGCTGGGTACGTATCATTCTCTCAATATCTCCCGATCTAATAATTATGTCACAGACGGTACAGGTCCATGCAGCATCCGCCTCAACCCTTCATACTTTTTATGAATGCGTACAGATCCCTGCCGCCGGGTTATTGTGCTTATTTTCCCTTTTCTACCTGTACATCGGCAACGCTTACGTTCACATCCGCGACTTCAAAGCCCGTCATTGTCTCCAGTGCATTCTTCACTTTCTCCTGGACCTTCTTCGTCGTCTCCGGAATATTGTATCCAAAACGCATAATAATAATGATGCTGACGCGAATCACCTTCTCCTGGAGTTCAATCCTTACACCCCTGGCAAGCGCTCTTCCTCCTGCCCGCGACGCTTTCGCATGGGTGATTCCGCCTCCCAGACAAGCCACACCGTCATTTTCGGTTGCTGCCAGAGCCGCGATCGTAGCGATAACCTCATCCGCGATCTGCACGGTTCCGATCGTATGGTCATCATAAATCATGTATGTATTCTGTTTTTCCTTAGCGCCCTTCTGTGACATAACTGCCTCCTTCATACCTTCGGCCTGTTCTGCTGCCGCATGTCCCGGATGCCTGTCTCCTTCGGATACCGGAATTTATTCCAATTATACCAAACAGAGCTGTCTTTGTGAACTGTTCTCGCCAAATCGTACCCGATCTTCTTCCTGAACGTTAATGTTCACGCGCCATCTGAAACGGCTGAGATTTTACAGTACCTTTGCCTGAGCATTACTGGCTGTTAAAAGTTTTATCCGTAAATTCTTCAAAAAGTGGATAGCGAGGACTGTTTGACGAAGGCGCTCGCGCCTGAGGAGTTCCGCAGCTCAAAAAACAGGATAAAACTTTGTTACAGCCAGTTTGCGAATGGTAACAGGACTGTAAAATCCTTGCCGAATATAGTTGTGAGTGAAC
>OMUU01000157.1 GCA_900314295.1 uncultured Lachnospiraceae bacterium | reverse complement strand
TTTACAGTACCTTTGCCTGAGCATTACTGGCTGTTAAAAGTTTGCAAAGGGCAACAGGACTGTAAAATCCTTGCCGTACATAGTTGTGCATGATCAGTAACCTTAACCTTTCTTTTTAAATGTACGAGGAAAATACCGAATGAATACATCAGACAACGGCCATGCCCCTGACACTCGCCCGAACGGCAGCGACAACAACCGAAAAAAATATCCCTGGACCGGGCGAAGAATTGTCGCCCTTACAGGAATCATCCTTCTGATCGTGATGTACGCCCTGACTATGGTCTTCGCGCTTGTGAAAAGCCCCTACTCGAAGGGACTTCTGATGGGCTCGATTTTCTGCACCATTGCAGTACCCGTGCTCCTCTATGCCATGACAATGGTCGCCGGACTTGTCCGCGGAAAAGGACTTCCCGATCCTTCCCCGGATAAAACGCAGACCTCCGACAACAAATCCGGTCAGCACACAACAGACGCGACGCAGACTGAAACCTCCACACCTCACACACCGGACGCGACGCAGACGGAAACCTTCACGCCACACACACCGGACGCGACCCAAACCGAAACCTCCACACACCGCAAGATAAATAATCATACAAAGCTATAATCTTACATAAAGGAGACCTGCAGATGAACCTTTGAACATCTGCAGGTCTCCTTCCATAATGCCGCTTTTTCCTACAATCTTTTTCTTGTATTTTCTTACAACTTATATTCACACACCACTAAAACGGCAAAGATTTTACAGTACCTTTGCCTGAGCATTACTGGCTGTTAAAAGTTTTATCCGTAAATTCTTCATGAAGTGGATAGCGAGGACTGTTTGACGAAGGCGCTCGCGCCTGAGGAGTTCCGCAGCTCCAAAAACAGGATAAACCTTTGTTACAGCCAGTTTGCGAACGGCAACAGGACTGTAAAATCCTTGCCGTGCTTAGTTTAAAACGTATATTCAATCTTTGTCCCAGAGTGCGTCTGTGCCGTCCTCGTCCCAAAGATCGCGCCAGTCGGTCGCGCCCGGCCACAGGAATACCTGCCCCTTCACCAGACGGTTGCCGCATTCCATACCGCGGATCTCTTCCATTTCCTCATCGGTCAGCGGATCCTCTGTCACGCATTTCAGATTCGCCGTGTAGTTTTTCTCCTTGATGGAGAATGGAATCGGGGTGTGTCCCTTCTGAACCGCCCACTTGATTGCAATCAGTACCGGATGTACGCCGTGAGCCTCTGCGATCTTGCGGATCACCGGCTGCTGAAGATCCGCCACATCCTCCGGTGTGCGGTCTCTCTCCGGACGATCCGGAGAACCGAGCGGGCAGAATCCCACGATTTCAATGCCCTGGGATTTGATATAGTCATACAGCTCCTGCTGCTGGAAGCACGGATGGAGTTCCATCTCGATGCACGCCGGTTTGATCCGGCACAGCGGAAGGACTGCCTTCAGCTTTGGCAGAGTCATGTTCGACATGCCGATATGCTTGGTAAGTCCCATATCCACCAGGCGCTCCATCTGTCTCCAGGTCGCCATGAATCTCTTGACAGAGAACGGCTTGGAGTTTGGATTGCGTTCCGTCACGTCACATTTCGGCGGATGATAGTTCGGGAAGGGCCAGTGAACATAGTACATGTCCAGATAGTCGAGCTGCAGATCCCGCAGTGTGCGGGCACAGGCAAGAAGAACATCTCCCTTTCCGTGCATATCGTTCCAGACCTTGGACACGATGAACATATCCTCTCTCTTTACCTCACCGCTCTGAAATGCTTCCGCGAAGACCTCACCGATCTGGTCCTCGTTTCCATAGCAGGCCGCGCAGTCAAAGTGACGGTATCCGACCCGGATTGCGCCGCGCACCGCGTCCCGCACCTGCTCCGCCGTCGCATGATCGGACCCGAAGGTTCCCATTCCGACCGCCGGCATTTTTGCTCCTGTGTAGAGCGTCCTCTGGGGGATTTTCGCAGGATCAATAAATTCCATTTCTCATACCTCCTCTTAATCAAAAAACATAAAAAACAACGTCATACTGTATCCTTATAACTATCATCATACCTGTCCTGATAACCAGTCTGATTCCTGTCCTCATAGCCAGTCCGATTCCTGTCCTCATCACTCAACTGCTGTTTCAGACCAAATCACTTCATTGATTCCTCATGCAGCGAACAAAACCATGACACGCCCCCGTCTGCCTGATGAAACCGACCACCACGGTTTCTTACCGCACCTTGATGATCTCCACGCGTTCTCTGATAGCCTCCATGTCCTCCATGCGGAAAAATCCGGTTCTGTCGGTCATCGCGCTTGCCGCCGAGATGGCACTGGCAAGCTTCAGACAGCCCGGCATGTCGAGCCCCCGGGAGATTCCGGCGGCAAATCCTCCGATCATGGAATCTCCACAGCCCACGGTATTCACCGCGTCGATTTTCGGGACATGTGCCTCATAAACGCCATCCTCACAGGACATCAGAGATCCGGCGCTTCCGAGCGAGATTACAACCGTCGGAATGCCCTTCTTGTGAAGCTCGCCGGCAGCCTGAAGAAGCTCATCCCGGTTTCCCGGCGTAAGCGTCCTTCCGACCAGCATCTGAATCTCATCGATGTTCGGTTTGATCATGAACGGCCTGTAGGCGACGCACTCCTTCAGCGTATTTCCGCTGGTATCCAGAATTACCTTTTTCCCGGCCGCACGGCCTGCCTCGATCAGTCTTT
Organism: uncultured Lachnospiraceae bacterium; assembly: GCA_900314295.1. Classification (GTDB taxonomy): domain Bacteria; phylum Bacillota; class Clostridia; order Lachnospirales; family Lachnospiraceae; genus Bilifractor. The sequence goes on along the minus strand of OMUU01000157.1, from coordinate 9,536 downwards.
TATACAGACTGCTGTCACAGCCTGCAGGCATCGAGCCGGAGATCGTCGCCACCGCCGCGTCCGGGATATGCTCGGCAAATGTTTTTACCAGCGCGTCCTGATTGATTGCGGTCGCCTCAAAACCGGGCTCCAGAAACTCCGTCTGCGTTTTATTCTTCTCGTCCCAGATATTAATGCAGGAGCGGGTTTCTCCGCTGCACCACACAAAATCCTCCCGGATTCCCTCCTTGTGCAGATGCTCCTGTACAAATTCACCGGAATGACCTCCGAGAAATCCGGTCGCAAGGATCTCCTCCCCGGCGATATGCGCCGCTCTGGAAACGTTCAATCCCTTGCCGCCCGCAGAGCGCTCGCATATCTTCACACGGTTCACTTCATTCACACCGAAGCTGTCCACGACATATCTGGTATCCACTGCCGCATTTGCAGTTACTGTCAGTATCATTGTGTTTCCTTTCTTATATCTTCCGGATTTTGTGATTCACCGGAATCTATCAGAATCTCACCTTATCCTTCATCCTCTTCCGAATTGCTCTACGTTTTTTACTTCTCGGAATCGATCAGGATCTTCCCCTTCACCTTGCCGCGCTCCTTGTACCACTGGAAAGCGTCCGCGATCTGAGAAAGCGGAACGATCCTCCAGATCATTCTCGGATCGTATTTCAGCTGGCCTGTGGCAAAATAATGCGCCACATCGGTCCACTCATGGCCCGGGAACGGAGCCGAATAGGACATCCAGGAACCGGTAAGTGTAAATTCCTTCCGGTTCAGGTTCTCCCACTCACTCACTGTAAAGGTCAGTTCCTTCTTCGGCGTTCCGATGAAACATACGCCGGCCTTGTTTGCCGCAAGCTGGAAAGCCATCTTCATGGTGATCGTGTTGCCCGCCGTCTCGTACACATAGTCATACCCGACGCCGTCTGTCAGAGCCATGGCCTTTTCCATGAAATCCTCCTCCAGGGTGTTGATTCCCTCGTCTGCGCCGAGTTCCTTTGCCAGGGCAAGCTTCTCCGGAACGATATCAAATACAACAACCTTTTTTGCGCCGAAGATCTTCGCCCACTGTGCCGTCAGCATACCGATCGGACCGGTTCCGAGAATCGCTACCGTGTGGCCTCCCTTGTACCCGGTTCTCTCCAGGCCGTGAAGGGCGATCGTCGCCGGCTCAAAAAGCGCTGCCTGCTCAAACGAGATGGATTTGTCGAACTTCACCGCATTGATTTCCGGAACACATACATATTCCGCAAAGGATCCGAACTGACGGGAACCGATAAAGCTGTAATGCTTGCAGAGAGAATAATCACCCCTCGCGCAGTCTGGGCACTTCATGCACGGAACCAGCGGCACACCTGCCACATAGTCTCCCGGCGCCACCTTCGTCACGCCTTCACCGACCTCTTCCACAATTCCGGAAAACTCATGTCCCAGAACGTTCGGGAAGAAATGACACGCGTCTCCGTTCACCCTCGGAACATCCGAGCCGCAGATTCCGGTATACTTAACCTTGATCAGGACTTCTCCCGCCTTCGGCTGCGGTTTCTCAATATCCTCGTAACGAAGATCATCTCTTGCATGCACTACGCCTGCTTTCATCATAATAGCCATTTTTACTTCCTCCTGAAGCATTTTCTGCTTATCCTATCTGTTGCGCACCAATTGTGCGGGTATTTCTCAAATGTTCCAATTTCCACGGGGCTCCCTGCCGCAAACCCGATGGTTCCGGATTCCAGCCAACCGCTTACCTGCCAGATTCCGACTCATACATTCCGGTCAGCTCATCAGCTTTCCCCGTTTCGCCTCATAAGTCCTTCCAGGTCCCGGTAAAGCTCCAGATATGTCTCGTAATTTTTCCGGTAAACCTCTGTCTTTGCAGAATCCGGCTCATGCCTTCTCGTATCATGAACCGTCAGGGAAACCGCCTCCTCATAATCCTTGTAGAATCCGCAGCCGACGCCTGCGAGCATCACCGCTCCAAGTGTCGTAGCCGTGTCGGAGGACGGAACGACGATCGGCTTCCCGGTGATATCGGACTTGATCTGCGTCCAGAGCAGAGAATTTGCCGATCCTCCCATCGCGCGGAGTACCTCGACATGCGCCCCTGCCTTTTCGGCCACATCCAGATTATGCTTCAGAGCGAAGGCAACGCCCTCCATGCACGCACGCACCATATGCCCCTTTGTCTTGGAGAAATCAAGCCCATAAAAGACACCCTTGGCATCCGGATTCCAGATCGGTGACCGCTCGCCACTCATATACGGGAGAAAAACAAGTCCGTCCGATCCCGGGGCGACCTTTTCCGCCTCGTGATTCAGCTGCACAAGAGAAGACTCGCCCGTTTTTTCCGCCAGAAGCCTCTCCTCTCCGGCAAACTCCCGCTCAAACCAGCGCATTACCCCGCCGCCTCCGGTCGTGCCGCCCTGCAGCAGCCATTTTCCAGGAATGACATGAAACGAGAGAATCAGCCGCGGATCCGCCTTGTACAAGTCCAGACAAACGCTCATGCCTCCGGCCTGTCCTCCCTGCTCCTGCGTGTCGCCGTCATGGATCACACCGGCCCCGAGTGTTCCGCACGCCGCGTCAAGGCCGCCTGCCACCACCGGTGTTCCCTCCAGAAGGCCGGTCTCCTTCGCCGCTTCCGCTGTAACCTTTCCGATCACCTGGTCACAGTTTACAATCTCCGGCAGGAACTCCTTCGGGATGCCGATCTCGGAAGCCATATCGTAATCCCAGGTTCCCTTTCTCATGTCGAAGCAATGCCAGCCGTAGGCATCGCAGATATCCTCCGTAATCTTCCCGGTCAGACGATAGCCGATGTAGCCGTTCGCGTGCAGGATCTTGTCTGTGTGTGCATAGACCTCCGGAAGATTTTCCCTGTACCAGAGGACCTTCGGCGTCGTATACGAAGGCTGCAGCGCATTCCCGGCCAGCTGAAAAATTCTGTCCGGTCCGACCCGCTCATTGATCCTGTCGCATACGGACTGCGCCCGCGTGTCCATCCAGATGGGTGTATTCGTCAGATTTTTCCCCTCTTTATCCAGGGCAATAGCGGACCATCCCTGCCCGTCGATTCCAATTCCGCAGATATCCTCCGGCTTTACGCCCCCTCCGGCCCAGATCTTTGCCAGAGCCTCGCAGACGCCCCGGTACCAGTCCTCCGCGTTCTGCTCCGCCCAGCCCGGGTGCGGATAATAAACCGGATAATCTCCCGTCGCGGATGCCTCCACCTTGCCGTACCGGTCAAAGACCGCTACCTTGCAGGCACTCGTTCCGATATCAATTCCAAGTAAAAACTCTCCCATACGTCACTACTCCTTGTTCGGGTCAGGCCAGTCCCTGTTTTCCATGTATCACTCTGATCCGATACCGGCCTTCGTTCCGGCAATATTCCTTCTTCCCTCAGCCTTCAAATCCAAGACCGACTTTCCATTCACGATAGACGTTTCAAGCCAGATATGCCTGCGCGCCGCCGGGTCTGCACCGTTATCCTGCGTATCTTCGATCTCGCCGAGCCGCTGCAGCATGATCTCCGCCGCCTTCTCACCGATTTCATCGACCGGCTGGTTGATAATTGTCAGCCTCGGGTGAACTGCTCTTGCAAACTGCGGGTTGTCAAATCCCACAACAGAAAGCTGCCGCGGAATTTCAATTCCGGATTCATTGGCGCCGATCATGGCACCGATCGTCATCCGGTAATTCGAGATCACCACCGCCGTCATCTCCGGATGCATCTCCCGAAGAGTCTCAATTCCGCGTGTACCGCTCTCGATCGAGTCATCTCCGTGGAAGATATAATCCTCCGAACAGACAATGCCGTTTCTCTCACAGGCCTCCCGGTATCCCTTCATCCGCTGCCTGGCCGCATTGATCTCCTCCGGTCCCGCAATCATTCCGATATGCGTGTGTCCTTTCAACACCAGAAGATCCACGGCCGAACGAATGGCCGCCCGATTATCCACGCAGACCGAATCCACATCAAGTCCCTCGATCTGCCGGTCGATCAATACCACAGGTTTTTCCGTGCGAATGAACTTCCGGAGATTCTCTCCCGTCGCATCCACCGGCAGCACGACCAGCCCGTCCACTCTGCGTTTCAGAAGAAAATCCACGGCCTCCCGTTCTCTCTTGCTGTCGGTCCGGCAGTCGCACACCAGCATGGCATACCCGTGCTGACGGAGAATATCCTCAATTTCACTCAGAACACGCGCGCAAAACGTGCTGTTCAGCTCGGGAATTACCGCGCCGATCATCTTCGTCCGATTCGTCTTCAACTGCCGCGCCGTCTCGTTCACTTCATAATGAAGCTCCCCGATCGCTTTCTCGATCTTCTCCCGGTTCTTCGGCCGGACATTTCCGCCGTTCAGATAGGAGGAAACTGTCGCCACGCCGCACCCGGCCCTTGCCGCAATGTCCTTTACCGTCGCTGCCATAGTTCCTCCTTTCCGGTGAAAATACCCTGCTGTCTCCTGATGCTCTAATGAAGGTTCCGATCTCCGCCTTGCCGTCGCAGCCACAGACCTTCATACAGAAACGGATAAATTCTCAGATCTTTGCCTTGCCGTCGCAGCCGCAGACCTTCATACGGTACTTCACCTGCTCTACAACTGCCGCCCTGCCGGCTGCCTGATACTTCTTCGGATCGAATACATCCGGGTCCTCGCTGATGTACTTCTTGACGGCATCTGTATATGCCTTCCGAAGCTCCGTCGCAAAATTAACCTTACAGATTCCTCTCTCCACACAGCTTCTCACCTGCTCATCTGTCAGTCCGGAAGCCCCGTGCAGTACAAGCGGAATATCCACCACCTCGCGGATTTCAGCCAGACGGTTCACATCCAGGACCGGTGTTCCCTTGTAGAAGCCGTGAGCGGTTCCGATTCCGACCGCCAGAGAAGAAATGCCCGTGCGCTCCGCAAATTCCTTTGCCTCCTGCGGATCGGTATAGATATCATCTCCGGAAGAAACGGTGTCATCCTCTTTTCCGCCGACCTTGCCGAGCTCAGCCTCCGTCGGAATTCCCACCGCCGCGGCCATGTCCGCTACCTTCTTGCTGATTGCGATATTCTCCTCGAACGGAAGCTTCGAACCGTCAATCATGACAGAGGTGTACCCTGCAAAAATGCATTTCACCGCCATATCAAAGCTCGGGCCGTGATCCAGGTGAATACATACCGGTACACTCGCAGTCTCCGCGACTGCCTTCACCATATTTGCAAACATCTTCGGAGTGGCATATTTCAGCGTGCCGCCGGTCGTCTGAATCATAACCGGTGCTTTAAGTTCCTCGGCCGCCTGAACAATAGCCTGAACCATCTCCATATTCTCGGCGTTAAAAGCGCCGACTGCATAATGTCCCTTCTGCGCGTCCAGAAGCATCTGTTTCGAAGTAACGAGTGCCATGTAATTACCCTCCTTGTAATCATGCCCATCCGGAGTCTCAAAACCCCTTCAAGGCCGAATCGTTTCGGTTTTGAACTTATTATAAGATGATGCGATGCTCCTGTCAATCACTTTTCCCGAAACGTTTCGGTTTTTATAGCGAAACGTTTCATTTTTCTATTGAATTGTGCCCGGAAAGAAGATAAAATAAATGTCAGCAAACTATATAGATATGGTGTAAATCACCACAGAGAAAGGAGTTTTTACCATGTTAAAAAACGTACCGGCAATCCTGCCGCCCGAGCTTCTGAAGGTTATCTGTGAGATGGGACATTCTGACCGCCTTGTAATCAGCGACGGAAACTTCCCGGTTCCGACCAAGGGTAAGAATGCAGTCATTGTCCGCATGGACGGACACGGCGTACCGGAGATCCTCGATGCGATTCTCCAGCTCTTCCCGCTTGATCCCTATGTCGAGCATCCGGTTAACCTAATGGAGGTTATGCCCGGCGACAACGTCGAGACACCGATCTGGGATACCTACAAAGAGATTGTTGCTAAATATGACAAGCGCGGAGCGGACGCCATCGGTACCATCGAGAGATTTAAGTTCTACGAGGAGACCGAGAAGACCGCATACTGTGTTGTCTCCACTGGCGAGACCGCACTCTACGCAAACATCATGCTGCAGAAGGGCGTCGTGACACCGGATATGCAGCCGGCGCCCTACAAAAAGTGATCTGCGCTTGATCGGCACTCTGAAGAGGGCCGATTTTTGAGCAGCAGCTTGTTGAAATTGCTACAACAGCCGAAAAGAGACTGCCGCACAGATACAATTGTCTGTACGGCAGTCTCTTTCTATTCGCTATGGCCGGAAAAACACCGGTGTGGATATTATCAAACTTTGTTTCTGGGAAGGGTTACCGTCAAGTTTTTATTTCTGACTGAGGGATGGTACATCCGGTGATATAAGTACCATCAGAAACCACTTTAGCCAATCTCGATGGTAATCTCAGTGGCTCTAGTACCATTAGAAACCACTTCGGCCAATCTCGATGGTAATCTCAGTGGCTCTAGTACCATCAAAAACCACTCCGTCCGGTCTCGATGGTAAACGCGCTGCGTTTTTACCATCAGAAACGGCTTCGGCCAGTCTCGATGGTATTTGTCTGGAAAAGTTACCATCAGGATTATTTTCTTGCAAGGAGGATGGTAAGTGCAGCAGTACGAGTACAACAGCAGTATACGCTTCCTGCCATTCAATTACAGTAGCATGCGGTTCCTGCCATTCAATTCCAACAGCATCTTGTATTCTTCCGTCATTTTCCTTTTCCGCAGCAATCCTTATACTTCTTTCCGGATCCGCAGGGGCAGGGCTCATTTCTTCCGATTTTTCTCGAGGTGCGTCGATAGGTACCGCCATTTTGCATTACCGGCTCCTGCTTTTTCATCATTTCATGATAGGAGTCCTCCAGCCGTCCGCGCAGATCGTTGAGCTCAATATCATCCATATCCCCATACTTCTGAATATCCTGAAGAAGCTCCTTTTCAAAGGCGGCCGCATCATTCCGAATGCGTCCGATCAGCTCCGCTGCGAGCAGATAGCTTTGTGGATAATGTGTTTGGAAATAAGAGATCTCATTCTCATGCTGTGGCAGATACTGAATCATCTGCCAGCAAGCAATCCTGGTGTTAATCCGGATACCATTTGCCACATATTCGTCTGACGCGTTGTCCATCTCGGCCATATGCTGTTCCGAATAGATATTGTTGACAAAATCCTCCAGCAGAGGAGAAATCTCTCTGTCGTCGCGGAGATTATACGACTCTGCAGCAATATATGCACTGGTAATGGTTTCCTGATATACACCCTGCATGACACCGAGCCTTGACACAAAGGTCACAAATTCCACGAACGGATTCCGGAGCCATTTTTTCTCCAACTCCATACTCATGACCACGATCAGATCCGCTAGATAGCTCTGGTAATCCGCGACATGCTGCGCATGCTTCAGGAAATCCTTGTAATCCTCGAGATCCTTCAGAAACAGATCCTGATTCATGGATACCTCAAGCTCCAGCGCTCTCTGGAACACTCCGTCCAGCCACTTCTCGTGCGGTACAAACTTCTCCTTGTCGTACTGGATGATGTCCTCGCGGAACGCCTCCAGTGCCTTTTTCTTCAATCCAAGATTTTCCAGGCAGTCGCCATACGAAGAATAAACCATCGGCTCGTATTCCTTTAACGGAAGGATTTTGCCGAATGCATCCGCTGCTTCACGATATTTCTTCTGCGCGTGGTATACCTTTGCCAGCTGTATGCCTGCCTTTTCAAAATCCGGATGCGCCTCGAGCACCTCATGAAATACCTGCTCCGCATCCGCAAATTTTCCCTTCTCAAACAAACATACCCCGTAAACCGTCTGTACAAAGGGATAGTCCGGCTTTTGCTGCAGAATTTTCTTGCACAGTTCCTCCGCCTTTCCGCAATCACCGCTGCCGAACACATCCAGCATCGTGCGGACCCCCGGCCGCATTTCCTCCGGTGCCTCCCTTACGTACTGCTCCAGTGTTTCCGACACGTCCTCATTTATTACCGCCTTAATTATCTCAGCCATTAAATCATCCTCACTTTTATTCTGTCTTGTTCATACCAATCACAAATTCCCGGTTACATTCACGCATTCACGCAATCCTGTCAGAAAAGCATAGCCAGCTTCTTTCCGCAGTATATCCCAAACAGGCAGCAAACGACGCTCAGCACGATATAGATTCCGCCCGGGATATATGCCTTCTTCTCCAGCAGCCGGAACGCCTCCAGCGAGAAGGTTGAAAAAGTGGTGAAGCCTCCGCATACTCCTGTCTTCCAGAACAGCACCGCATTCTCCGACACGCCCTCTCGTCCGGAAGCGATACCGACCACAAAGCCGATCAGAACCGCTCCGGCGATATTTGTGACCAGCGTCAACACCGGAAAATCCGTCTTCACGGGAAGCAAACTGATCGCATACCTTCCGACAGCGCCCAGCGCCCCTCCCAATGCGACAAACAAAAAACCCATTTTCCGCATCCTCCCCACGCGATTATGAATTGCTCACTGAAGAAACAGAGCTGTCTCCCGATTCCTCATCCTGAAAATCAATTTTGACCTTATAAGCAGGCGATACCCCTTCTACAATCGGCTCATACGTTTCATAAGCCTGCATTCTGGCAAAGGAATCCGCCTGTTTCATCGCCTCTTCTGTGCTCAGGCTTTCTCGAAGCTTCTCAATCGCCTCCGATTCAAAGCTCTTGCTTTCCTCCGCGTTCATTTTGATATCGCCAAATGCCAGCCAGCCTCTGCTGGTATCCCCGACCTCCGTCTTCGACGGATCAAAGACGACCGAATGTAACTCTGCCTTTGGAATCCTGATCGTGATCTGATATTTATCCTTGTCCAGCGAGATATCCTTCGCGGTAATCTTCGTCAGATCAATGGTGTACTCGCCGGTCCCGTGGATCGTCAGGATCTGCGACTTATTGAAAATAGCCCAGTTCATGAATCCCGTATTCGTAATCGTCGTATTCACGGAGGTGTCCCGCTCCTCTACGATCAAAACCTGCTTTTTCTTTGCCAGGCCAAGAATCGGCGTTTCGAAATCCGCCGCCTTAAATCCGAAAATCCCATGATTTTCCAGCGTAAGGTCATGATCTTCTACAGGCTTCACCTGTTCATGGTTTACCCGCCAGGATGAATATCCCTTCACACCAAAGATACATGCCACAACCAGAACGATCAGGAGCAGGACTCCCTTGATCCCGATTCCCCTTCTTCTGCCCGGGCCTCCGTATCTCTTGAAGGCACGCGCAACCGACTCATCCACCGCATTGGAAACGACCGCTTTCAAATCCTCATCGCTCGTATGAATCTCGCTCATCTGCAAATCCTTTCATTAATAAAATCCGTCTCATAACAAATTCACTTGTAACGATTCGCCAAATCTCAATTTCAATTTAATTTTACAGCAAATCCATTTAATAGCAAATCTCTTTCTCATTAATGTAAGTGGTAAATAATCGGTACACTGGTGCCCATCTCCTGATTTTGGGATAATAAGGTAGTAACGAACCTTGCGAAAACTGCCAAAAGTCGGCAGATTTTTCACAGTTTTCGCCACTTT
>OMUU01000149.1 GCA_900314295.1 uncultured Lachnospiraceae bacterium | reverse complement strand
TTTGCGAATGGTAACAGGACTGTAAAATCCTTGCCGAATATAGTTGTGAGTGAACTGTAACCTTTTCGCTGCTTAATATGAAAACGTGCGACAAATTCGCTTTTACTTTTTTTGTATTTGTATTAAGATAGGTTTGTAGCAGCTGTCATTCGGATTGCTTGTCAGATAAAGATACGACGGTTGTCCGGAGGGATTCGAAAGGAGAAAGGAGAATTTTTATGGCAGTATTGGACGGATGTGAGGGAGCAAAGAAGACCCCTGTATTGCAGGAGGTAAAGTGCCCGATTTGCGGCGAAATTGTGGAGGTATTCACGAAGGAGAGTATTCTCGCAGAGGATTCGAAGTGCGAGAAATGCGGTTACGTGTTTAAGGCCGGAGAACATATCTGATGTCCGGTGCAATCTCTGAAGTGATGTCAGGGCTCACGGAGGCTCTGGCAGTTGGCAGCCTGATCCTGGGGATTCTTCAATGTTTCTTCGGGTTCAGGCTGCTGCGGTTCTGGATCTCGGTGACCGGGTTCGTACTCGGCCTCTATCTCGGCGAGACAATCTCTTCCAAATTCCTTTCGGAACCACGGTATGCGCCGTGGCTGATCGGTGCCGTCTGCGGTTTTCTGCTCTGCTTTTTTGCCTATCGAATCTATCTGGCGGGAGTCTTTCTCTTCTGCGGTATTCTGGCGGCGTCTGTCATCCGTCTGATTCCGTTTCCGGATGGACGGGCCTGGAAGGTGCTGCTCTATGTGCTGATGGCTGCCGGGTTCGTACTTTTCGGTGTCGTGTCGGTGAGATTTTCCAGGCCTGCGGTGATTTTTATTACCTCAGGTGCGGGTGCGGCTGCGTCCGTGCACGCGCTGGCGCTGATGAGGACGAATATATCGGGCAATGTGAATCTCCAGAATCTTGTGATGGTCGTTCTGTTTGCGGCCGGCGCAGCGGTTCAGTTTCTGACGACAAGGCGGAATGCGTGAGGGATAATCGAAAATGATTCACAACAATTCAGCCCCCAATTCCGAGAACCGTCGGATATCGAAATAGGAGGCGTTTGATGCAGGACAGATAATATTTTCTGCTTGCACATGAAAATTTATCGTGTATACTTTAACCCGTCGGAATAATTTTGGAATTCTGCAAAAATAGAAGACGAGGCAATGCTATATGGATCAGATCGACTACAAGATTTTAAAGGCGTTACAGGAAAATGCAAGGGAGACAGCGTCCAACATCTCCAAGCAGATTCATCTTTCGGTTTCTGCCGTGATTGAGCGTATTCACAAGCTGGAGGAGAGCCACGTGATCGATAAATATACGATTATTGTCGATGAAAACCAGGTCGGCAATCTGATGACAGCTCTGATGGAGGTTGCGCTTGAGAAGCCGATGTACTATGACGGATTTGCGGAAGCAATTCAGGAGATGGACAGCGTTGTTTCCTGTTACTATGTCACAGGGAGTATGGATCTGCTTCTGAAGGTGGCCTGCAACTCTCCGGAGGAGCTTGACCAGATTCATCGGAAGATCATGGAGCTGCCCGGCATTAAGGATACGAGGACACATGTGGTCCTGAAGAATGTGAAAAATGTATACTCGGCGATTCGCAAGCCGACGGACCCGCAGAAAAAGTAAGGAAACAGCGGGCAGTTGCGGACAGAATTAAAGGAACCGAAAGAAGGAACAGTCATGAATAAGTATCTGAGAACGTATGCAGAGGTTTCTCTTGCAGCCATCCATCACAACGTGGAGGAGGCCAGGAAAAGATTATTGCCGGGAACGAAGGTCCTGGCGGTGGTAAAGGCAGACGCATACGGACACGGTGCTGTGCGGGTCGCGCAGTCGCTGGAGGATATTGCGGATTTTTTTGCAGTCGCAACACTGGAAGAGGGAGTGGAGCTCCGGGAGCACAATATTGTGCGTCCCATATTGATTTTGGGATATACCTCGCCGCTGCAGTACAGCGAGATGATTGCGTGGGATATCCGGCCGAGCATTTATCATTATGAGGATGCCCGGAATCTGAGTGAGACAGCGGTCCGGGAGGGCAAGACGGCGCGCATTCACATCGCACTTGACACGGGAATGACGAGAATCGGTTTTCAGGTCACGGAGGAGGCCGCAGATGAGATTCAGAAAATCTCCGAACTTCCGAACGTGGAGATTGAGGGCCTTTTCACTCATCTGTCATGTGCGGATATGACAGACAAAACCTACTGTGGGAGACAATTCGCGAAATACGATGACATGCTTTCTATGTTGGAAAAGAGAGGTGTCAGAATACCGATTCGGCATGTATGCAACAGTGCCGCGATCATGGAGTATGAACCGGATGATCCGCATCGTTTCGATATGGTTCGTTCGGGTATTATTACCTATGGAATCTATCCTTCGGAGGAGGTGAAGAAGGATAGACTCAATCTGATTCCGGCGCTCGCCTGGAAGGCGCATGTCATTCATGTCAAGGACGTGGGACCGGGACAGGGAGTGAGCTATGGGGCTACCTTTGTCACGAGCCGTCCGGTCACGAAGATTGCCACCGTTTCGGCGGGATACGCGGATGGCTATCCGAGAGCTTTGTCTTCAAGGGGCAGAGTGTTGATCCACGGAAAATCCGCGCCGATTCTCGGACGCGTGTGCATGGATCAGATGATGGTTGACGTCACCAATATTCCTGATGTAAAAGTGGAGGATGTTGTCACGCTGGTCGGACATGACGGAGAAGCGTATATTCCGATTGAGGAGATTGCAGACCCGGCCGCGAGCTTCAATTATGAGATGCTCTGCCACATATCACCAAGAGTTTATCGGATATATCCGGATAAATTGTGCGTATAAGCACAAATTTCTGGCTCACATATCGAAAACGGAGCGTGGAATTTTGTGCAGAAATCCCGCAAGAAAAAGATGCAAAATTCAGTGAATTCAGATAAAGTATAGGTAGAGCCTGGTTCGGTTGTTCAGAGAGCAACAGGTTCCACATCTGATCAGGAATAATGTAAAAAAAGAGGAGGAGATGGATGCATGTTTGGTCAGGAATATGATGCTTTATCGAATAGCGCGGTTGCGAAGAGAAATCTGCTTCAGAAGAATCCACTTGGATATCTGCTTCTGAGCGCCCTTGCGGGAATGTTTATCGGATTCGGAAATCTGCTCACCAATGTGGAGGGGGGACTCCTGAACGGAGCGCCGTATACGAAGATCGTCATGGGCGTATCTTTTGGAGTAGCCCTGAGCCTTGTGGTTATGGCGGGCGCCGAACTCTTCACAGGGAATAATCTGGTGATGATGAGCGGAGTTCTGAAGAAGAAAATCCGGATCGGAGATGCCTGTAAGGTTTGGATCGTCTGCTGGATTGGAAACCTGCTGGGTGCGATTGTTCTGGCACTTCTGTTCCATTATTCCGGAATGAATACGGAAGCGGTTTCCACCTTCCTTGCGAAAGGCGCGGCGGCAAAGATGAGCGCTCCGTTCGTTCAGCTTCTGATGCGCGGTATTCTGTGTAATATTCTTGTATGCCTTGCAACCTGGTGCGGCGTGAAATTAAAGAATGAGGTGGCAAAGCTGATCATGGTGTGGTGGTGCCTGTTCGCGTTTGTAACCTGCGGATTCGAGCACAGCATCGCGAATATGACCCAGCTTACCGTGGCTCTTTTGAATCCGGCGGGACAGGCAATTACCATCGGAGGATATTTCTACAATTTGATTACGGTCACAATCGGCAACATGATCGGCGGAATTGTTTTTGTAGCGATTCCGTATTTCATCGCTCAGATGAAGGATCAGGCTGCGTAAGGCCAACTGCCGGGGAGGCAGTCACATTTGTTCTTATCATCCCTGCCGGGACAGTCACGTTACTGTTCACACGCGACTAAAACGGCTAAGATTTTACAGTACCTTTGCCTGAGCATTACTGGCTGTT
>OMUU01000151.1 GCA_900314295.1 uncultured Lachnospiraceae bacterium | reverse complement strand
TTACGCGAACAGTGAGCCGCAGCCGAATGCGAAGTATTCGTGTGCGGCGAGCGTTGCGATAGCGAGATAAAACTCGCGCAGCGTGTTTTATCTCGTTTACGCTTGAAGAGATGATACACGAACAGCCGGATACAGACAGTGCAATGGGGCATGTGGATTGATTCTGCATGCCCTTTTATTTACGCGAAAAATGATCCGCAGCCGAATGCGAAGCATTCGTTCCTGTCTATTTTTTATGGATTTCATGGACGTCTCTTGATCGTAACCGTTGACAGATTTTAGATAAGCAGTGAGGTGAAGCACATGGTATCAACCGGTTTTCTGGCAGTATTGATAATCCTGGCTATTATCGTTATCGCGATCGTGACAAAGAGATGCGCGGAGGTTCTGATCGCGGGATCTCTGCTCGCGTGTCTGGTCTATTATAAGGGAAGCTTTTTGACGAAGTGGTGTCAGCTTATCCAGGATACACTCGCCGAAAATGTCTGGATTGTGATCGTCTGCGGTCTGTTCGGCAGCCTGATCGCGCTGCTGACGGCATCCAAGGGCAGCTATGGGTTTTCAAGGCTCGTGTCCAAGGTGTGCAATACAGAAAGGAAGACATTATTTACTTCTTTCATCATGGGAATTCTCATTTTTGTAGATGATTATCTGAATGTGCTGAGCATCGGCGTCTGCATGAAGGGAGTCTATGATAAGAGAAAAATTCCGAGAGAAGCACTGGCCTTTATGCTGGATGCCACCGGAGCGCCGGTGTGCGTCATGCTTCCGTTCTCCACATGGGCCGTATTCTACGCCGGCATTTTCGCGGATCAGGACAGCGTGAAGAAGCTCGGTTATGCGACCGGCCTTCAGGCGTACACGCACGCGATTCCGTATCTTTTTTACCCGATTTTTACGCTTCTGATCGTATTTCTGTTCTGCCTCGGTGTCATGCCGAAGATGGGAGCGATGAAAAAAGCGTATCAGCGTGTCGCGGAGACCGGAATGGTTTACAGCGAAAAGAGCCGGAAATATAATCATGACGAAGAAGGATATACAGAAGAGGGAAACATCTGGGACTTCATCATCCCGATGGGAGTACTTGTCGCCCTTGCGATCATCACGAGCAATCTGCTCCTCGCGGTAGTGGTAGGTATCCTTGTCTGCTTCGTGATGTATGTCCCAAGAAAGGTCATCCGTCTGGAAGACTTCTATACGACAATCTGTAAGGGATTCGCCGATATGCTGCCGATTCTGATTCTTCTGATCATGGCGTTTTCGCTTGAGAAAGTGCTTGCGGATATGAAAATGACGGACTTCATCATACAGGTAGCCGAACCGATTCTCACGAAATCTGTGTTCCCGGCGGTTACCTTTGTCCTGGTTGCAACCCTGGCGTTTACAACCGGGTCTCTCTGGGGCATGAGCGCCATTGTCACGCCGATTGTTTTTCCGCTGGGAGCAGCAGTGGGCGCGAACACGATCCTGATCATGGCTGCCGTCATTTCCGGCGGCGCCTTCGGAAGTCATGCCTGCTTCTATACAGATGCGACGCTGCTGTCCTCACAGAGCGCGGGAATCGACAACATGGAGCATGCACTCTCGCAGCTCCCGTATGTACTGATTGCCGCCGGAGCTTCGGTGGCCGCCTATCTGGTCTGCGGCTTTGTCATGTAGCAGGCGGAAGAAAAAAATATTTCGTTTGAAAAAGAATGAGGATCTGCAGATGGGCAGATCGTTTGAAAAGAGGAAGGATTATGAGCAAGAGCAAATTTGTGGTTACCGTGAACCGGCAGTTCGGCAGCATGGGAAGGCCGATTGCCAAAAGAATGGCAGAAGAACTCGGGATTGAGTACTACGACAGGGACCTGATCGAGAAGGCGGCGCAGGAGCTGGATCTTCCGGCGTCGGTGATTGAGGAGTCGGAGGAGTCCGCAAGGAAGGGAGTTGAGAATCCCTTCTCCCGGATGCAGTTTCCGCTGGGCGGGGGTACCAGTGATGTGCAGGACAAAATCTTTCACACACAGCAGAATATCATAAAGTTCCTGGCGCAGAGGGAATCCTGCATCATTGTCGGGCGCTGTTCTGATTTTATTCTGGCGGAGATGCCGAACACGATGCATATCTACATTTACGCGTCCTATCAGGACAGGCTGCATCACTGCGTCTATGACCTCAAGCTGGAGGAGCAGGAGGCGCGGCGTATGATAAAGGCGGTGGATGACGCGAGGGATGAGTACCAGATGCACTATGCGGGCTATCTGCCGGACGACAAGAGATATAAGGACATCATGATCAACAGCAGTCTCTTCGGCGTGCAGGGCACGGCGGAATATCTTACGGACGCGGTCAGACGGAAATTCAGTTTGTGAGGCGAGTAGAATGAAATATCTGATCAGAAGTACGGCGGTTTACAGCGGACACGAAGAGCTGCCGAAGCCGGAGGCGATTCTTGTGGAGGATGAGGTGATACGAAAAATCCTTCCCTATGAAACGGACGGCGGGATGCTTCCGGCGGACACGAGAGTTCTGGATTTCGGCGACCGGCTGGTGATGCCGGGATTCATCGACGCGCACACGCATTTTTTTACCGGAGCGATGGAGAACAGCGATCACGTGTGCAGCGAGATCGCGGATTCCGTATCTGAGGAGGACTGCGCGCGGATCGTCGGCGAATATGCGGCGAAGCATCCGGAGGAGAAGGTGATCCGCGGAAGCGGCTGGTTTCTTCCGAAGTGGAGAACGACGACGCTTCCGACGAAAAAAAGTCTGGACGCGGTGGTTCCGGACCGACCGGTTCTGCTGAAGTGCGCGGACGCACACAGCTACTGGCTGAACAGCGCGGCGCTCCGGCTGTGCGGCATTACGCCGGATATGAAGCCGGAGAGCGGGTCCGTCGGTCTTCTTGCGGACGGAGAGCTGAGTGGAATGCTGATCGAGCCGGCCGCGTATGAGCCTGCGGACAAGGTGTTCCGGACATTTCCGGACGAGGAATACGAGAAGATCATAGAGGATTTCGAAAAGGTGCTGGCGGGATATGGCATCACGGCACTTAGCGAGATGTTTGCACCGGATTATGATGAGGAGAACACCCATCTCTGCGAGATGGTGCATGCGATGGCGGAAGAGGACAGAATGAGCGCCCACCTGTATCTGTTTCCGCGCCTGTTCGGGTACACGGATTTTTCCGGGGCGGAAGAGTGGAAGCGGAGGTTCGCCGGGAAGTGGTTTGATATTCCGGGCGTGAAGGGATTCCTGGACGGGGTCACGGAGACGTACACCGGTCTGCTGCTGGAGCCCTACACGGACCGGCCGGATACCTGCGGGATCGGCGTGCCCCTTCGGGAGTACGACGATGTTAAGAGGTCCGTCATTGCCGCAAATAAGGCAGGACTTTCGGTCAGGCTGCACTGCATCGCGGACGGGTCCGTCCGGATGGCGCTGAATCTGTTCGAGGATTCGATCCGCGCGAACGGCGATCGGGATTATCACAACACGATTGAGCACATCGAGAACATCGATCCGTCGGACATTCCCAGGTTCCGGAAGCTTCACGTCATTCCGTCCATGCAGCCGGCGCATCTGGTTCTGGACGAAAACGGCAAGATCCTTCACATCGGAAAAGAGCGGATTCGCTATGAGTGGCCGCTTCGCTCCATGGAGGAAGCGACCGGCACTCTGGCAATCGGCACGGATTTTCCGGTGGTCGGCATCGACCCGTTCCAGACGATATACACCGCTGTCACGCGAAAGGACTATCAGCACCGGCCGACCGGGTTTAATCCGGAGGAAAAACTGACGATGCTGCAGACTCTGTCCGGGTACACCTATAACGCCGCGAGAGCGTACCACATGGAGGATAAGATCGGGAGCCTGGAAGAAGGAAAATATGCGGACATCATCGCACTGGAGAAAAACCTGTTCACGATGCCGGAGGAAGAGATCATGGATAACCACGTCATCTTCACCATGTGCTGCGGCAAAATCACGAGTATAACCCTTAAGAGCCGGACATGATCCGGAAGAGCTCCAGCCGCGAGGAAATGTGCAGTTTCCGGTAGATATTCTGCATATGCTTCTGCAGCGTGTTGTCCGTGATGTGAAGCTGCTCGCGGATTTTTGCATTCGGAATCGCCTTCATGACGAGACGAACGATCTCGGATTCCCGCCGGGTAAGTCCTGCCTGCTCAATCAGGGTATCTGTCCGGTCGGTATCTGTCAGCGCGGAAGAAGACCGGCCAGGACGCTCCTTCGGGCGCTTTAGAAGCAGATTGCCGTAGATGTAGTTCAGATGCTTGTCCAGAGACTTCAGGAGGGTCATGTCATCCTCAGTGAATGGCGGGTCCTCCCGGGTATGGAACAGAGTGATCACGCCGAGAAATTTCCGCTCGTAGACGATCGACATCTGGAGGGTGTCGTAGATGTGGTACGGGCGGTAGCATTTTTCATAGATCGCGGAATGAAGGCGGCTCTCGTTCTTCAAAAGGTCGCTCTCCCGGAGAACGGTGGAGACCTTGGAGTGAAGCATCCACTGGATTTCATCGTCCTCATAGTTGTCGATGTAGTTCTGCTCCGCGCTGGCAAAATCCGTCGGATCACAGTAAACACCGTTGAAGGTAAAGCGGGGCGCATCCGGGTCGGCGGTCAGAAGACTGGCATAGGGACTCGGGATCAGCATCCGCAGGTAGGCGAGGAGATCGCGGTTGATTCCCTCCGCATCGTCAGACGTATATAGAGAGTACAGGAGATCGCTGAAGATCAGTAAGTGATTGGTATCCATTATTTTGTCACCTCATATGCAGTCGGTTGGTTCGATAGCGTTTACGGATTTCGTGCCACAAACTGTATAAGCTACGGATTGCTCCGTGCTTCGCACTCCCGCAATCCTACAAGTATTCGAAATCGCATTCAGTCTCTTACGCGCGCTTACGCGACAGGCGAGCCTGTCTGCGTTTTCGAAGAGCTTATACAGTAGTGTAACCGAAATCAGGTATAAAAATCGCAGAATTCGGGAATGGAATCTGTGATTGTCATTTGCTAGAATAGAATCAGCAGTTAGAATTATAACAGCACCGATACAAAGGCGTATCTGTCACTCATCATGGCGGATACGCTTTTTTTATCATCATTTGCAGGAAACCGAATCGAAACTGTCTGAATGCACAGTTGACCGGATCTGCAGTTACAGAACCTATCGTAATAGAAGTTAAGTTGACAGGAGGAAAAAATCATGGCAGACAAAGCACAAACAATTAAGGATCTGGATCGTATTATAGGGCTTATCGAGACAGACAGCAAGGATATTCCAAAAGACGAAAAGAAGAAAATGGTCTCGGAGACCTTGGACTACTTCAACAACTATGTCAGCCCGGGCTGGCTGAAATACAGAAAGTCCGTTTCCTCCGATTCGGAAGGCGGAGCCGTTCTGGAGTGGGAAGACGGCGGCGCGTATGTATACGGACTGAACGGTGAGAAGTTCATCGACTGTCTCGGCGGCTTCGGAATCTACACTTGCGGACACAGAAATCCGGAAATCCTGGACGTTGTCAAGAAACAGCTGGATCATCAGGCGCTTCACTCACAGGAGCTTCTCGATCCGCTGAGAGGATATCTCGCAAAGGCACTGGCTGATATCACACCCGGCGATCTGCAGCAGTGCTTCTTCACAAACGGCGGAGCCGAGGCTGTGGAGATGGCTCTGAAGCTGGCCCGTATCGCTACCGGCGGCAGATGGTATATCTCCATGGTAGGCGCGTTCCACGGCAAATCGATGGGCGCCATCTCCGTCGGCGGAAAGGATACCTACCGGGTTCCGTACACACCGATGGTACAGCAGGTACAGCATGTACAGTACGGAAACGCGGAGGATGTAAGAAAAGCAATCAAGAACCTTCAGGCCGTCGGCGAGAGCGTTGCGGCTGTTATCGCGGAGCCGATCCAGGGCGAGGCCGGTGTCATCGTTCCGCCGAAGGGCTACCTGCAGCAGCTTCGTGACATTTGTGACGAGACCGGTGTGGCGCTGATCTTTGATGAGATCCAGACCGGAATGGGACGCACCGGCACGATGTGGAGATGCGAGGCAGAGGGCGTCACTCCGGATATCATGACCTTTGGAAAAGCCTTCGGAGGCGGCATCATGCCGATCACCGGAATCATCTTCAAGCCGAAGATGTGGGGACAGCAGCTGATCGATAACCCGTGGCTGCTCGGATCTCCGACCTTCGGCGGTAACCCGGTATGCTGCGCGGCAGCACTTGCGACGATCCGTTACATGCTGAAAAACGATATCCCGGGCGTATGCAGAGAAAAGGGAAAGGTTCTGAAAGCAGGACTGCAGTCCATGGCGGAGAAATATCCGGATATCATCCAGGAGGTCCGCGGCGAAGGCCTGATGCTTGCCGTAGAATTCCAGAGCTGCGAGCTGGGCTACGCAACCGCAAAGGGACTGTTCGCGCGCAGAGTGATGACCGCCGGAACGCTGGTCAACGCGAAGACCATCCGTTTCGAGCCGACAGCCGTCATTTCCGACCAGGATATCAAGGACGTCATTACCAGACTGGACGAGTCGCTCGCTGATGTAAGAGCGGCAAAGTAACCGGTCATTAATCGCACCTGTTACACGATGCTTCAAACCATATTCCCTCCGGCTTGCAAGGGGTACTGCCGCGGGCAGACCGGAAGGTATATGTTTTCTAAGAGCCTGTGTGATACGAAGGAGGAAGAACGGATGGAAGTCGTAAAAAATTATATTGACGGTGTCTGGAAGGAATCTGTTTCCGGAAAGACAGAGGAAGTAATCGGACCTGCGGACGGCAGTGTGATCGGCGTGGTGACAGACAGCGTTCCGCAGGACGCAGAAGAAGCCATTGCCGCGGCGAAGAAGTCCTTCTATACGGACCGGACATGGAGAGACATGTCCGGCGTGGCGAGAGCGGGAATCCTGTACCGGATCGCGGAGCTGATCGATGAGAATGCCCATGATCTTGCCGTTACAGA
Source organism: uncultured Lachnospiraceae bacterium (assembly GCA_900314295.1). Lineage (GTDB taxonomy): Bacteria > Bacillota > Clostridia > Lachnospirales > Lachnospiraceae > Bilifractor. Next base: position 10,353 of record OMUU01000151.1, on the reverse strand, counting down.
CACGCTGGACAACGGCAAACCCCTTCGGGAGGCGGAGGGGGATGTCTCGGATGCGGCCGAGTGCTTCCGCTATTATGCCGGGTTGATCGACAAGCCGGAAGGAGGCGCATACGCGACCAACAACGGCTTCGGCGAGATGCTCAACATGACCGTAAAGGAGCCGGTCGGCGTCTGCGCGCAGATCACACCGTGGAACTATCCGCTTCTGATGTCCTGCTGGAAGCTTGCGCCCTGTCTTGCAGCCGGAAATTCCCTGGTATTCAAGCCGAGCTCCAAGGCTCCGCTTTCAACCGCGAAGCTGTTCCATCTCTTTGAGAAGGCGGGTCTTCCGGCAGGAACGGCGAACCTTGTGCTGGGCAGCGGCTCCAATGTCGGAAATGTATTTGCCGAGAGCGAGGACGTCGATATGATCACCTTCACGGGCAGCACGAAGGTGGGACAGGGAATCGCGAGTGCCGCGGCGGGAAACCTGAAGAAGGTCGGACTGGAGCTCGGCGGAAAATCACCGGTCGTTATCTTCGACGACTGCGACCTTGAGGCAGCGGTGGAATGGGTCATGATCGGAATCTTCTTCAACGCCGGTCAGGTCTGCTCGGCCACTTCAAGGCTGATCATTCAGGAAGGCATCCATGACGCCTTCATCAAACGGCTGGCGGAAAAGGCATCAAACGTCACCATCGGACCCGGAATGGAAAACCCGGATCTCGGGCCTGTGGTTTCCGAGGATCAGATGAACAAGATACTCTCGTATATCAAAGCGGGAGTCGATGAAGGCGCAGAGCTCGTCTGCGGCGGAAAACGGTACACGGCGAACGGATGCGACAAGGGCTACTACATCGAGCCGACGGTCTTTGACCACTGTACGCCGGATATGCGCATCGTAAAAGAAGAGATCTTCGGACCGGTTCTGAGCGTCCTGACCTTCCGGACCGAGGAAGAAGCCATCGCCCTCGCAAACGATACGGAATACGGACTTGCCGGAGCAGTAATCACCAGGGACGGCGCGAGAGCACTCCGCGTCACAAAGGAACTCCGCGCGGGAATCACATGGATCAACTGCGATCAGCCAACCTTCTGCCAGGCACCCTGGGGCGGATACAAGAAGAGCGGCGTAGGACGAGAGCTGAGCATCCACGGACTCGATGAATACCAGGAGACCAAGCAGATCAACATCAATCTGCATCCGGAAACTCCGGTCGGGTGGTATATTCATTAATATACGTAAAAGTAAGTATTTTCATTTTGCCGCCGTTCTTATAGAATAGGGAACTGATGACAGGCAAAGATGCTTAATCATAAGAGCATCTCTGCCTGTCTTTTTTTTACGCGAACAGTGAGCCGCAGACGAATGCGCATTATTCGTGTGCGGCGAGCGTCGCGATAGCAGCAGTCTCCGGGGATGTCGGGCCGTGTGCGGACCGGCCGGGAGGCCTGAAAGAACTGCGGAAGAGTTGTATTCACTGTTGCGAAGTACATTCCCGGAATAGGAGGAAGAAAAAGTGGAAGAAAAAAGACTTGATTTTGTGGAATCTGTTCCTGAAATCTTCGGAAGCCTGGTATTCAATGACCAGGTAATGAAGGAAAGACTTCCGAAGGACGTGTATAAGGCAGTTCATAAGACAATCAAAAACGGCAGCCATCTGGAGCTTGACGTGGCGAATACGGTTGCGGCGGTTATGAAGGAGTGGGCCATCGAGCATGGCGCGACACACTTTACTCACTGGTTCCAGCCGATGACAGGCCTTACAGCCGAGAAGCACGACAGCTTCATCTCTCCGACCGGCGATGGAAAGGTTATCATGGAGTTCTCCGGAAAAGAGCTGGTAAAGGGCGAGCCGGATGCGTCCAGCTTCCCGTCAGGCGGACTGAGAGCAACCTTCGAGGCGCGCGGCTATACCGCATGGGATCCTTCTTCACCGGCCTTTATCAAGGACGGCTCCCTCTACATTCCGACAGCATTCTGCTCCTTTGGAGGAGAGGCGCTTGACAAGAAGACACCACTTCTCCGTTCCATGGAAGCATTGTCCAAGCAGGCGGTCAAGGTCCTTCACCTTCTCGGCAACGATGCGGTCACCCACATCGATACCACCGTCGGTTCCGAGCAGGAATATTTCCTGATCGACAAGGATATGTACCTTCAGAGAAAGGACCTTCTGATGTGCGGACGTACCCTGATCGGAGCTCCGGCGCCGAAGGGACAGGAGATGGAGGATCACTACTTCGGCGTTCTGAAACCGAAGGTATCCGAATACATGCATGATCTGGAGCAGGAGCTCTGGAAGCTCGGTGTTCCGGCAAAAACCAAGCACAACGAGGTTGCGCCTTCCCAGCATGAGCTGGCGCCCGTATTCGAGACGGCCAACGTCGCCGTGGACCACAACCAGCTGACCATGGAGGTCATGAAGAAGGTCGCAGACAAGCATCACTACGCATGTCTGCTTCACGAGAAACCATTTGAGGGAATCAACGGATCCGGCAAGCACAACAACTGGTCCATTGTCACCGATACCGGGGAAAACCTTCTGGATCCCGGCAGAACACCGGCCGAGAATACCCAGTTCCTGGTGTTCCTGATGGCCGTTATCGAGGCAGTCGATGATTACCAGGATCTGATGCGCGTCTCTGTTGCAACCGCAGGAAACGATCACAGACTGGGAGCAAATGAGGCGCCGCCGGCAGTTATCTCGATCTTCGTGGGAGACGAGCTGGCCGCTGTGCTGAAATCGATCGATGACGGAACCGCTTTCGTCGGAACCGGCAAGACGAAGATGGGCATGGGCGTTCATGTACTGCCGCACATCACCAAGGATACGACCGATAGAAACCGCACCTCACCGTTTGCGTTTACCGGAAATAAATTCGAGTTCCGTATGCCGGGTTCCTCCCTTTCCGTGGCGGACCCCAACATCATCCTGAATACGGCCGTGGCAGAGTCTCTGTCCCGCATCTATGACGCGCTGAAGGACGTACCGGCAGAGGATCTTGACGCGGAGATCCACAAGCTTCTGAAGAAGATTCTGGATGATCACAAGAGAATCCTGTTCAACGGCAACGGCTATACGGATGAATGGATTGCGGAGGCGGAGAAGAGAGGCCTTGAGAACCTGAAATCTCTTCCGGATGCGATGCCGAAGCTTCTTTCTGAGAAAAATGTAGAGCTCTTCACAAAGCATAAGATCTTCACAAAGGAAGAGCTTGAGTCCAGATACGAAATCTTCCTGGAGAATTACTCCAAGACCGTACACATCGAGGCACTTACGATGGAAGAGATGGTGCGGAAGGACTTCACCAGCGGACTGCTCGGATACATGAAGGATCTGACAGAGGAGAGCACGCAGAAGAAGGCACTGCTCGGAGACGAGGGAGGCGCTTATGAGACCGGAATCCTGAAGAGGCTAGATTCGCTTTCCGGAGAAATCGGAACCGCTCTCGCAAAGCTCACCGAGGATACCGCGAAGGCCGAAAAACGCGACGGTCTCGAGGGAGCGCGTTATTATCATGACGTGATTCTCACAGATATGGAGAATCTCCGCAGCTACGTAGACGCGGCGGAAATCTACGTACCGGAGAAATATCTGCCGTACCCGACCTACGGAGAGCTGCTTTTCTCTCTGAGATAAACGGACTCGATAGAAGCGGTATAAGCTGCGGATTGCTGCGTGATGCGCACTCCCGCAATCCTGCAAGCATTCGCACTTTCGTGCTGCTTGCGCGCCACGAAAGTGCACTTGTTGCCTTCGAAATCGCAATAGCCTCTTATGCGCGCTTCGCGTGCGACGAGCCTTTTGGCGTTTTCGAAGAGCTTATACAATAATAAAATGGATTGTATTTAACAGGAACTGTCGCGGGTAAAATCGCGGCGGTTCCTAAAACTGTATTTAAAATAAGATCGGATAAAGGATTGATTTTGACCAGATTCCGGCACAGAAAGTAGATAGAATTAAGCATAGGATATGCATGGAAATCTTACAAATCATGATAGAAAAGCAGATGAATGCTGTAAAAACAGAGAAAATACGAAAATATCTGCTTGCATATCCCTGATAATCACTATATAAAAAGATCAGAAGCTCATAAATCCTGCGGGATATTTTTCCGCAGACTGCACAGATGAGGAAAAATAAGTATGGACGAGTATACACAGCATATCAGAAAGTATCGACAGCTTCAGAACGATCATGATGCCTGCGGTATCGGTGCCGTTGTCAATATCGACGGACACCAGGATAACCGGGTTCTGGACGATGCGCTTGCCATTGTCGAGAAGCTTGAGCACCGCGCCGGAAAGGACGCGACCGGAACCGTCGGAGATGGCGTCGGCATTCTGACGCAGATCAGTCATGATTTCTTCCGCAAGGCTGCGGCGGCCGAGGGGATCGTGCTGAAGGACGCCGGAGATTACGGCGTCGGCATGTTCTTTTTTCCGCAGGACACCATGAAGCGCACCTTCGCGATGCGGATGATGAAGGTCATCGTGGAGAAGGAAGGACTGAAGCTTCTCGGATGGAGAACGGTACCGACGAACCCGGGCATTCTGGGCAAGGCAGCTCTGGACTGCATGCCGTATATCATGCAGTGCTTCATCGAGAGGCCGGAGGAGCTTTCCAGAGGAATTGAATTTGACCGGAAGCTTTACGTCGTGAGACGTGAGTTCGAGCAGAGCTCGGACGACACCTACATCTGCTCCCTGTCCTCGAGAACCATCGTGTACAAGGGAATGTTCCTGGTCAAGCAGCTGCGGCGGTTCTACGGCGATCTCCAGGACAAGGATTATCAGACGGCGATCGCGATTGTGCACTCCCGTTTCTCAACGAACACGACACCGTCCTGGAACCGCGCGCACCCGTACCGGATGATCGCGCACAACGGAGAGATCAATACGATCCGCGGCAATATGGACCGTATGCTCGCCCGTGAGGAGACGATGACAAGCCCGATCATGGAGAAGGACATCGACAAGATTTATCCGGTCATCAGCGCATCGGGCTCCGACTCCGCGATGCTGGACAACACCCTGGAATTCCTCTACATGAACGGCATGGATCTGCCGCTGGCGATGATGGTGACGATTCCGGAGCCCTGGAACCACAATCGCTTCATGGATGAGGACAAAAAGGATTTTTACCATTATTACGCGACCATGATGGAGCCCTGGGACGGACCTGCCGCCATCCTGTTCTCAGACGGAGACGTGCTCGGCGCCACGCTCGACCGGAACGGACTTCGCCCTTCCCGTTACTATATTACCGACGACAACCGTCTGATCCTCTCCTCCGAGGTCGGTGTTCTGGATATTCCGCCGGAGCATGTGGTGAAGAAATCACGTCTGACGCCCGGCAGAATTCTTCTGGTCGACACGAAGAAGAAGAAAATCATCTCCGATGATGACTGCAAGAAGTACTATGCGCACCGCCAGCCGTACGGCGAGTGGCTGGACCGCAACCTGCTGCAGCTGAAGGACGTTCCGATCCCGAACAAGAAGATTCCCGTGCACAGCCAGGAGATGAGAGACCGCCTCTACAAGGTGTTCGGATATACCTACGAGGATGTCAAGGATTCCATCCTTCCGATGGCGGAAAATGGTGTCGAGCCGACAGCTTCGATGGGACACGACGTTCCTCTCGCGGTTCTGTCCAGACAGCATCAGCTTCTGTTCAATTATTTCAAGCAGCAGTTCGCGCAGGTTACCAACCCGCCGATTGACTCTCTTCGTGAGGAAATCGTCACCGACACCACCGTTTACATCGGTTCGGACGGAGACCTTCTGAACGAGAAGAGCGGCAACTGCACGATGCTGGAGGTCAGCCACCCGATTCTCACCGGCGTAGATCTGATGAAGATCAAGTCGCTGGACCGCCCGGGCTTCCACGCGCAGGTGGTATCGCTTCTCTATTACAAAAATACGTCGCTTGCGAGAGCGCTGGAGCAGCTGAATATCACCGTGGACCGCGCCTACGCGAACGGCAAGAACATTATTATCCTCAGTGACCGCGGCGTCGATGAAAACCATGTCCCGATCCCGTCCCTGTTGGCGGTATCCTCCGTAGAGCAGCACCTGGTTCGTACCAAGAAGAGAACGGCCGTATCTCTGATTCTGGAGAGTGCGGAGCCGAGAGACGTTCACCAGATCGCGGCGCTTCTGGGATTCGGCGCGCGTGCCATCAATCCGTATCTGGCGCACGAGTGCATCGCGGAGCTGATCGATCTGGGCATGCTGGACAAGGATTACCACACCGCAATTGCCGACTACAACAAGGCGCTGCTCGGCGGAGTCGTGAAGACCGCGGCAAAAATGGGTATTTCTACGATTCAGTCCTACCAGTCCGCGCGAATCTTCGAGGCGATCGGCCTGGACAAGGAGACGATTGACAAATACTTCACCGGAACCGTGAGCCGCGTGGGCGGCATCGGAATCAAGGAGATCGAGGAGGGAATCACCTTCCGTCACAATCACGCCTTTGATCCGCTGGGCCTTTCCGTCGATACGTCTCTGGATTCCGTCGGCTTCCATTATCTCAGAAGCGGCAACGACAAGGAGGACCATCTCTACAACCCGGAGACGATCGTCACCTTGCAGCAGGCGGTCAGATCCGGCGACTACGACAAGTTCCGGGAATACACCGATATGGTGGATGATTCCAGACGTCCGCATACGCTGCGGGGCCTGCTGGAATTCGTTCCGAAGCAGGATCCGGTCCCGCTGGAAGAGGTGGAACCGGTGGAGAGCATCGTGAAGCGCTTCAAGACCGGCGCCATGTCCTTCGGTTCCATTTCCAAGGAAGCGCATGAGACGATGGCCATTGCGATGAACCGGCTCGGCGGAAAGTCGAACACCGGTGAGGGCGGTGAGGATCCGGCGAGATACGGAACCGAGAAGAACTCGGCGATCAAGCAGGTGGCTTCCGGCCGTTTCGGCGTGACGAATGCGTACCTGAACAGCGCCTCCGAGATCCAGATCAAGATGGCGCAGGGCGCAAAACCCGGCGAGGGCGGTCATCTTCCGGGCAAGAAGGTCTATCCGTGGGTAGCCGCGACCAGATTTTCCACGCCTGGCGTATCTCTGATCTCCCCGCCGCCGCACCACGATATCTACTCCATTGAGGACCTGGCGCAGCTGATCTATGATCTGAAGAACGCGAACCGCGATGCGCGAATTTCTGTCAAGCTGGTATCCGAGTGCGGCGTCGGAACGATTGCCTCCGGTGTGGCGAAGGCGGGCGCGCAGGTCATCCTGATCTCCGGATACGACGGAGGAACCGGCGCGGCGCCGATCTCCTCGATCCATAACGCGGGACTGCCCTGGGAGCTCGGCGTCTCCGAGGCACATCAGTCCCTTCTGGAGAACGGCCTTCGCGACCGTGTTATCATCGAGACGGATGGAAAGCTGATGAGCGGACGTGACGTCGCTATCGCCGCTCTGCTCGGTGCGGAGGAGTACGGCTTTGCTACCGCTCCGCTGATCTGTATGGGCTGCATGATGATGAGAGTCTGCTCGAAGGACACCTGTCCGGTGGGCGTGGCGACGCAGAATGAGGAGCTCAGAAAGCGCTTTGCGGGCAAGCCGGAATACGTCATGAACTTCATGATCTTCATCGCGAGACAGCTCCGTGAGATCATGGCGAAGCTCGGATTCCGGACCGTGGATGAGATGATCGGCCGCACCGACTGCCTGGAGAAGAGGACCAATCTGATCACAGACCGCGCGGCGGAGGTCAATATGGACCTGATCCTGGATCCCTCCTTTGCCCATGCGGAAAAATCGCACTTCGACCAGAAGGACGTGTACAACTTCCATCTGGAGAAGACGCTGGATGAGGCGGTTCTTCTTCCGAAGTTCCAGAATGCCCTCAGCGGAAAATCCGGAAAGAAGCCGGAAAAACAGGAAATTACGCTGAAGGTATCCAGCACGGACCGCGCGTTTGGAACGATCCTCGGATCGGAGATCACGAGAAGGTTCGGCAGCGATCTGGACGACGACACCTTCGTTGTGCATGCAATCGGCGGCGGCGGACAGTCGTTTGGCGCCTTTGCCCCGAAGGGCCTGTCCCTGTATCTGGAGGGCGACGCGAACGACGGCTTCGGAAAGGGACTGTCCGGAGGTAAGCTTGTCGTTGTGCCGTCTCCGAAGGCTCCCTTCAAGGCGGATGAGAACATCATCATCGGAAACGTCGCCTGCTACGGTGCGACATCCGGAAAGGTCTATGTGGCAGGGATTGCGGGCGAGAGATTCTGCGTCCGGAACTCCGGTGTGACGGCGGTCGCGGAGGGCTGCGGCGACCACGGCCTGGAGTATATGACCGGCGGAAGGGCTGTCATCCTCGGATCGACCGGCAAGAACTTCGCGGCGGGTATGTCGGGCGGTATCGCATATGTACTGGATTCCGACCACACTCTTTACCGCAGAATGAATAAGGATATGGTTACTCTTCAGGAACTCACGGACAAATATGACATCCAGGAGCTGAAGTACATTCTGGAGGATTACGAGAAGGAGACCGGATCGAAGCGGGCTGCCGAGATCCTGTCCGACTTCGCGAAATGGATTCCCGACTTCAAGAAGGTCGTGCCGAACGACTACCAGAGAATGCTGACGGCAATCGGAAAGTACGAGGAGCAGGGAGTAAAGCATGAGAATGCCGTACTTGAGGCGTTCGAGGAAGTGACAAGGAGGGTGTCCTGATGGGTAAAGCGACAGGTTTTCTTGAATACAGCAGAAAAGACAATGCCGATGTTCCGGTAGAAGAGCGGGTGCAGAACTTCAAGGAGTTTCATGTGCCCCTCGGAAAAGAGGACCGGATGGAGCAGGGCGCGCGCTGCATGAACTGTGGCGTTCCCTTCTGCCAGTCCGCAATGAAGCTGAACGGGATGGTGACCGGATGCCCGCTTCACAACCTGATCCCCGAATGGAACGACCAGGTTTACCGCGGCCATTTCCGGCACGCGTTCAGCAGACTGATCAAAACCAGCAATTTCCCGGAGTTTACCGGAAGAGTCTGCCCCGCGCTCTGTGAGAAGGCTTGCATCAACGGTGAGTACGGCGATCCGGTGACGATTCACGACAACGAGCGGTTCATCATTGAAACCGCCTTCGAGAAGGGATATATTCAGCCGAGAATCCCGCAGGTCAGAAGCGGAAAAAAGGTGGCTGTCGTGGGAGCCGGCCCGTCCGGCCTGGCGGCGGCGGACGAGCTGAATCACAGAGGCCATTCGGTGACCGTTTTCGAGCGTGAGGACCGGATCGGCGGGCTTCTGATGTACGGCATCCCGAACATGAAGCTCGACAAAAGCGTCATCTATCGCCGTCAGAAGCTGATGGAGGCAGAAGGCGTGGTGTTCCGCACCGGCGTGAACATCGGAGAGGAGTCGGTGAAGGAGATTCTTAAGGAGTTCGACGCGGTGATTCTCGCGTGCGGCGCGAAGCAGCCGAGATCCCTTGCCGGAGCGGATCCGGACAAGATTCACGGAATCTACTACGCGGTTGATTTTTTGAAGGCGACGACGAAGAGTCTTCTCGATCACGGGATGACGGACGGCGTCTGGAAGACCGAGACGAGCCGCGATGCGCAGACGCTCCTGAAGGAGAAAGATTTTATCAGCGCGAAGGGCAAAAACGTCGTCGTGGTCGGCGGCGGAGATACCGGAAATGACTGCATCGGAACCTCGATCCGCCACGGCTGCAAGTCGATCACGGCGCTCGAGATGATGCCGGAGCCTCCGGTTCAGAGAAGAGAGTCGAACCCGTGGCCGCAGTGGCCGCTGGTGAAGAAGACCGACTACGGCCATGAGGAGGCAATCAGACTCTTCGGCCATGACCCCAGAGTCTATGAGACAACGGTCAAGGAATATCACACCGACAAGAAGGGAAACCTCAAGGAAATCGTCACGGTCAAGGTAAAATTCGAAAACCGCAAGATGGTCATGATTGAGGGAACGGAGAAGACCCTTCCCTGTGATCTGCTTCTGATCGCGGCGGGCTTTACCGGGTGTGAGAACTATGTGGCGAAGGCCTTCGGATTGAATCTCACAGCGAGAAACACCGTTGCCACCGAGCCGGAGCACTACAAAACCAACGTGGCTAAGGTCTTCACGGCCGGCGATATGCACCGCGGACAGTCTCTGGTGGTGTGGGCGGTCACCGAGGGCAGAAAGTGCGCCTGCAGCGTCGACGAGTACCTGATGGGGTACACGAACATGAGAGAAGCGTGACTGTTGCCTTCGAAATCGCAATAGTCTCTTACACGCGCTTCGCGACAGGCGAGCCTTTTGCGTTTTCGAAGAGCTTATTATGTTTTGATATACCAACGATTATGTCCGCGAGCACCTTGGCGCCATCGGCATCAGCGCCAAGGACGT
>OMUU01000152.1 GCA_900314295.1 uncultured Lachnospiraceae bacterium | reverse complement strand
CACGCGGTATCGGATTCTGCCGCGCTGTCATTTCTTGTTTCTTACTCGATTCCGCCCGGATTTTTCTTCTCGTACAGGAATCGCTCCGGAAGGCTGATATGGAATCCCTTCGCTACCTCCCGGAAATCATCCGGGGTAATCGTCTGTCGCTTCACGGGGGTTACGGCCAGAACCTTGAGAAGAATCTCCGCGGATTTTTCAACCGTATGCATCAGACCGAAGGTAAGGTCGAAATCCTCGCCGGAGCAGAACATTCCGTGATGCGCCCAGATCGCAACATCGTACTTCTCCATCAGACGGCTGGTCGCTACGGCGATGTCTCTTCCTCCCGGGACCATCCACGGCACGACGCCTACGCCGTCCGGGAAAACGACCGGACATTCTGTCGCAGATTCCCAGAGCTCCCGTGTGAAGATCTCATCTTTCAGGGGAAGAACAAATGTGAGTGCGATAATATTCGTGGTGTGCGCGTGATAGATGACACGGTGCCTGCCGTTTGTCACCCTCTTCTTCACCTCATGATTCATCATATGCGCCGGAAGCTCGCTGGTTGGACGTCCGCCTTCCACGAGGCCCCAGCGAATCCGATAATTCTCTCCCTTGTCATCCAGTTCAATAATTGCAAGGCAGGCTTCCGGATCCACGGCGATATTCCGGAAGTATTTTCCGCTTCCGGTGATCAGGAAAAATTCACCGGCAAGTCCCGGAACACTGGTCCCGATCGGCGCCCAGTCCGCATGATCATTCAGACGCGGCCGGATCTCCTCCACCTCTGACGGCTTCAGACGATAGGAAAGATTCCCGCCATTTCTCTCATGCCATCCCTGCTTAAAACCATCGTCAGCCATTTTCACAAATCCACGGACAAATTTTGTATCGAGAATCTTCATAATTTCCTTCCTCCCCATTTTCCAATATTTGGAATCGTTATTATATAGTTTCTTTCCGTTGTTTTATGTTGTGTCGTGCGTCATTCGAATGTTGTTTTTGTTGTTTTTGTGTCTATATCATAGTGTATAAATCTTGTGTTGTCAATCCAATCATGTTGATTTATGTTGTTTTTGTTGGTTTGCTTTGTTTTTATAGAATATCAGTCATGGTTTTGTGCATTTTTCTTCTCTTCTTGCTAAACAGGGAGACCGAACTGGCCATATTTTGCGTTCGCGAACCAGAATAACTTGTTCCTCACATCGAGAGAATCACATATTCTCGAAATTGGGCTGCACGCATGGTAACCACAGCGAGGACTGTTTGACGAAGGCGCTTGCGCCTGAGGAGTTCCGCAGCTCCAAAAACAGGATAAAATCATTGAAACTTTGTGAAAGCTGCGTTACCATAGCAGCAACAACACGGAAAGGAACCGGATCACATTTGTGCCAATTATTTGCAGTAAACGGATCTCAGAGCAGAGATTATACCGATGAATTAAAAGAGTTTTTCACCCACAGTGTGGAACATCCGCACGGATGGGGTATGGCCATGTTTTACGAGGGCGGTTCTGTCTCCCTCGAAAAAGAACCGGAGTGCGCCGTCAAAAGCCGTTATCTGAAGCAGCGTCTCAGCCAGAGAATCGTGGTGTCCTCGATGATGGCTCATATCCGCTATGCAACCGTTGGCGGTATGGAATACAGCAATACACACCCCTTTATCGACCGGGATTCCACCGGCAGATGCTGGACGCAGATTCACAACGGCACCATCTTCGATTATCCCGAACTGCGGCCCTACGTCTCTCAGCAGGACGGGACCACAGACAGTGAGCGTATTCTCTGTTACTTTATAGACCAGCTCAACTGGCAGTCTACTGCGTTCCAGAAGCCCCTGGATTCCCAGGAACGCTTTGATCTTCTGGATTCGATTGTCTGTGAAATGGCCAGGGGTAATAAATTAAATCTGATTCTCTATGATGGAGAGCTCATGTATGTCCATACCAACTTCAGAGACTCTCTTTATTATTGCCAGAACAACGGATCTACCTTATTCTGTACCGTGCCCTTAAGCAAAGGCAGCTGGCACCCGGTACCCTTCACCCAGCTTTTAGCATACAAAGATGGTTACCTCCTCTACCGGGGAACGATACACGGAAACGAGTATATTCCAGACCCCGAACAGCTAAAATACATGTATTCCGAGTTTGCCAACCCGTGACCTTCGACCGTACATTATTAAACGCCGCTATGCCAGCACAAAAAGGGCTGTACCAGCATTACGAGATAAAACACGCTGCGCGAGTTTTATCTCGCTATCGCGACGCTCGCCGCA